>NZ_JBFAWA010000047.1:0-100461 GCF_040680035.1 Nonomuraea sp. NPDC052116 | reverse complement strand
GGCCGCGGCCACCGGCACCACGGCCAGGCGCAGGTCACGCAGATCGCCGGCGACGAACTCCCGTTTCAGCTCCAGACCGGCCACGAAGAAGAAGACGGCCAGCAGCCCGTCCGCGGCCCAGGTGGCCAGGTCGAGGTTCAGGTGCAGCGCGGCAGGGCCGGCCTCGATGGCCCGCAGGTCCTGGTAGGTCTGCGCCCACGGCGAGTTGGCCCAGATCAGCGCGGTGAGCGCGGCGGCCAGCAACAGCGCCCCGCCGATCGTTTCCTTCCGCAGGATGTCGGCGATGCGACGCGCTTCGGGCCAGGTGCTCCGGTTGAACAGGCGGGGAACGCGCGTAGCGCTGGTGCCGGGCATGGAACTCCGCTCTGGAGAAGGGATCGGGCCGCTCACTCGCCGACCAGACTTCCCGGCACACCTGTCAATAACGTATCAGGAAGCGTAAATAGCCACATAACGGATTCGGCTCCACCGGACCCGCTCCCATGACGCAGCACGCGAAGCCCACCACCGGACTCCCCCGCCAAGACGACCACTTTGAGCATTCGATCGATCCCGGAGTGTTATACCGTCGATGTGGGCGCGACCGCGGCGTTTCCGCTGGTCAGCTTGGTATGCCCCGTCGTGTGAGGCGATCTGATGGGAGGCGGTGGAGTGTTTCACCTCGTCGCTCTCCTCGCACTGGGGGTGGCTCTACTGGCCGTTGCGGGTGATCTCCTGGTGTCCGGGGCCGGGAGGCTGGCCGCACGGCTCGGTCTGCGGCCGATCGTGGTGGCCGCGCTGATCACAGGCATCGCCGCCTCCGTCTCAACGCTGATCGTGGTCTCGCTGGCCGGCCTCGGGGGGCATGAGGAGCTGGCGGCGGCGGGCCTGGCCGGCGCGAACATCGTCAACCTCACGGTGGTCCTCGGCGTTGGCGGACTCGTGGCCGAGCTGAGGATCAGCTCTGCGCTGCTGCCGCGTCAGGCGCTGTTGTCGACCGCGGCGGTCACGATCTTCGCGCTGACGTTGCTGGGCTGATGTGGGGGCGAGCGCTCCTCTGGTTGCAGCCCTGATCGGCGCGGTGGCGCTGCTGGTGGTCGTGGCCCGATCGAGTCCGCAAGACGTGATGGCGGCGCAGAGCACGCGTCACCTCACGACGGCCGGACCGGCGCGCCTGGTGGTGGAGCTGGCGCGAACGCTCGCCGACCTGGCCGGTGCGCTGTTACTCGTGAACAACACCTCCGAACTCGCCGCGCGTACGGGCGCGTCGCCGGAACGTGTGGGGCTCACACTGGTGGCCTGCGCAGCGGCACTACCGATGTTGATCCTGGCGATTCGGACTCAGCGGCGCGGCGACAGTGATCTGCTCGTGGGCGCCGTGCTGGTGGGCACCCTGGTCAACAGCCTCGCCGGTGGCGCCCTCGTCGCTCTCACCGCCGCGGGAGCGCCCTCCATCACCCCGACCGTCAACGTCGCCATGGTCGGCATCAGCGGATTCATCTGCGCGCTGCTCCCCATAGGGACGCCGCTGGCCCGCGGCTGGTCAGTGGTCCTGCTGGTGGTCTATGCCCTGGTGCTACTTATCTGAGCAGCGCGTCGTGGCGGCTGCGTCGGCGGCTGCGTCCCGGCGGTCGGGCCGGCCGTCGCGACGGTGACCTGCCGTGCTGCGGCCGGATCCGCCGAGATGCTTCGCTACCTCACTGCCGTCTACCTCCAGGCCGACCTGCGACTCCTGGGGTCGACCGACAATGCTCAGCTCGGCCGGACGCGCACCGGCAGGGCGGACAGCGCCCGTTGCAGGCCGGGCCGCCAGCCGATCTGGTCAGCGGGCACGGCCAATTCCAGCCCCGGCAAGCGGCGCAGGAGCGTGCTGAGGGCGATCTCGGTCTCGGCACGGGCCAGTGCGGCGCCCAGACAGTAATGGATGCCGTGGCCGAAACCGAGATGGGCGTTGTCCGCGCGATGCGGGTCGAGCCGGTGCGGACGGTCGAAGCGGCCCGGGTCGCGGTTGGCCGCCGCGTACACCATCTGCACGGCCTCACCCGCGCCGATGGTGACGCCGCCGAGTTCGACCGGTTCGAGCGCATAGCGCAGGACGGCGATCTCGGCGGGACCGCTGTAGCGCAGGAACTCCTCCACCGCACGGGCGATGTCATCGTCGCCGAGTGTCAGCGACCGCGTGAGGATCAGGTGGACGCTCTGACTGATGAGGCCGACCGTGGTCTCGTGACCGGCGATCAGGATACTGACGGACAACGCGATCAGCTCGTGCTCGCTGAGCCGGTCCCCATCGTCGTCCCGCACGGCGATGAGCGCCGACAGCAGGTCATCACCGCCCTGACCGGCCTTGCGGGCGATGAGCCGGGCCATGTACGCCACAAGCCCGCGTGCCCCGGCCGCGATCCGGGCCGGGTCCGGGGCGGTCAGGTCGCCGGCCCACGCCCGCCAGGTGTCGCGATCTCCCGCAGGCACGCCGAGCAGTTCGCAGATGACCTGGATCGGCAGTGGGTAGGCGAAGCACTCGACGAGGTCGAATTGCTCCGGCAGGCCGTCCAGCAGTTCCTCGGCGATCTGCTGGATACGCGGGCGCAGCCGCTCGATACGGCGGGCGGTGAACGCCCGCGACACCAGCCGCCGCAGCCGGGTGTGGTCCGGCGGGTCGTAGGCGCCGAGCGTGCGCAGCAGGTACGGGGCCACGTCGTCGGGCAGACCGGCGGTTGCGGCCAGGTCGAAGGTGGTCTGTTTGGCCGGGTCGCTGCTGAAGCGCGGGTCGGTCAGCACGATGAGGCTCTCGGCATGGCCGGTGACCAGCCACAGCGGTGTGCCGTCCAGGTAAACGCCGCGGCTGACCGGCCCCTCGGCCGCCAGCTTGGCCAAGAAAGCGTCCCGGTCGGTGGCGCCGGCCAGGTCGCGGAGGTGGTTCATGGTCATACCAGCGACTCCAGAATCGTGACGGCGCGAGTAGTCCCGGCCTCGGCCCGCACGCGCTGCCCGAACTCGGCGGCGGCCGCCGCCATCCGGGCGTCGGTGGCGGCCAGGCGGATGGCGGCGGCGAGAGTGTCCGGGGTGAGACGCCGCTGGGGCTGGGGTGGCACGGCCACGCCGGCCGCGTACGCGCGGGCCGCCCAGAACGGCTGATCGGCGACGAACGGGCAGATGACCTGCGGCCGTCCGGCGGCCAGCGCCGCACCGGTGGTGCCGCTGCCGCCGTGATGCACGATCGCGGCCATCCGCGGCAGCAGCCAGTCATGCGGGGCCTCATTGAGCAGGTGCACGGTGCCGGGCAGGTCGGTGGCCTGGATGCCGCCCCAGCCGGAAGCCAGCACCGCCCGCACCCCCGCCAATCGGATGGCCTGGGTGACGATTCGGCCCAGACGCTCGGGGTCGGTGCCCGCCATGCTGCCGAACCCGATGTACACCGGCGCCGGACCCGCGTCGAGGAAGGAGGCCAGTTCCGCCGCCGGCGTCCAGCCAGGTGGGGCGGGCAGGAACCAGAAGCCGGTGGTGTGCACCCACGCCGGATAGTCCAGGCCGGCTGCCGGACCGTGCGGCAGCAGATGGCGGCTGAAGCCGTGCAGGACGGTCGCCGGACGTCCGTCGGGGCGGCGCAGGATGTCGTGCCGCCCGCGCCGCCGCGGCAGGTCCAGCCGGTGTTTGCGCAGGTCGTCGGCAATGCCGCCGAACGAGCGCAACATCAGTTTGATCGGCAGGTAGGAGGCCCGATTCAGCGCCTTGGGCAGCGGCAGCGGCAACATCGGGTTGCGGAATGCGGCAGTGGGCACCCACACCGGTTGCAGCGCGGCGGGCACCGCGGGCACGCCGAGCCGTTCGGCCAAATGCTGGGCCGGGATGCCGGGCGCGTGCACGACCAGGTCGGCGCCCTGGCCCGCCCCGTCTACTGCTACGTCGGCCATGTCGGCGAAGACCTTGGCCATGAGCGGCTTGCTGCGGCGCATCACCTGCAGGGCGACCTGCTTGCCGCGCAGGCCGCGGTAGTTGCTCTCGATGGCCTGACGGATGTCCGGGTCGTCGATGAGCGTGTTCGGCCCGTCGTGCACCGGCGCGAAGGCGATGCCGTGCGGCTCGACCAGGCCCGCCATCGCCGCCGGAGCCGCCAGCACGGCTTCGTGACCGGCACGCTTCAGGGCCAAGGCGAGGGCGGCGTACGGCTGCACGTCACCACGGGTGCCATGGGTGAGGATGAGAACCTTCATCGGCGCTCCCTGCTCGGAGGACTGCTGCGCTCGCCGACCAGGCTTCCCGGCACACCGTCGACCCTGCGACGGGCCGAATACCAGCAATATAGCCAAACTTCTGAAATTTCTGAAGCCTCAATACATCAGCTATCCTGCCCATGGAGGTGGCCGGGTGAGCGATCAGGAACGATGGCAGGCAGCCGAACGGCTGGCGCTGGTGCTGACCGAAGGCGGCCTGCAACGCATGTCAGCGCGAGCCCTGGCGGTGTTCCTGTTCACCGACGCCGAGACCGTCACCATGGGCGACATCGCCGACCGGCTCGGCGTCAGCGCGGGATCGGTGTCCGGCGCGGTCAAGGCCCTGCTGTCGGTCGGCTTGATCGAACGCCTGCCCGCGCCCGGTAGCCGCCGCGAGCACTACCGGCTGCGCGACGACGCGTGGGCCACCCTGTTCTCCACCCAGAACACCGTCGTCAATGTCATGCTGCAGGCCGCCGAGACCGGCATCGCCACCACCGCCTCCGGCGACCCAGCCCACGCGCGGCTGACGCGGATGCGCGACTTCTACGAATTCCTGCTGGGTGAACTGCCCGGCCTGCTGCGCCGCTGGGAAGAGAAACACGCACCGCGCTGAGCACGCCTCACCACACCGGCGTCACCAGGCCCGCGCCCACGTGACCGGGACAGCAATGCCGGCGATGCCGAAGGCCCGGAGCGCACTATCCGGCACGGCTCGGTAGGGATAATCTGACGCCAGGTGAGCCGGGAAGCCTGGTCGGCATGTCCAGTCCGCATCGAGACAAGGATGTGCCCGTGCGCCCCCGAACCCCACCATCTGATGGCGCCACAGCTGAGCCCGCGCCCACGACCTGCGCGGCCGCGCCCGTCATCGACATCGCCCACCTGAGCAAGCGCTATCGCGACGTGACGGCCGTCGACGACGTCACCCTGCACGTGCGGGCGGGACAGATCTACGCCCTGCTGGGCCTCAACGGCGCCGGCAAGACGACCCTCATCCGCATGCTGCTCGGCATGATCGCCCCCACCGCCGGGTCCGTACGCGTCCTGGGCGCCGACGTCTCCGCGGGCGAGCGCACAGCCTGGGCGCAGGTGGGCTACCTGGTGGAGGCAGCCGCCGCCTACCCGGAGTTGACCGTACGGGAGAACCTGGAGGTGGTGCGCCGGCTGCGCCGCCTGCCCGGCACCGCCGACGACATCATCGAACGCCTGGCGCTGGCCCCCTACGCCGAGCGCCGGGCCCGTACCCTGTCGCTCGGCAACCTGCAGCGCCTGGCCCTGGCCAGGGCCCTCCTCCATGCCCCCGGCCTGCTCATCCTCGACGAACCCGTCAACGGCCTGGACCCCGCCGGCGTCGCCGAGATCCGCGCCCTGCTCGCCGACCTGGCCCACCAGCACGGCACCACCGTGTTCCTGTCCAGCCACCTGCTGGCCGAGGTGGCCCGCCTGGCCACCCGCATCGGCATCCTCCACCACGGCCGCCTCATCGGCGAACACGACGCCGACCAACTGGACCAGCACCGGCACCGCCACCTGCGCCTGACCACGCGCGACGACGCCACCGCTCAGGCGGTGCTGCGCGCGCACGGCTACCACCCCATATCCGCCGCGCCGGACGGGCTGCTGCTCACCGACAAGCGCGCCCTCTCACGCCCGGACCAGGTCGCCGCCGTGCTGGTGCATGGCGGGGTGCCGCCTACGGAGCTGCGGCTGGAGGAAGAAGACCTGGAGACCTACTTCCTGCGCACGATCGGACAGAACACACCCGCCGAACAGCCCGGCCAAGTCGCGGAGGAGGGGACCCAGGATGCGTGAGGCACTGTGGGCCGAACTGCTCAAGGTGCGGCGCAGCCGCCTGCCCTGGATCACCGCGCTGGCCTTCACCCTCGCTGCGCTGGTGTGCGGCATGTGCATGTTCATCCTGGCCGACCCCGCCCGTGCCCGAGCGCTGGGGCTACTCGGTGACAAAGCCCAACTGTCGGGCGCCAGCGCCGACTGGCCGAGCTACCTTGCCCTGCTCGCCCAGGCCGGCGCGGTGGGCGGAGGCGGCGTCTACGGGCTCATCGCCATCTGGCTGTTCGGCCGGGAGTTCAGCGACCACACCGCCACCGACCTGCTCGCCCTGCCTACCTCTCGCACCGCCATCGTGGCCGCCAAGTTCGCCGTCGTCGCCGTCTGGTCGCTGCTGCTGGCCGTCCTGCTGGCCGGGCTCGGCCTGCTCATCGGAGCCCTGCTCGGCCTGCCTTCCTGGTCGGTCCCCACCGCCGTTGTGGGTGTCGGGCGGATCCTGGCCGCAGCCGCGCTGGCCGCCCTAACCACCACGCCCCTGGCCCTGGCCGCCAGCATGGGCCGCGGATACCTGGCCGCCGTCGGCGCCCTGTTCGGCCTCGTGTTCTGCGCCCAGGTGATCGCCGCGCTCGGCTACGGAGCCTACTTCCCGTGGTCGGTGCCCGGCCTGTTCGCCGGCATCGCCGGAGAGAACCAAGACCCGCCGGACCTTATCGGTCTCCTGCTGGTTGCAGCCACCGGCTCGGCCGGGGGTATCACGACCGTCTTCTGGTGGAACCGCGCCGACCACACCCGATAACGCAGCCGCAGCGGCCTATAGCGAAATTCCCGCTACAGGCCGCCTACCAGGCGCTGGAAGACGCCAGCGGTGCACGCTGGCGGGTCGTTCGACGTATCGGGGTGGCGCCGCTCGCGAGGAAGGCGGGCAGGGCGATGCCGCGCTCGGCCAGGTGCGGGATCAGGTCGTTGACCCGATACATACCGTGCTGAGCCAAGACCTCGCGCGTCCACCACCGGTACGGCGTGAGGTTCACTCGGTGCTCCCTGTGAGTGCCGTCTGGGCGGTCATGATCCGCTGGCCTTGATCCTTTGGGAACGTATTGGGAACGATCAACCGTAGTCCGCCAGTGTCCGCCGTAGACAGCCGGACATAAAGCGAGAGGCCCGTCACCGCGTTTCCGCTGGTGACGGGCCTCTTCCCGCTGGTGTGGCAGGTGCAAGGTTCGAACTTGCGTAGGCTGAGCCGACGGTTTTACAGCTCGTGGCTGTTCTTCCGGCGACATGTCTTCTGACCTGGTGGGCAGCACGTTCGCGCCCCTCTCGCCGTCATGATCATTGCACGCATATTGCACGTCACGGCAGACCGCGAAGATCTACGCTAGGTCCGTGCCGCCATGTCTCGACGTCTACGTGTGGGTTCCGGAGCAGAGCCCCGAGGTCTTCGAGCGATTCATCGACAGCTACGTCGATGTGGACGAGCCTGGTGACGAGCGACTCCACGCTTTCACACGGGTTCATGTCCTGGGCATCGCGGACGACGCGGATGACAATGCCCTCGAAGAGTTGCGCTCCGAAGACGGGGATGACGCCTTCACGCTCTACCTCAGGGCTCGCGCCCACTACCAGGCCATGATCACGGTCACTCGTGACGGGGCGACCGTTCTCGGCCTCAGCGTGGACGCCCCCGGCGACCTACCGGAAACGCTCAGGCAGGCCGAACAACTCGTAGAACAGCTTCGACACGAGTTCTCTGCCCCGGCCGGACGTGCGGGGGTCGAACTGCCCCCGGCCGGCGACCGCTGCGAATGGCACGAAGAAGCACTCGTGCTGCTCCGCACGGGTGAGCTCGCCGCGCCTTGACAGACACCCACCGAACACGGCCACACGGCGGGCATGCGGAGCGTCAAGCGATCAAACAGTCGACGTGGTTGACGGCCACAGGAGGGCTTTACACATGGACCGGCCGAGAGATCTGGTCGAGTTGGAGGACCGATGGTTGCTGCCGTACCGCGGCATGCAGGTGATCCAGATCCGTGTGAGCTATCAACTGACGCTGCTATTGGACAGCGGAGCCCAAGTGGACGTGGAATCCGAAGCGGAGTTAAGCACACTGCGTGCGCCCGATCGAGTGAAGGCGCGCCTATTGCCTGAACAGCAGGATGTTGCACCGGCACTGGCTCTCTTCGGTGCGACGGTTCTCTCATCGGTCGCTTTCAAGTCCGGATCGCTGCGGCTGGTGTTCGATACCGGACTGCAACTGAAGGTGAAGCCCGACGCCCGCTATGAGGCGTGGAGTGCACAAGGCCCGGACGATGGCCTGCGCCTGGTTTGCCAACCAGGCGGTGGCATCGCAGTGTGGCAATAAGAAGGCACGGTGGCGATCAGTAGGCATGATCCTCAACGCGCCCGATGACCCGGCAGCCGGAGAGTGGGGCCAGCCTCAGCTCGGAGACCAACCTCAACCAGGTTGTCCGGTGAGCCGTGCTGAGGAACGAAGCGCGGATCGTCGATCGCCCCCAACCACGGACAAAGACCAGCCATGCTGTGGCGATCGTGAGGGCTGCATCTGTGCGGCGCCGCGGCAACCCCGGCGCGAAGGGTTCGGTCCGTGCGGCGGGCAGGCGCGCAGAGCCCGGCCCGGTGTCCCGCCGCCGTCCGGGACCGGCCCCCAGGCCGCACGCCCGGACGGCGGGCGGGCGGAGGGCCGGGGGTACGGCGGCGCGCCGCGCCGCCGCTTGATCCATACGAGAACAATTCGGCAACGCGAGGGCATAAGACGGGCCTACTAGTTTGCATCGGTCAACAGGAGGCCCCACGGCATCTTCGTCCGATGAGAGTTAATTCCGGATGCTTGAGATGCTGACCAACCCCGGGCGCGGCCACATCCCGGTAGCAACATGTATCGCTCCACGCGTATAATCACGACCTCCATCGCGATCACAATCGAAAGCGATCACTCCGATCAAGGCCAACGGGAAGACGGAAGGCGCGAATTGATTCCGCTCGTCACCCTACTGAGGACGACACTAACGCATCAGCTCTCGACAAAGCATCACAAAGGAGTAATAACATGACAAAACCGGCCACCATGCCCACTCCGGTGCGACAAGTACGTGAAGCTTTAACGCGAGAGTTCCAGGGCCTGATCGATCTCAGCGACCTTGCACGCAAGCCGGATGACCAAAAGGAACAACATTTCCTAACGCGAGCGCTTGCCGCTCTCGTGGTTCGCAGCCTTACAGGGTGCGACAATGTTGCTGCAGCTGGCATGGTGATTGACGACTTCGACGATCAGGGTATCGATGCGGTTGCCTTCATCGAAGGCATGCCTCGCCTGTGGCTCATTCAAGCGAAGTGGAGCGACAAGGGAGCCGCCCGATTCTCGAAAGCCGAGGCTTTGAAGCACGTCGACGGCCTGCGACTCATCGATCATCACCGGTTTGATCGCTTCAATCTGAAGTTTCAGCGACTCGTAGAGCCTATCAAGGCGATCCTTGATAATCCTCGCTTGAGGATCAAGTTAGTAGTGGCCCAAATGGCGGATCAGCAGCCGTCTCCAGAGTCTATAAAGCCATTTACCGATATGGCGGTAGAGTTCAACAGATACGATAGCGTGCTGGACCATACAGTTCTCACCACAAAGGACATCTGGCGTATCGTCCGAGACGATTTGGCGGAACCGCAAATCAGTCTAACAGTTCCAATGAGAGATTGGATTCACTACGCCGAGCCGTACGAGGCCTACCAAGGAACCGTTGCCGTTGCCGACATTGCAGAGTGGCACGAGGAACATGGCGTACAACTCTACCACAAGAACATACGCACTCCCCTGGGACTTACAAACGTAAACCTCGGTCTCGTGGAGACCCTAACGGGCAACCCTCAGGACTTCTGGTACTTCAATAACGGCATCACTGTGCTGTGCGACGAGGTAAACCGCACCCAATGGAGCCGGTCAACGATTGGCCCAATCAAGCTGGACCTCACCGGTGCAAGTGTCGTGAACGGCGCTCAAACGGTAGCCGAAATCCACCGCGCTATGAACAAAAATCCCACAGGGACAGAGCTTGCGTACGTTCAAGTCAAAGTAATATCCACAAAAGGGTGCCCCGAAGGCTTTGCCAACGAGATAACAAAAGCAACAAATACGCAAAACAGGGTAGAGTCCCGCGATTTCGTTGCGCTGGATCCCGTACAAGCTCGGATCAGAATCGATTTTGCGCTTTCTCTCGGTAAAACATACGTCGTAAAACGCGGCGAGATGGACCCCTCGCCCGCGGATGGGTGTTCTGTAGTTCACGCAGCCACAGCACTAGCCTGTGCCCATCACAACCCTGAACTCGCAGCGCGTGCCAAGCAGAACCAGGAGCTCCTTTGGGAGGATGACAGCCAGGGGGCATATCCCATGCTCTTTGGAGAACAGCCATCCGCAGATCAAATATGGCGTTCAGTACTTCTATGGCGCGCCGTTCGTTCCACCCTCCATGCTGGCCGATCCACTTGGGAAGGCAGAGCAGGAGCCATCGCAGAACGCGGCGACTACCTCATATCCCACCTGGTATTTCAGTTCGGGGGATCAGAAGGAATCGAAGATCCGGGATCCGACTGGGAAGAACTTCTTCCGCAAGTTCCTGACCTCACTCGCCGGGTTCTCACGTGGTTAATTTATCACGTTGACAAAGAATTTGGTACGAGCTCGCTGATCAGCAGCACGTTCACGAATCCAGAACGGTGCCGTGTACTTGCCACGCGGGTACTTGCAGATCTGAAGTCCGGAACAGAGGTGCCACAACTCGCTCCCGAATATCGTCCGAATACTGCGCCCAGTAAGCCACGCCAGCCGAATGCGGTCCCCACCCTGGTCGATGCCCGCCGGATCGCAGACGGAACTCCCCTAGTACTCATTTCGGGCAGTAAACCCGAACAAGCAGCAATAGGTGAGTGGCTGGAACAAGATCCGAGCCGGAGCCAAGCAACCTGGGTTAACAGCCGAGGCAAACCACTTCTATGGTCTGCCGATGGGCAGAAGTACTCGCCTAGTGGTCTTATCCAGCACCTACGGAAGCTCGCCGGCTGGGATGAATCCCCAGTAGCCGCCGAAGGAACCAAGCGTTGGGCGGTCCCCGGCGAAGGGACACTAGCCGATCTGGCCGCAGAGGTTTTGCGATCCCGCGATTCGGATGACAGTTAAAGGTCGGACCGCCCGCACATATCTTCGCCGAAATGTGCGGGCTCCATCTCTCCTACGACAAGCGCACGCTTTTACTCCAGACACCAGTCTCTTGTAGCTTGGCGCGGATGCCATCAAGGCGTTTAACAACTGCGGCGATTCGGCACTGCCGCTCCGAATCCGGATTGCCATTCTCGTCGACTGGCACCTCGATCGTTAGCTGTCTAACACGCTTGGTGTAAAGCTTTGCTTCGTAGAGATAGCCGCCTTGAGCAATTGTCTTGCCCAAAGCTACAGCGAGATAGCCAAGATCGATGTCGTGCGGCGGTAGCCCAGCAACCTCTACCCCTTGGGCCTCTGCCTCCAAACGCCATTCTTCCTCGGTCTTCTCAGACCATGGTTGGACTATGACGACGTCGTCAGTCATAACGCATCCGGCCTCCCGATTGAAGACCATCCCCACTGCGGATGCTCCAGTCGCCATTACGGTAACTGAAGGATAAGGCTCAGGAGGATACCCTCTTTCCTCCAGCCATTCTTCAGAAATCGACCCTTTTTGCGTCTCCGGTCGCGTGAAGACCGAATAGACTGGAATATCTCCAGGGTGTTCTCGCAGATCGACGTTTCGGATTCTTATACCCGAGCGAACTTGGAAACGCGAAACGTCAGCCAGATTGAACTGCTGAATACGATCGGCAGTGAGCGCCGCCAGTTCGTCCCGAGCCTGCTGCAACTCTATAATGATGTCTTGAAGCGTGGTGGTCGCGATGTCGACGAACTCTGCACGGTCGATCGTTTCTGCGCGTTCTCCTAGAGCGACATGCTCCTCATCAGTCCAGTGCCTAACCACATCCCATCGCTCATCGGGTGAAAATGCCTCAGCAGGAACTAGCTTGGCGAAGGCACATCCTTCGTACTCGGTCGGCCGAGTATTCGCCGTCGAGGGAGGGCTCTGGACATACCGAACGAAGAGCTCAGCCAATGTGGCGAGGCCGTTATCGTCAGGCGTGGGAACGCGTTCATAATCAAGACTCTCGCCAATACTTCGAGCTATTCCGCAGAAGACTGGCGGGCGCGATTGAGTGCGCGTCTTGCGCTTCTCTATCGCTAGAATATAGGTAGGCTGCGCGGTGTTGAAGAAAGCGTTCCGCGGCAGCTGAATGCTCGCTAGAATATTGCATTCTGCGAGAAGCCCACTCTTTATGCGCTGAGCGGTTCGATTCAGCAGGCCGAGGGGAACGATCACAAAGGCTCGGCCGCCGGGTTTTAGCGCGCCTGAGATATAGCGAAGGAACAGCGCTTCTACGCCGAGACCACCTCCGTCATAGTAGTCACTTAGCGTTGTCCCATTTCGCTCACCCTCAAAGTGCTCAATCTCTTTCCTATAGATCGAGGAACCTTGCGTCACGTAGGGAGGATTAGTGAGAATCACATCCACCGCATCTATAGGGGGATGTGCTAGGGAACCGAGCGTTTCGTTCTCGTTGAGCAGCAAGAACGTGTTCGCGAGCGCCTGGTTGAGCGCGCCAGTAGTCGTGTCAGGATTTCTTACCGACTCGGCTAGGTGCAGGAGCATGTTGGCTTTAGCCAATATGTTAGTTGAGACGTCTACGTCAGCTCCGACTAGCTTGACTCGCTGACGGACTTCACCATCTTTGAAGCTGATATTCCCAGGTAGCGCGTCCGGGAAAAGGAGCGGTTCGAGCAGAAACCCTCCCACGCCTGCGGCCGGATCCAACACGATGGATCCATCCGATAGAGCGTTGAGTCTCGCCATCTTCACCATCGACTTAACGATATTGCGCGGAGTGAAGAATTGCCCCAAACGCTGCTGCCTGGCCGAGCGGCGCAGAAATGTCTCGTACAGACGTAGCTTGAATTCTGGGTCAATATTGGTGAGGGCACCAAACTGCTGAAACTCTTGCAGAATCTCACAGAACGTTCGATTGTACGATGAGATGGTGGTGGTGGATGAGGACCGCAAGAACGCGAAGCCATTGATAATCGTTGTCTGAGATGTGATAGTCGCGAGACCGAGGAGTTCGGCTATAGTTTCATCCCGCACCACTAGGCGATCGGCGAAGATTTGCTTGATTCTCGGACGAATCACATTTACGTAGTACTCAATTTGGCTACTACCTTTGTTCTGTTTGAATTCATCCTGCCCCACCAAAAGGGCCTCGAACCTATAGTCGGTCGGCAGGACCGCTAGCGGCAAGTTGTCAGAAAGGAACTTAAGCATGAATATCTCGACGAATGTAAGGAGACAATCCTTCGGCTCAGCCTTCGTCGCATGCCAAATAATTTGCCAGACTGTTTCAGCAAGCGGTTTAGGATCCCGGACGACATCGGATTCACCTCGATACAAGTCCGACAGAACAGCCGGAGTGAAGTCGCGAGTTTCGTCGAGCTCCACGACCTCCCCTGCATTTGCGGATGCCAGTGCGTCTATATAACGAAAGCGTGCCCCGTCCGTGGTTATAGCGAGCCGAACGCCCATGGCCAAAGCTCCGACTATGGCTTGCTCCGCTGCACTGAGAGCATCGTTGCCCGCACGGAGCCGCTTCTTTGTCTTCCATTCGGCAACGGCGACAGGGACGACGCGTCCCGCGATCCGATGGACGTATACTGTATCCGGTTTACCCAAACTAGCATTTTTGGGCGGCTTGTAAACCTTGCATGGATATGCCACCGTGTTTGCGGGCGTGAAATCCATGCCTTGTTTCGCCAAGGTGGCCACCGTAGTGGATCCGAGATCTAGAACTTCGAAGTCGCCGAATCGCTTCCCTCGGATGCCGATCGTGGTTAGATAACCCTGTTTCGCCAACTCCTCTGTGCTCACCAGAGCCTCCTTCGTCTGCCGCAGTGGTATACCGCCCCACGTTAGGACGTCACCGCAGGAGGAAACTCTAGTACCGGGAACCTCCGGTAGCGGACGGACTTGGGATATGCAGGTCTGCCTGACATCCATGACACGCAGAACGCTGCCACTAGCCTTGGAATGTCGCTCTGTGCGACCAACGCCTAGAGGATCCTCGCCGCAAGTGATCAGTGATCTTCACTGAGCTCTTCAAGAGTGTGAAGGTTCGCAGGTAGTGCGCGAGCCACGCCCGTGAGGCAGGTGTGCAGGATCTCTTGATCGGATGAGCTGCGACGGTCTCTCACGTAGAGGGCTACAACTACGCGAGGCTTGATCTGCAGCTCAGCTCGAAGGCATGTACTGCAGGTGGGCAAGACGATAGCTTCGCGTTGTGGCTGATGACGCTGAGCTGACTCGCTGGCTTGTGCATGGAGAACGGCTCGTCTACGACAACCGGTGGGTTCGGCTGGGGCTGGCCGATGTGGAGATCCCGGGTGGGGAGCGGTTCGAGCATCATGTGGTGCATCTGGATCGAGCGGCGATCGCGGTGGTGCTGGATGAGCGGGACCGGGTGCTGCTGATGTGGCGGCATCGGTTCGTGTTCGATCGGTGGGGGTGGGAGCTTCCCGGCGGGCTGATCGAGGCGGGTGAGGATCCGATGGCGACCGCTATCCGGGAGGTTGAGGAGGAGACCGGGTATCGGCCGCAGAACGTTGAGCACCTGGTGAGCTATCAGCCGATGGCCGGCATGGTCGACTCCGAGCACATACTGTTCGTGGCGCGTGGGGCCGAGCTGGTGGGTAAGCCTGAGGGTGAGGTGGAGGCCGATCGGATCGAGTGGGTTCCGATGGCCGAGATTCCATCGATGATTGCCCGCGGGGACATCTGGACGTCCGGGACGTTGATCGGGTTGCTTCAGGCTCAGGTGTGGCTCAACGGCCGAGGGCGCGGTTGACGGCTTTCGACAGTTCGTCGATACGGCGGCGTTGGCGGCGGCTGCCGGTCATGGTGGCGAGTTGTTGGGCGCGGTGGATGTGGGGTTGGGCGGCTTCGGGGTCGCCTGCGGCCAGGAGGGCGTGGCCGAGGTCGCAGCGGACGCCGGATTCGGCTCTGTTGTAGGTGCCGTCCATGCCGGCCAGGGCTGAGCGGAGGTCGTCGGCGGTGTCGGGGTCGCCGAAGCGGACGAGGCAGTTGCCGCGCCAGCGGGCTACGTGGTGGGCGTTGATGGACAGGTAGGGCATGTCCGGATCGCCGTCGCCGTCGGGGAGTAGGGCGGTGGCTTGGTCGAGAGCTGCGCGGCAGGTGGTCTCGTCGCCGAGGATAGCGGCGGCATCTGCTTCAGCGGCTGAGAGCCAGGTGCGGAGGCGGGCTGGTACGTGGGCGCGGTGCTGCTCGTGGACGTGTTGGAGGAGTTCAGTAGCTTCGGCGGGGCGGCCGAGTTCCAGCAGGACGTACGCCTGCTCGCCGGAGACATAGGCCAACAGAGCCGCGTCGTCGGCCTCGTATGCGGCGGCCTTGGCACGCTCATAGTGTGTCCAGGCGTCGTTGAGAGCGAGGGTGTTGATGGCCTGCCATCCCGCGAGTGAGGCGGTTTCGGCGAGTAGGTGGGCGAGCTGGACGCGGATGCCGGGGCGTACGGCGTGGCGGTGGGCGCGTTCGATCTGGGCTATTTGGGCGTGCATCTTGTCGGCGATGGCGGGGCCGCCGAGTTTGCGGTCCAGGAGGCGCAGGTTGTTGGTGTCGGTGCGCAGGATCATGACCGTAGTCGGGTCGATCGCGGTTGCGGCGTCCAGGCGGCTGATCAGCTCGGTGGTCTGTTCCTCGTGTTCGTCGTCGTGGTCGCCCGTGGGGGAAGCGATGTCCAGCGGGGCCAAGCCGAGGAGCATACGGGCGTGATCGGGCAGGCGTAGGCCGGCGGCGATGCGTTCGATGACGGCGAGTTCTTTGACGGCTCCGTCGCCGTGGAGGATCTTGTTGACGCGTGGCTGACCGAGACCGGTGGCAGTGCCGATGCGGACCTGGCTGGCACCGTATTTGGTCGCGAGACCGAAGAGCCCGGCGATGTCGCGTTTGGTGAGCATTTCCCGGGTTTGTTCTTGATCCCAGACAGTAGCGGGTAGCTCAATTGGGTCGAACGCGCCATTCTGCATTGCTGACCTCCGGCTTTCTGTTGCCGGGATGATGCATTGCCGTGTGGCGGAGCCTATATGTCGGCGTGCTATACCAGCGTGGGATAGGTAAGAAAAGTATGGGCAATCATGCTGTCCGGCATGACAACGCCAGTCAGATGCACAGAATGCGACGGACGAGGCTGGAAGATCGTCACTCGGCGCGGCCATGTGACGGCAGCGGGGGTTGGCCTGGCGGCATCTGCCCGTGAAGAGTGCCTGTACTGCCCCACTCCGGCCGAGACGCCGCATGAGCGGTTTGAGTGGGAAGTTCGCGTCCCATCGGCGCAGGGTGAGGCGCTGGGGCCGTGCGGATCCAGCGCGTTCCAGGCCACCGCCATGGACGAGTTGCGTAAGGCGATGCGGGGCATGCCGCGCGACGTCTCGATCCGGGGTGGCATCGCGCTCATGGTCTACGACTTCGGCGCCGGCGATGACGGCTGGTCGAAGCGCGAGATTTTCCGTGCGTGCGTCGATCCGGCGGGATCTGTGCGGTTCGAGCGGGTGGTCAAATGAGCACGCCCGTTATGATCACGGTCGATCCCTGCTGGTCGGCCAACCTTCTCCAAGAGGCACTGCGGCGTGACGGAATCAAGACCGATGTCCATGATGGTTATGGACTGGCGCTGGTTTCGGTCTGGGTGGGTCTGGTCGTCTGGTGCGATGGCGGGCGCTTTTGGTGGCGTACCGGGTGGAATGCTGGTCGTCGGCGCGTCATTTATGCATGGCATCCGGCGAGCGATCCATGTCGGGCGGCCCGCCGTATCGTCATGCGGTACGAGGAATTGCGCACACAACAATGCGCTGCGGCGGGCCTACACCAGGCGCCCTCGGCGGAACCTCAATGAGCGCGATGTGGGAGCGCATCGGGAACCGCGCAACCATCGTGACCATGGAGCACAGCCCCGCCTCCACGCGTGCCCACGGATCTATGTTGATCGGACGGGAAGGGCTGGTGGTGGCGGTGCTACGCGACGGCAACGTCGCCCTCCTGAGGCTCGACGGCGAGTGGTACGACCTGCCGGAAGGTGTGCAGCGTTGGGCTGTGGCGTGGGATGACCTCGCTATTCATGATCCGGCGGGCGAATCTGAAGTTGCTGTCCAGGCGTACATGGCCGGTTTCTCAAAAGAGGGCCGCGTCCTGAAGCAGCACGCTGTTGTGCCTGGGACGAAGGTGGCCATTTGTTCTTCGCCGGTCCGCCCGCTGGCGTTCTGTGGTTGGTCGCTAACCTTCTCCCCCAACGTCCCCCAGGCGTGCGCGAAGTGCCTCGAACTCCTCGATGCCTCTGAACGGGAAGACAGTACAGTCACTATGCCCACACCCTGATGGGGCCTGACAAGCCGATCCTCAACCGGTACTGTGCTTATGCGGACGAGTGCAAGAGTGAACGGGCGGTTGAGATGAGCATGGACTTCGCCCCACCGAAATACGCCCAGGTGATGCGGGCCATTCAAGAGCGCATTGAGTCGGGCGAGTACGCCCCGGGTGACATGCTGCCGTCCGAGACACAGTTGGTGCGGGAGTTGGGCGTTGGCCGCACCACGGTGGTGCGCGCGCTTCAGACCTTGGCCATGCAGGGCTGGATCGAGCGCGAGCATGGGCGCGGATCCTTCGTGAAGGGCCGTCCAGAGAGTACGGCCGAGCGTGCGAGGCCCAGCCAGGCGACCACCGAACAGGGCGAGACTCTCGATGCCGTGGTGGAGGCAGGGCGCGTTCCGGCTCCCCGGCATGTGGCGCGTCTGCTGGGGGTTGCTGAGCAGACTCCGGTGATCATGCGCAAGCGGGTGGCTCGACAAGGCGACGTGGTGTCGGCGGTGGAGACGTTCTGGGTGCCGCTGGAGTACTCGCTGGAGACAGACCTGGACAAGCCCGAGCCGCTGCGGCACGGGATCCGGCAGCATCTCCAGGCGGTCAAGCATCTCCGCTTTGATCACATCACCGAGCGAGTGACCGCACGCAAGCCGACCACGGAGGAAGCCGAGCTGCTCGGCTCGTCCAACCCGGTGCTCGGCGTCCTGTCCACGGTCCACGACCCGGCCGGCGCGGTGCTGATGGTGGTCAGCGTGACGCTGCCGGGGAGCCTGCACGAGCTTGAGGATGTCTTCAAGGTGAGCTAACTCTTACCGCCGCGTTCGGCTTAACCACTTGTGCGGACGAGTTGTGTTCACCTACTCTCAACTTATGCGGACAAGTGGACGAGCGAACGAAGAGCGCGTCCTGGGCGAGAGGAACCCCATGGCACTCCAAGGCCCCATCCCGATCACCTTCGAGCAGGCGTTCCCGCACGGCTGCTTCCTGGTCGGCCAGGTCGAACAGGTCAAGAACTTCGAGGCATCCACCAACGGCAAGACCGTCTACGCCAAGGACAAGACCACCGGTGAGCCGATCTGGCAGGTCCCGGTCATGGACGGCGACACCACGCTCAAGGCCGGCCAGAAGACGGTCGCGGTCAAGATCTTGTCCGCGACGCCGCCCGTCGCGCCGCCTCCGATCTCTGGGCTGCCGATCGCGCCGGTCGAGTTCACCGGCATGACCGTCACCCCGTACGTCAACCCGGCCGGACGCCTGGCCTACTCCTACCGGGCCACCGGCATGCGCCCGGCCCGTCCCAAGCAGCAGGCGGCGCCCACCGGTAGGGAGACCGCGGCGTGAGCTCCGAGCCGTACACCTACGTCACGCTGACGATGCGCCCGGACTCCACCCCGCATCTGGGCATCTCGTTCCACACGCCCGGCCTGCGCGTCAGCTCCGGAATCCTGCTCAGCAACCCGCGCCCGTACCTGGAGCTCAGCTCCCGCGAGGCGAACGTGCACATCTCCACCACCGCGGCCGGACCAGTCACCGACGCCGACCTGTCCACCGCCCGCGAGATCTTCAACGCCGCCGCACGCTACCTGGCCGACTGCGAGCGCCTGCACACCGAACAGTCGGCCATCACCAAGGAAGCCGACACCACGGCGACCTGACCAGTAAGGCGGGGCCGCCAGAAGCTGCAACTTCCGGCGGCCCCTTCGGTTCTCCCCTGACTCCACATCACGAGAGGCACCAAGCTTATGTTCAGGCGGCTTCCTGGTGACGAGGCGCGCAACCTCGTCACCACGACTCCGGATACGGCTGTGGTGTTCCGCCCGGCCGTCGTCACCACCCCTGCCATCCTTACCCTGATCATCCTCGCCGGGCGCATTGTGGTCGGCCTCGTCCGGGCGACATGGCGACACCCCATCGCCATGCTCGCCGCCGCCACGCCCGGTGTGCTCACGCTGCTGTACGGCTGGCGCGCCGCCCTCCTGCTCAGCACACCAACTCCGGTCGGGCTGCTCGCCTGGGCGCTCACCAACCGGGACTCCTTCGCCCGGCTGGTCGGCTGGCGGCTGCTGGCCTGGTGGCGGCTGATCTGGGTGTACCGGCGGCACTGGCAACCCGTCATGATCGTCTCTGGACTGGGACGGCACATCCGGGGCCGCGACTACCTACCCCGCCTCGGCAAGATCACCTGCACCCCGTGGGCGGACCTGGTCAGCGTCCGCATGCTCAAAGGGCAGGCGGTCAAAGACTGGGCCGACCGCATCGATCACCTCGCTCAGGGCTTCGGCGCGACCTCTTGTCGGGTGGCGCTGTCACAGGCGGGCCGGATCACGCTGACGTTCCCGCGTACCGATCCGCTGGCCACGCCGCTGCCGGCCCTTCCCCTGCTCGCTGAGCCGAGCGTGGGTGCGGTCGAGGTCGGAAAGCAGGAAGACGGACAGCCGTGGCGGCTGAAGATGCACGGCACACACGTCCTGGTCGCCGGTGCCACCGGCGCGGGCAAGGGCTCGATCATCTGGTCCGTTATCCGCGGGCTCCTCCCCGCTGCGCGGGCGGGACTGGTCGAGCTGTGGGCGCTTGACCCCAAGTTGATGGAGCTGTCCTACGGCCGCGCTCTGTTCGGCCCTCGCTACGCCGCCACCCCAGAAAACTGTGCCGATCTACTCGATCGGGCGGTCAAGGTCATGCAGGAACGGGCGGCACGGTTCGCCGGCCTCCAGCGCTCCCACATCCCCACCCTCGATAACCCCTTCGTCCTGGTCGTCGTCGACGAGGTGGCGTTCCTGACCGCCTACCAGTCCGACAGAGAGCTGAGGCGCCGCATCTCCGCCGCGCTGGCCACGCTCACCACCCAAGGCCGCGCGGTCGGCGTAGGCGTGCTGGCGGCCCTCCAGGATCCCCGCAAAGAGGTCATGAACATCCGCAACCTGTTCCCCGACAAGATCGCCCTCCGCCTCGACGAGTCCGAACAGGTGGACATGGTCCTCGGCGACGGCGCACGTGACCGCGGCGCCCTGGCCGACCACATCTCCCCCGTCCCCGAACTGGGCGCGGGCGTCGGCTACGTCCGGCTCGAAACCAGCCCCAACCCGATCCGGGTCCGCGCCGCCTACGTCTCCGACACCGACATTCGCGCCATGGCCGACGCCTTCGCCCCCAGCGGTGATGCGTGATGCGAGTCTGCTTCCACGGCACCAGCGAAGAGATCGCACTGGTTGCAGGCCGCCCGATGCTGATCCTGCTGACCGCCCGGGACCTGCCCCGGCTGCGGGTCTTCGAGATCTTCAATCCACACGTGCTGCGCCACCCCTACCAGGAGCACTACCGGCTGTGCGCCGACCTGACCGAGACGGAGGTGAGCGACCTTGCGTGAGCTCGCCTACCTCCTGGAAGGGCTGCGCTGCTCGTGCTGCCTCGCCGAGAACACGCTGTGGATAGATCTGGCGGCAGGCGTCGTCGAGTGCCGCGAGTGCGGCCAAGGCGCACTCGTCCCCCTCGACACCGGGGAGGAGCTATGACCTACGACCGCTCCCTCCCCCGAGCCGAGCGCCAGCGGATGCCCCGGGCGCGCGATGTCGCCCGAGAGGTCGCCGAGCAACACGGCGTCTGCATCCGGCCCATCGCGCTCCAGCGGCTCGACACCCACACCGGCCAACGCGAGATCATCGACGTCCCGTGCGGCGCCACCTTGGACGCCGCATGCCCGCCATGCGCCAAGCGCAACCGACAACTCCGCATGGCCCAATGCCGAGAGGGCTGGCACCTCGACCACGAACCAACCATCACGCCGGACGAGCCCAACGATGAGCAACGCTGGCTGATCGAGTTCCGCTCGGACGTGCAGGCCAAGCGCGACCAGGCAGACCAAGCCGCCCAGGACACGACCGACCTGGACGCGATCATCACCGGCCTGGATGAAGAGATCAACACGGCGGGCATGCGCGGCAACGTGCTCGCGGGCGCCAGCGGCAAGCGGAACCGCTCGACCAGGCGGCGCCACGACGCCCCGGACCTGCCCCGGCGGAAGATGGCGAACACGACGCTGGGCCGCACGTTCACCAGCTCGGACGGCAAGGTCTACCGGCCTTCGCTGTTCGTCACGCTGACCCTGCCGTCCTACGGCAAGATCCGCGAAGGCGTGCCTGTCGATCCTGACACTTACGACTATGTCCGGGCGGCTCGGGACGCGCTGCACTTCTCCAAGCTGGTGGACCGCTTCGTGCAGAACCTGCGCCGCGTGGCCGGCTATGACGTGCAGTACTTCGCCACAGTCGAACCTCAAAAGCGGCACGCCCCACACCTGCATATGGCCGTCCGCGGCACCCTGCCTCGCACGGAGATCAAGCAGATCGCAGCAGCCACCTACCACCAGGTGTGGTGGCCCCCGGCCGATCGCGTCGTCTATGAGGGCGACCACCTGCCCGTGTGGGAGAACGGTGTCGGCTATCTCGATCCCGACACCGGCGAGGTACTGCCCACCTGGGACGAAGCACTCAACCAGCTCGACCAGGACGAGGAGGCCGAACCTCTGCACGTGGTTCGCTTCGGCGTCCAGGTGGACGTGAAAGGTGTCCTGGCCGGCACTCCCGACGCCGACCAGTGCATCCGGTACCTGTCGAAGTACCTGACCAAGTCCCTCGGCGGCGGCTGGAACCCGCACAACCGCGCTCAGCGCCAGCACGCCGAACGCATGCTGGAGGCCCTGCGACTCGAACCCTGCTCCCCCACGTGCGCCAACTGGCTGCGCTACGGCATCCAGCCCAAGGGCGCCAAGTCGGGCATGACGCCCGGCCAGTGTCGGGGCAAGGCGCACAAGCCCGATCACCTCGGCTACGCCGGACGCCGTGTGCTGGTCTCTCGCAAGTGGTCCAACAAGACCCTCGCCGAGCACAAGCAGGACCGCCGTACCTGGGTCCTGGAAGCCCTCGGCCGACCCAACGAGCCCACCGATCCACACCGCTACGTCTGGAAGCCTGTCCCGGCCGGAGACGCCAACGTGCCCCCGCTGGCCGTGCGCCTCCTCCGCGCCGTCGCCGAACGTGAACGCTGGCGCGCCCATATGGCCGAACTCCAGGCCAGAGCAGACGGCCAAGATCTTTCGGCAATCGTCCACCCGGGGAGGGCGGCATGAGCGTACGAGACGAAATCCTCACCGTTGCCCAGGTCCTCGACGAGCTCGGCGGAGTCTCCCGGCGGACCTTCTACCGGTGGCGGGAGATCGGCAAGGCCCCGGAGGGCTTCAAGCTGCCCAATGGCGAGCTCCGCATCTACCGGAGTGAGTTCACCGCGTGGCTTCAGAGCTTGAGGGAGGCTGCGTGAACACCTCCTATGACGTGAAGCTCTGGGCGATCTCGCGGAACGAGTCGAGCAAGACGCCGTCCTACGTTGTCCGCTGGAAGGTCGGCGGCCGGCAGAAGTCCAAGACGCTCAGAACCAAGGCGCTCGCCGAGAACCTGCTGTCCGACCTTCGTCAGGCGACCAAGAACGGTGAGCCGTTCGACATGGAGACGGGTCTCCCGCTGTCCATGCTCCAGGCCAAGAGCGCTCGAACGGTCCTCGACTTCGTCCGGGCCTACATCGAGATGAAGTGGCCGCACATGGCCGCCAAGAGCCGCGACAGCATCTCTGATGCGCTTGCCACGGTGCTCCCCGCGCTCGTCAAGGATCGGCCCGGCCAGCCCGACGCCGAGCTGCTCCGCACGGCCCTGCGCAAGTACACGCTCCTTCCCAAGGTCAAGAGGCCCGCCCCTCCTCCCGACATGGAGCGAGCGATTCGGTGGTTGGAAGGTGCCTCGCTCGACATGGCCGACCTGGGCGAGACGAAAACCGTACGGCTGGCGCTCGACGCAATAGCGCTACGACTCGACGGCAAGGCGGCCGGCGCGAACACTGTCCGCCGCAAGCGAGCCGTCCTGCACGCGGTCCTGGAGTACGCCGTGGAGCTGGAGGAGCTTTCGGCAAATCCGCTGCACCGGATCAAGTGGAAGCCGCCCAAGACCACCGAGACAGTGGATCCCCGCATCGTGGTCAACCCTCGACAGGCGCAAGAACTGCTGACCGCGGTGACCTACATAGGCAGGCGGGGACGCGGTAGGCGGCTCACGGCCTTGTTCGCGTGCATGTACTACGCCGCCCTCCGACCCGCAGAGGCCATCGCCCTACGCAAGGAGGACTGCGACCTTCCGGAGACGGGTTGGGGACGCCTCCTCATCGACGTCTCTCGGCCAGAGGTCAACACGCAATGGACGGACACCGGCGACGCCCACGAGGAACGCGGGCTCAAGCACCGCGGACGGGATGACGTCCGTCCCGTGCCCATCCCGCCGACGCTGGCCAAGATCCTTCGAGACCACATAGCCCAATTCGGACTGGGACCGGACGGCCGACTGTTCCAGAGCGAGCGTGGCGGCGTGGTCGCCTCGACGGCCTACACCGAGGTCTGGCAGGAGTCCCGGAAGCTCGCCTTCACGCCCGCCCAGGTCGCCTCTCCGCTCGCCAAGCGCCCCTACGACCTTCGTCACGCGGCAGTCTCCCTCTGGCTGAACGCCGGCGTCCCGGCCCCGGAGGTCGCCGAGCGGGCTGGTCACAGCGTTGACGTCCTTCTCCGGGTCTACGCCAAGTGCATCGACGGTCACCAGGAGATCGCCAACCGACGGATAGACGACGCACTGAGGGAATGACGTACCACTCGCAGGCCATCGGGTCCCGGATGATCTCCGGGGCCCGTTCGCGTTTCAGGGACACTCGACCTCCGGAAACCGCTGGCCGACCTGCGAAAACGGCTCCAAGATCATTGCGCGTATATTGCGTGACCACCGACAAACGGCCGCTCAGAGCCGCCTACGGCTGCATGTCCCCCGAAACGCAGAAGAGGCCCCGTAGGGCCTCTGAGCTGCGCTTACTGCGTGTGGCAGGTGCAAGGTTCGAACTTGCGTAGGCTGAGCCGACGGTTTTACAGACCGCTCCCTTTGGCCACTCGGGCAACCTGCCGTGCCATCCGCTCTCGCGGCGACAGATAGAAGGATAGCGGACTTCCGAGGTGTACGTGACAACGGTTGGGTGTGCGCCGGATCTCCGTTGGGCACCGCGCCGAAACGGGTGGAGGGGAGCCGGAATCCGGACGGTTCTCCGTACGGGGAGCGGTGTCCTGCGCGGCGGGCCGATGCTGGCTAGGCTCGTGCGCTGGGTCCGCGCGTTTTCGCGTACGCCGGGGAAGCAGGATCCGGGTAGTGCTTTCGCCGCTGAGAGGATGAGTGTTTTGGCCGATTCGTCTTTCGACATCGTGAGCAAGATCGACCGTCAGGAGGTCGACAACGCTCTGAACCAGACGGTCAAGGAGATCGGGCACCGCTTCGACTTCAAGGGTACGGGGGCCGCGATCAGCTGGTCAGGGCAGGACAACATCGAGATCAAGGCGAACAGCGAGGAGCGGGCGAATGCCGCTCTCGACGTGTTCAAGGAGAAGGTGGTCAAGCGGGGTCTCTCGCTGAAGATCCTCGACGCGGGTGAGCCCAAGCTGTCGGGCAAGGAGTACCGGATGCTGGTCAGCCTGAAGGAGGGCATCGACCAGGAGAACGCGAAGAAGATCTCCAAGCTGATTCGCGACGAGGGGCCGAAGGGGATCAAGGCGCAGATTCAGGGCGAGGAGCTTCGGGTCAGCTCGAAGAAGAAGGACGACCTTCAGGACGTCATCTCCCTTCTGAAGGGCAAGGATCTGGACATCGCCCTCCAGTTCGTGAACTACCGCTAGCGGAGGCCTACTTCAGGCCTTTGAGCTGGCATTTCAGCGTTCTGCAGGGCTCGGAGGGCACATCCGGGGCACACGGTCGAGCGCGCTGTCCACGAGGGCACGCGTCTTCTCCTGTGCCTCGGGCCCCCGCGCATGTACGTGTCCTCGGTGTGGGTGGCTGAGAGCCGAAGCCGCCGATATGTCTGCGACAGCTCAGGCTGAGCCCAGCATCCGCTTGATCTCTGACCTGCGTGGTATGGACATGAATGATCGACCTCACAGTGCTTCAGGTTGATCTGGTCCAATTCCAGGGTCCCAGCCCGATCGCGCCCTCAGTCAGATCGCTCTAGAGGATGGTGGGTGGCGGCGGGCGGTATGTCGGGGCTCGATCGTAAGCTCGGTAAACGTGACGAAGATCCCCCTGCGCCGCTTTACGGCGCGTGCCCTGCCCATTGATGATCAAGATCGGGTCCTCCTGCTCCACGGCTTCGATCCGGCCAGGCCCGATGAGCCGTTCTGGTTCACGATCGGCGGGGCGGCGGAGGATGGCGAGACGTTGCAGGAGGCGGCGGCGCGGGAGTTGTTCGAGGAGGTCGGGATCCGGGCGAATGCGGACGAGCTCAGCGGGCCGTACGGGAACAGCGTGATCGAGTTCAACTGGTCCGAGTACGCCGTCACGCAGGATCAGACGTTCTTCGCGATCTGGGTGGGGGCCGGTGCGGTCGTGTCGTTCGATCACATGGAGCAGACCGAGAAGGACACGACGACGGCCTATCGGTGGTGGAGTGCGGAGGAGCTCGAGAGCACGGAGGAGACCTTCTTCCCGACGGATCTCGCGTCCATCCTGCGCCAGGTCACTGAGGGCGGAGGATCCGCGTAGCGCCGGCGATCAGCGCCGTGGCCAGGATCCAGCCGGAGACGATCAGTCCGTACGCGAGCCACTGCGTCCACCCGCCCGGGTCGAACAGCTCTCGTTGCCCGAATGCGGGGATCGGGAGCAGGAGGTCGAAGGTGTAGGCGAAGGCGTTGAAATCGGGGCTCTCGGAGGGTTTGAGCGCCCTTGGGGGGTTGATGGCGAAGACGACCGTCCCGATCGCCAGCAGCAAGGCGAACCACATGCCCGCCAGCCAGGGGCGGTAGCCGTACCCGACCGCGACGTCGAGCAGCCGCCCCCACGCCCGGCTTCCGAGGCCCTGGGTCTGCCGGCGGGCTCGGAGTTTGGCGAGTTGGGTGCGCCGGGCGAGCGCGTCGTTGCCGTCGCTGAGGAACCAGGCGGCGAGTTGCTCGTACGGCTGCGGCCTGAACCCCTCCGGGTCCCGGGCCACCCAGTCGATTCGGCGGGTTACGCCGGAGCCGCGCAGGCGGTCGTAGGTCAGGCCGTTCAGACGTAGTTTCTCGGGCCAGGTGTCCGGATTGTCGTGCAGCGTGCCGACGGTGGTGTGCGCGAGGGTGACGACGCCTTCGATGGGCTTTGCGGGCTTCAGGTAGAGCTCGCGGAGCTCCATGTGGCTTGCGTGGAGCGCGTAGCTGGTGTCCGGGCTTCGGATGATCCCGTCGAGCGAGAGTGTCCCGTTGATTCGCGCTCCGCGTAATCGTACGCAGCCCAATGCCAGGAATCCGTCGGTGCAGCGCATGGTGTCCTCGACGACCATGTTGTCGGCGATGAGGGCCTGGTTACCGGGATTGCGGAGGGTTGCGCCGTCCAGGAAGAGTCCGCCGTTGAGGCGGGCGCCGACCAGGCCGATTGCTCCGGTGATGTCGGCGTTGCGCAGGTACGTGCCGGAGTCCACGACGACGGCGTTCGCGTAGAGCGCCCATCCCTGGTCGTCGTCGGCCGTCATCTTGGTCCCACCCAACCACAGCCCGCTCTCGAACTGGGCCCGGTTCAGGCGGACGGTGCCGGTGATGTTCGAGCCGGACAGGCTGAGGTGCCCGGCCACCCGCAGGCCGCCGCCGCTGAGGCCCGGGAGGCGGCAGTCTGTCAGGCGTACGGTGCGGGTGTTGGAGTCGGTGAAACGGATGGGTTCATCCAGATGGCAGCCGATCAGGCTGAGTTCGTACGGGATCGAGCCACCGATGATCGTGAGCCGGCCCGTGATCCGCGCGCCGCGCAGACGTACCGCCGGGACCGAGCCGGTGCCTGTGTCGCGGGCGCCGAGGAGCAACTGGGCGATCACTTCGGCTCTGATCGAGCGTTCGGGCCCCCATGTATGGCCGTCCGTGGGGGCGTTCGCGCCGGCCGTACGGAACGGACCGATCTTGAACGGGCCCAGCTCGACGGTCTGGCCGGTGGGGAACGCGTTCCAGAGCCTCCGCTCCGCCTTGGTTAATCGGCGCATGGGTCAGCGGCGGTAGCCGGCCATCCGCTCGAGGCGGGCGACCCGCTCGGACGTGGGCGGATGCGTGGAGAACAGCCGGCCGAAGCCCGAGCCGCTGAACGGGTTCGCGATCATCATGTGGGAGGCCGAGGTGAGGCGGCTGTTCTCGGGGAGCGGAAGCCTGCGGGCACCCATCTCGATCTTGCGGAGCGCCGAGGCCAGGGCGAGCGGGTCGCCCGTGAGCCTGGCACCCGATTCGTCGGCCTGGAACTCTCTCGTCCGGGATATCGCCATCTGCACCATCCCGGCCGCCACCGGTCCGAGCACCATCATCAGCAGCGCGCCCACGAAGCCCGGCCCCTCGTCATCGTCCGAGCCACCGAAGAACACGGCCACGTAACTGATCCAGGTGATCATCGTGGCCAGCGCGCCGGCTACGGAGGAGATGAGGATGTCCCGGTTGTACACGTGTGACAGCTCGTGCCCGATCACTCCGCGCAGCTCGGCCTCATCGAGCAGCTTGGTCAGGCCGTACGTCACGCACACCGCGGCCTTGCGAGGGCTTCTTCCGGTCGCGAACGCGTTCGGCTGCACCGTCGGCGAGATGTACAGGCGCGGCATCGGCTGGCGCGCCTCGGTGGAGAGCTCTCGCACGATCCGGTAGAGCGTGGGCTGCTCCACCTCGCTGACCGGCCTGGCGCGCATGGCCGACAGCGCGATGCGGTCGGAGAAGAAATAGGCGACTCCGTTGCTCGCCAGGGCGAGCACGAGCGCGATCTGCACACCGGCGCCGCCGCCCAACCACGCGCCCACCGCGACAATCAGCGACGACAGGCCGCCCAGCAGGATGGCCGTGCGCAGACCGTTGTGGTGCAAGGTTTCCCCCCTTCGTGGTCTGGGTTCACCTCCTCCAACGACCACGACCCGGTGCTTCGTTCCCCAGCCGCTCCCCGGCGTGCTCAGCTGCGGGCGGAGCGCGACTTTCTTCTTACCCACGGCCCGTCTCTCAACCGAAGGCGGACAGTGCGGTCATGTCCAGGACCAGTTGGGGGGCGATCGAGAACAGCACGGCCACTGCCAGGGCCAGGCCGATGGCCAGCCACGTCGTGGGCGTCGGGCGGTGCCGGACGAGGACCGGTGCCGTGGGAGGGGTGAAGAGGCGCGCGGTCCAGACGGCGTAGTAGTAGAGGCCGATCACGGTGTTGACGGCCATGATCAGGGCAAGCCAGCCCGAGCCGCCCTCCACGATCTCGCGGAAGACGAACACCTTGGCGAAGAGCCCGGCCAGGCCCGGTGGCAGGCCGGCCAGGCAGACCAGGCAGAACGCCAGCGCGAGCCCCGCAGCGGGGCGCCGGAACGCCAGGCCCCGGTAGTCGTCGAGTTCGTTGCGGGTGGCGGTCCTGGAGACGAGCAGTACCACCGCGAACGCGCCGAGGTTCATGGCGGCGTAGATGACCAGGTACGCCATGGAGGTGCCGACCGCGCCGACCCCGGTTCCGGCTGGGTATGTGCCGGTTCCCCCGGCGAGCCGCGGGGTGATGCCCTGGGCCGCCACCGCCAGCGGCGCCAGGATGTAGCCGGACTGCGCGACGGAGGACCAGGCCAGCAGGCGTACGGCGGAGCGTTGGCGCATGGCGAGCAGGTTGCCCGCGGTCATGGTCAGCGCGGCGATGATCCCGACAATGGGCGCCCAGGTGGCGGCCTGCCCGGACAGTCCGGCGACCAGTACGAGGATCAACCCGGCGAACCCGGCCGCCTTGGAGATCACCGAGAGCAGCGCGGCCACGGGGACCGGGGCGCCCTGATAGACGTCGGCCGCCCAGGAGTGGAACGGCACCGCGGCGATCTTGAAGGCGAACCCCGCCACGACGAGCACGACTCCGACCGAGACGACGGCAGGCAGACTCTGGGCCGTCGCGAGGGTCGTGGTTTCCGCCAACCCCGGCGCCGGGGCCTGACCGCTGAACACGGCCGCGAGGCGGGACAGGTAGACCGTGCCCGCGATGCCGTACAGCAGCGAGACGCCGAACAGCATGACGGCCGTCGACACCACCGAAACCACGAAGAGCTTCACGGCGGCCTCGGAGGCTCGGCCGTCGTAACGCTTCATGGCGGTGAGGGCGAAGACCGGGAGCGAGACCAGCTCGAGCGCCACCACGAGCATGATCAGGTCTCGGGAGGCGGGCAGGGTCACCGCGCCGACGAGGGTGCAAAGGAGGAGGAAGTACCACTCACCAACCGGGATGCCGCCGGCCGCCAGCTCGGTCATCGACATCAGCACGACCACCACGGCCGCGACCAGCACGATGCCCGCGAACACCAGCGTGAAGCCGTCCGCCACGAAGGAGCACAGCCTGCTGGGACCGGCGAGGTCAGCCGGGACGCAGAAGGTCGATCGCGGCGGGCCGCCTCTGATCGCCTGGGCGACGACGAAGGCCAGCGCGACCAGGACGCCTGCCAGCGTGACGATCCCCAGCACGGGCTTCGTACGGGGGCGGGCCGGGAGGAAGGCGTCCAGCAGCAGCACCAGACCGGCCACCAGGGCCAGCGCCAGCGGGGGCGCGATCACGAAGTAGTCGATCTGCTGGATCATGAGACGGCTCCCAGCAGGGTCTGCACGGCCGGTGTGGTGAGCGACAGGAGGAGGCCGGGCCAGAGCCCGAAGAGCAGGATCAGGGCCACCAGCGGTGTCCATGCCAGCAGCTCGTAACTCCTGATGTCATCTGGCGCCTGCTGCCGGAGCGCGCCGGTAACCCGCTGAGCGCCGCCCGGGAGGGTGCCGCCGCTCACGGCTCCGGCATCTTCCAGGTACGCGTCGTCACCGGACGGTGCGGCGTGGTCCGGAGGAACGCCGGGTTCGGCGGCGCTTGGAGGCTTGTTCTGGCCGGTGTAGGGCTCCGGTCTCGGGGGCGGCTCCAGGGTGGCCGTCGCCGAGCGTCTTGCCGTCGAGCCGAGAGGTACGACGGGACGCTCGTCCGGTGTGACGCCTTCCCGCTCGTCCAAGCGGGGGCGACCGTGGGTCACGCGGGACAACATGACCAGGAAGTACGCGGCCGTCAGGACCGCCCCCAGACCCCCGATCGCCATGTACGTCACGAACAGCGCGCGGGGCAGCCCGTTCGCCGGCTGGAAGGCCCCGAACAGCGCCAGCATCTCCCCCCAGAACCCGGCCAGCCCCGGCAGCCCCAGCGAGGCGATCGACGCGAACGTGAGCACCGAGCCCAGCCGCGGCAACGTCGCCAGCATGCCGCCGCCCAGGGAAGGCATGTCGGCGGTGTGGTAGCGATCCTTGATCGCCCCGGCCAGGAAGAACAGCAGGCCGGTGATGAGGCCGTGGGCGACGTTCGCGAAGAGGGCGCCGTTGATGCCGACCGGCGTCAGCGTGGCGAACCCCAGCAGGACGAAGCCCATGTGGCCGACGGACGAGTAGGCGATCATGCGTTTGAGGTCACGCTGGGCGAGGCAGGCCAGAGCGCCATAAATGATGCCCACCACGGCGAACGCACCGAGCCACGGAGCCACCGCCATCGCGCCCTCGGGGAGGATGGGGATGGCGATCCTGGCGAAGCCGTACGTGCCCATCTTCAGCAGCACCCCGGCGAGCAGCACCGAGCCGACGGTGGGAGCCTCGGTGTGGGCGTCGGGCAGCCAGGTGTGCAAAGGCCACATGGGGGTCTTCACCGCCAGGCCGATGCCGATCGCCACGAACGCCAGGATCTGCACAGACCTCGCCATGCCGGCACCGTGGGCCGCGCTCAGGGCCTCGATGTCGAGCGTGCCGGTCTGAGCCCATACGAGCAGCAGGCCGAGCAGCATCACGACCGAGCCGAGCAGCGTGTACAGGATGAACTTGACCGACGCCGCCCGGCGGCCCCCGCCGCCCCAGATGCCGATCAAGAAGTACATCGGGATGAGGACGATCTCGAAGAACACGAAGAAGAGCAGCAGGTCGAGAGCGAGGAATGTACCGATCATGCCCACTTCGAGCACCAGCAGCGTGAACACCAGTGCCCTCGGCCGCGCCCCCGCGAACCCCCTCCGCGCGGCGCCCCAGCACAGGTAGACGAAGCACAGGAACGTCAGCAGCGCCGTCAGCACGATCAGCGGCAGCGAGATCCCGTCGACGCCGAGGTGGAAGCGGAGTCCCAGCCCGGGGATCCACGCCCGGTCGACCTCGAACTGCGACCGCGCGCCCCGTGAGTAGTCGAACGTCGCGGCCATCAGCACGGCCAGTGCCAGCGTCAGGCCGGACAGGGTCAGTCCGTACGTGTGCAGCAGCGGACGGAGCCGGTGCGGCGCGAGGAGGAGCAGGAGGGCGCCGAGCAGCGGCACGGCCAGCAGCGCGACGGAGAGCCAGGGCATCATGCGAGCACCTCCGCCTCTGCGCCGAGGCGATACCGGGCCATCATGTGAACGCCACCGCCTCTGCCCCGAGGCGATACCAGGCCATCATGCGAGCACCACCGCCTCAGCAGCGAGGCGAGGCGATACCGGGCCGTCATGTGAACACCACCGCCCCCACCGCGATCAGCAGGACACCGGCCAGCACGCCGCTCACGTAGAGCTGGACATTGCCGTTCTGGGCCAGCCGCAGCAGCCCGGACAATCCGCGCGCCGACCTGCCGGACGCGCGCACCGCCCCGTCCACGACCACGTCGTCCGTCCGCACCACGAGCCTGGCCAGGGCCAGGACCGGGCGTGCGAACGGCGCGGCGTAGAGGCCGTCCACGTAGAACGCCCGCTCGCAGGGCCCGCGCAACGGCCCCAGCAGGCGGGCGGGGTCGGCGATGGGATCGATGCGCCAGAACGCGTACACCGTCCCGGCGCCGAGCGCGGCGAGCACGACGCTGACGGCGGCCACGCCGAGGTCCAGGTGCAGCTCCCCGGCGAAGCCCAGCAGCAGGGCGGGAACGGCGAGGACGACGACAGGAACGAGCATCGTGCGGGGGCCCTCGGTGACGTCCACGACGTGGGCCGTGCCCGGCTCCGGCTCGGGGAGCGCAACAGCCCGCGCCTGGCCGAAGAACGTGCGTAGCCAGGCTCTGGTGGCGTACGCGCCGGTGACGGCCACGGTCGCGAGCGCGCAGCCGTACAGGAGGAGCGCGGCCGCGTCCGTCAGGCCACCGGTGGACAGTGCGCGGTCCATGGCCAGCAGGATGCCGTCCTTGCTGAAGAAGCCGCTGGCCGGAGGGATGCCCATCAAGGCGGCGAAACCTATCGTCATCGTCACGAACGTCACCGGCAGTTCGCGCCGCAGGCCGCCCATCTGGGTCATCAGGTTGGAGCCGACGTGGTGGATCACCGCACCCGCGCACAGGAACAGCAGGGCCTTGAACGCGCCGTGAGTCAGCAGGTGGAAGATGGCCGCCGTGTCGGAGCCCGCGGCCAGACCGCCTGCCATGTACGCGAGCTGGCTGATCGTGGAGTAGGCGAGCACGCGTTTCAGGTCGTCCTGGGCCAACGCGGCCAGCGCGGAGCCCAGCATGCCCAGGGCCGCGACGACGGCCAGCACGTCGAGCGTGGGCCGGGCCGCGAGGAACACGGGGAACAGCCTGGCCACGATGAAGATCCCGGCGGCGACCATGGTGGCGGCGTGGATCAGGGCGCTGATCGGCGTGGGACCCGCCATGGCGTCAGGGAGCCACGTGTGCAGCGGGACCTGGGCGCTCTTGCCCGCCACACCGGCCAGCAGGAGCATCGTGGCGGTCACGAGCGTGGCCGCCGACATCTCCGGCACTTTGCCCAGCACGTCGCTGATGCGGAAACTGCCTGCCGCAAGACCGAGCACGAAGATGCCGAAGAGGAAGCCGACGTCGCCCAGGCGGGTGACGAGGAACGCCTTGACCGCCGCGCGGGAATTGCTCCGGTCTTCCCACCAGTGGCCGATGAGGAGGTATGAGCAGAGACCCATGATCTCCCAGCCCACGTAGAGGACCAGGAGGTCGCCCGCGTAGACCACCAGGAGCATGGCACTGGTGAACAGGCTGATGAACGCGCTGTAGGAGGGGTAGCGCGGGTCGTCCTTGAGGTAGCCGACGGAGTAGACCTGTACGGCCAGGGCGACGAGGGTGACCAGGACGCCGAGGATGCTCGACAGGTTGTCGGCCTGGAGGGTGAGCGTGATCGGGACGCCGCCGGTGACGATGGTGCCGTACGTCTGGCCTGTGGGTGGGGAGGTGGTCGCGCCGTGCAGGTAGGCGACGCCCGGGCCCCAGGCGAGCCAGCCCGCCAGGATCGCTGAGAGCGTGGTAGGGAGGATCGCGATCCAGGCTGCCCGGGTGTTGGCTCGCTGGGCCGCCGCTCTGGTTGCCGTAGCCGTCTCGGCTGTCCTGGCTTCGTGCTCGGGCGTTGTGGCCTCTATCGCGGAGGTCGCGGTTTCGAGGGCCGGGGTTGTGGCCTTTGGGGTGGATGTCGTGGCTTCGGAGGCGGGCGTCGTCGTCCCAAGGCTGCCGGCTGGGGCGCCTGGGCTGGGTGTCTTGGGCCCTCTTGTGCTGGAGGGGGCGCCGAGGCGCTGGTGGGGCCAGCGGGAGAGCAGGAGCCCTGCCGCGGCGGCGACGAAGGGCAGGAGCACGGCGATGAGCGGGAATGTCGTCACAGCGTGCCACCTCGCTTGGCGGGCTGCTCGTCCCCACGGCCGCCTTCGGTCTCCGCCTTCCCTGTCCGATCCGCCTCACCTGTCCCGTCTGAGGCTGCTTGGGGTGCCTGAGCCAGCTGGGTGTGGTGGTGCTCGTTGGGCTCGGCGGTGGCGGGTGGACGACCTTCGGTGGGCTCAACCGTGTTGGCGGGCGTGGCGGGATCGGATGCGGCGGGGTCAGGGGTGTGTTCCGGGGCAATGGCGTGGCCTCGTACCGATGTCGTTGCTGAGCGCGCGGCGTCGGCGGGCTCGGCGGGAGTGCCCGCGATCGCCGGCGCCTCTGTGGGCTCGTCGGTGGGTTCGGCGAGGTCGCGGAGGTGGTCGATGTCGACGGTACGGCGGTTGCGGTACAGCGCCAGCACGATCGCGAGGCCCAGGCCCACCTCGGCGGCCGCGATGACGATGACGAACAGGGTGAGGACCTGGCCGCTGTGGAGGCGGTCGGCCAGCCACACGTCGAACGCCACCAGGTTGAGATTGACGGCGTTGAGCATCAGCTCGACCGACATCAGCACGAGGATCGTGTTGCGGCGAACGAGCACGCCATAGACGCCGATGGAGAACAGGAGCGCGGAGACCACAGCCGGGTAGACGATGTGCACTAATGACCCCCGGTCTGGTCGGGCGGCAGATTACCCCCGGTCCGGTCGGGCACCGAGTTGCCCTGGGTGTCGGGGGGTGACGGGCTGGTCTCCGGCCGGGCTGGCGAGCTTTCCCCGCTCCGAGTGGATGGTGACCTATCCCCCGTATGCGCATCCTCCCCGGCTGAGTGACCTCCGACCCGCCGAGGTGCCGAGTCCTTTTCGGTCGGCGAGCTTGTGGCGCTCGTCTCGTCGGGTGGGGTGTTGCTCCCGGCATGAGCGGACGGCGCGCCGCCGGGGATGTCCGTACGGGACAGGACGATGGCGCCGATCAGGGCGGCGAGCAGGAGCACGGACAGCGCCTCGAACGGCAGCACCCAGGTGGCGAACACACTGGCGCCCAGCTCCTTCGCGGCTCCCTGACCTGGGATCAACGGTGTGTAGGCGGTGTGGAATCCGTCGATCACCACCGTGACGAGAATGGCCGCGGTCGCCACCGCCACCAGGGCTGCGACCGGGCGGTTGCCGCTGTCCAGGTCTGTGGAGCGGCCGATGGGGGCCCGGGTGAGCATGATGCCGAACAACAGCAGCACGACCACCGCGCCCACGTAGATCAGCACCTGGACCCAGGCCACGAACTCGGCGGTCAGCACCAGATAGCAGCCCGCCAGGGCACCGAAGGACACCACGAGCCAGAGGGCGGCGTGGACGAGTTGTTTGGTCGTGACGACAAGCAGCGCCGATCCAACCGCTACCGCGCCCAGCAGCAAGAAGACGATCTCTTGCCCGGTGGGTGACAGGTAGGAGGGCACCGCCTCGGTCACGACTCCTCCTCGGACTCCCTTGTCTTGTCAGGGCCGAGCCGCCCGGGCGGTCGGATGGACCGTGGATCGGCCATCCTGCGCCTGCGGGAGCTCGCGGCAGAAGTTTGCTCCTCCGGCTCGGGCTTCGGTTGCGGGACGCCCGAGGCTGTGGACAACTTTTCTGAGGACGGCTGCCCTGTGGATGAAGCCTGTCCCTGGGGCGGCTCCTTCGCGGAGGGACCAGTCTCGCCGTCTTCCGTGGGGGGCGAGGTAGTGGCCGCCGTTGGGGAAGGCGCGCTGGTCGCCGGGTTGTCGTCCTTCGTTGTGGGGGCTGCGGCCGTCTCGCCTTCTCCTGCGGGGCGAGATGTGGTCGTCTGGTCCTCTTCCGGAGGGAGGGCGGAGCGCGGCACGTCGGCATTCGACTCAGAGGCGTCGTCCTGAGCGCGGGATGGGAGGGCGCCTGGAGGACGGATCCCCCGTACGTTCTGGATGGGTCGGCGTGGGCGTCCGCTTGGCGTGCGTGACGGAGCGGTCGCAGGGCCTGATCCGGGCGCGCCCGCAGTGGGCTCCCCGTCCTGGGCGTCGGGCGTGGACGTCGTCGCTGAGGTGTCGGGGGCCGTGCCTGGGGTGCTGGATTCGGGAATCGTCCCGGATGCGCCGGTTCCGGGCATCGTCCTGGATGCGCCAGCTGCAGGCGTAGTTCCGGAAACATCGGCTTCTGACGTTGTTTCCGGGACGGTAGCTGCAGGCGTTGTTCCGGGGACGCCAGCTTCGGATGTTGTTCTGGGGAGCCCTGCTGCGCTGGTTGCGGGCTGTGGGCCTTTTGCTCCCGTTGCGGGCCTTGCGTCCAGCGCGTCGGGGGTGGGTGGTGTGTCGCTTGTTCCCGCTGCCGGCCGGGTCTTCGGCGTGCCTGGGGAGGGGCTGGCTGCCGTACCTCTGCGCTGGGGTGGTTCCGCTGTGCGTGCCGTACGGGCGGCGGGACGGCGGGGGGCGGCGGTGAGTTCCTTCGGAGGCTCGGCGCCCGGGTCGTGGGCCGGAGGCGGGGGGACGGTCTGGGTCCAGGCGGCCAGCTTGTCCTTCTCGTGGATGAGGTTGCGGATGTCGCCTTCCGCGTACTCGAACTCCGGAGACCAGAAGAGGGCGTCGAACGGGCATACCTCGATGCATATCCCGCAGTACATGCACAGGCTGAAGTCGATGGCGAAGCGGTCGAGGACGTTCCGCTGGCGGGGGCGGCCGCCCTCGGGGGCCGGGATCGTCTCCTTGTGGGAGTCGATGTAGATGCACCAGTCGGGGCACTCTCGGGCACAGAGCATGCAAGAGGTGCAGTTCTCCTCGACCAGGGCGATGACGCCGCGGCTGCGCGGCGGGAGGGCAGGCTTGACCTCGGGATACTGCTGCGTCACCGATTTGCGCAGCATGTGGCGAAGGGTGATGGACAGCCCCTTTGCCAGTCCGACTCCTGGTATCCGCCCCATGCTTCAATATCATGACGCAATTGGTCCCGCAGGCAAATGATTGGGGACAGGGTCCCCGGTTTTCCACAGCTGTCCACAGGTTGACCGGGAGTTATCCACAAGCTGTGTGCATGCCCGGTATGAACCGTGCCGGGGCGATAGTCTCTCGGCCATGCAGCAGAGCCATCAGGTCCGTCCCGGTGGCGGGGCGTGGGCGGCCGCCGTCGTCTGGGCCTGCCTGCCCCTGTTCACGTGCGGGCTGGCGACCCCGTTCACCATCGGGTTCGCCGCGTTCTGGCTGCGGAGCATCTGGCAGGTCTTCGCGGCGTCCGCCTATCTGGTCTGCATCGGGTCGTTCGTGATCTCGGCGCTGGCGTACGACACCTTCGAAGACATTCCGCAGCCGCTGTCCGTGCTGGTCTCGTTGGGGCTGTTCGTCAGCTGGCTCGGCGGGGCCATTCACTCGGGAATCCTGGTGCCGACCATGGTGCGGGCGCGGCTCCGGGGGCCGGTGCATCCGAAGCACACGAATCTGCACCAGAGGACGACCTCGCCCTCCCATCAGCATGGCCATCGGGAGCCCGGACCCTATCAGCGGCATCCCGGCCCTGCTGAGACGCACCGGCCGCGCCCCGCCTCGGCCGAGGCGCACCGGCCGCGTCCCGCCTCGGGCGAGACGTACCAGCGGCGTACCGACTCTGCCGACACCCATCCGCCACGTCCCGGACGTGGCGAGAACTACCGGCGGCGTACGACCGAGCCCGAGTCGCGCCCGCGGCGCCCCGGAGAGCCTGAGTGGATCGGGCACTATCGGGTGCTCCAGTCGCTCGGGCGCGGTGGGCAGGGGGCGGTTTACCTGGCCGCGGCGCCCAACGGGACGCGAGTGGCCGTGAAGGTGCTGCACGATCTCGTCGATGAGATGGCGCGGGCCAGGTTCGCGCGGGAGGTCGACGCGGCGCGGCGGGTGGCGACGTTTTCCACAGCCCGTGTGCTCGACGTGAACATCTCCGGGCAGCATGCCTACATTGTCAGCGAATACGTGGAGGGGCCCTCGCTGGAGCAGCTCGTCAAGAAACACGGTCCGCGTGATGAGGACAGTCTGACCAGGCTGGCGTTATCCACAGCCGGAGCGTTGGCGGCTATCCACAAGGCGGGGATCGTGCATCGTGATTTCAAGCCGAGCAATGTGCTGATCGGGAACGACGGGCCTCGGGTGATCGACTTCGGGATCGCCCGGGCACTGGATCAGGTGACGATGACGTCGGGGAAGATGGTCGGGACGCCGCCTTATATGTCGCCTGAGCAGCTGACCGGGGAGGCTGTGGGGCCGGCTTCCGACGTGTTCAGCTGGGCTGTGACGATCATGTTCGCGGCTACGGGGCGGCCTGCCTTCGGGGAGGACACCGTGCCTGCTGTGTTCAACCGGGTGCTCACGCTGCATCCGGACCTGTCGCCGCTGTCGCCTGCTTTACGGGGGGTTGTGGGGTCTTGTCTTAACAAGCGGCCTGAAGATCGGCCTTCGGCGTCTGATGTGATGTTGGCGATCGTGCACTGAGTTGTTGCCGCCCAGGCGGTCTCCGGCCTCCCGGTCTTGGGAGGGATGGGTTGCGGTGTGACGCGCTTGGCGCCTTGGGCGGACGTGCTGGGTGAGCAGTTGGGGTTCTCGGCGCCGTTGACCGCTGCCGCCTCTGGCCTGGGTGCGTTGGCGTCGTTGATCGCCCGGCGCGCCTTCGACATGGGCAGGCGCTGCTGGTCTGGGGGTGTTGGCGCTGTTGTTGACGTCGTTGATTGTGTGATGAGCGCTCAGGCTGGTTGGGCGCCGCCGAATCGGGCGGATCCTCAACCGGGCAGGCCGTTCAACCGGTTGGGCTCCGGGCGTGTTGTCAGTGTGGGTGGCTGAACGCGGGTGTCCGCCAACGGGAGTTGGTTCGGGTGCGTGGGTGGGTGCTGCTGTTCTTGTCGCGGCTGCTCCGGCGTTGTCAGGGGGTGGCTTCTTTGGTGGCTCTGGTGAGGTTGAGGTACTCCTCGCGTGAGATGCGGTGTACGGCGAGGGAGAGGTTGTGGCGTTTGGTGAAGGCGTGGGCGTGTTCGGGGAGCCAGCGGCCCGGGAGATGGTGGAGGGGGCTGCCGGTTACGTCGAGGATGAAGAGGCCGGTGAGGCTGTCGTACTGATAGAGGAGCAGGCTGAAGGCTTCGCGCGGGGATGCGCCGATTCGCCGGGTGGCCGTGACCTCCGTGCCATGGAAGATCTGGAGTGTGCCGGAGGAGTTTGCCTTGAGGTCCGGTCCGCGGCCCGCTGAGGGCAGGAGGGTGCCTCTACGCGCCCGCCAGCGGGCTAATCGTCCGAAGACGGGGCGTAACACCAGCAGTGCGGGGCTGAAGGCGACCATCAGCCATTTGGATTCAAACATTTCCAGGAGGAACCGGCCCATTGACGAGACAGCGCGCCAGGCGGCCCACATGCCCAGAGACGCGAGGTAGGCCATGAGGGCCAGGCCTGCGATTCCCGCACAAATGGCCACCGGTTTATGCCATTTGCGCGGGAATAACGGTCGGAGGCCGCGTAAGCGTTGCCAGCCGGGAGCGCGGCTTGCCAGGACGGCGCGTACGCGGGCCGGAGGGTAGGAGCGGGCGTCCAGCAATGGGATGCCTGCCCTGTGCGCGAAAAGCTCCAGGTCGGGCTTGTGCCACTCGCCCGGCAGGTCGAGCAGGACCAGGCCGTCCGCGTCCAGGGCCGCTATGCCTTGCACGGGTTGGAGCTTGCCGGTTTTGGTGGTGACCTGCTCGCAGTTGTAGTGGTAGAGGCTCGCAGGTGTCACGCGTACGGAATGGTCTGAAGCAACGTCGGTGACGACCAACGTTCGGTCGTGTGATGTCAGAATGGTTTCCGGGCGGAGTTCGCCCTTTGTCGCGCCTGAGATCGGGACGAGATGGTCCATAGTCATACCCCCCAAAGGCCCCCTGCCCAGGTACGACGAATAAAGCGAACCTAAAGTTTCGCCTCTAGAAGAGAACCTTGATGATGCCGGTCAGGGCCAGTTGGCCGAGGGCCAGGGGGACCAGGATGGCCCAGGCGAGCTTTTGCAGCTGGTCCTCGCGCAGCCGGGGGAACGTGACGCGCAGCCAGATCACCACGAACGACAGCGCGAAGACCTTGATCAGAGTCCACAGCCAGCCGGGGAGGAACGGGCCGTGCCAGCCGCCCAGGAACAGAACGGTGGTCAGGAACGACAGGACCACGATCCCGACGTACTCGGAGAGCATGAACAGCGCGAAGCGCATGCCTGTGTACTCGGTCATCGGGCCCATGATGATCTCGGACTCGGCGATCGGCATGTCGAACGGAGGGCGGCGCAGTTCGGCGAGCCCCGCCAGGAAGAAGACGACGCCGCCGACGGCCTGCCACGGCAGCCACCACCATTGCCACGCCTCGACGATGCCGGGGATCGACAGCGTGCCCGCGGCCATGGCGACGGAGGAGGCCGCCAGGACCAGCGGCAGCTCGTACGACATGAGCTGGGCGGCCGAACGCATCCCACCGAGCACCGAGTATTTGTTGGCCGAGGCCCACCCGGCCATGATCGAGCCGAGGACGCCGATGCCCATGACGGCGAGGACGAAGAAGAGGCCGAGGTCGAGATTCACGGCCACGCGGCCACGGTCGATGGGGATGGCGATCAGTACGACGAGGTAGGGGACGAGCGCAACGCCGGGGGCGATCATGAAAATGCGGCGGTCGGCCGCGGCCGGGATGATGTCCTCCTTCTGCGCGAACTTCACCCCGTCGGCGATGAGCTGCGCCCAGCCGTGGAAACGACCCGCGTACATGGGGCCCAGCCGCGACTGCATGTGAGCCATGACCTTGTGCTCGGTCTGGCCGACGATCAGCGGCAGAACCAGGAACACGATGAGGATGACGGCGAAGCTCAGCACCACTTCAAGCATCGGGCGGCCCCCAGTCGGCTGGAACTCCTGGCGGAAGTGTCTTGCGGCGGCTCGGTGCGCCATGTCCCGACTCGCCGGGCTCCTTGGCGCCGGGCCACGGCTTGGCCACGCGGGCGGCGAGGATGAAATCCTTGCGGAGCGGGTGGCCCTCGAACCCGTCGGGCAGGAGGAGGGGCACGAGGTAGGGGTGACCGTCGAAGATCACGCCGAACATCTCGTACGTCTCGCGCTCGTGCCAGTTCGCGCCCCGGTAGACGCCTACCGCGGTCGGGAGGTGGGGGTCTTCGCGGGGTACGCGGGTGCGGAGGAGCAGGCGTGCTCCGGCGGTCAGGTTGTAGACGTGGGCCACGACGAGGAAGGCCTCCGGCGGGTCGTCCACGCCGGTCAGCCAGTCGAAGAACGCGTAGCCGAGGTCGTCTCGGACGAACGTCAGGAGCTCGATCCAGTCGGCGGGGGCCACGTCGATCGTGGTGTCGCCGTAGGACTCGGAGATCTCGGCACGGTCCCCGAACTGGGCCTCCACCTGGGCGAGACTGCCAGGGAGGCCAGTGGTGTCGGGGGGGTGATGCGGCGTGGGCTGCTGGGTGCCGCCGTCCGTGGGTTGTGTGGATGGGCGGGGTTCGGGCCGCTCGGACGGCTGTACAGGTGGGCGGGTCCCGGGCTGCTCGGACGGGCGTGTTCCGGGCCCCTCGGACGGCTGCGTGGGTGGGCGGGGTTCGGGCCGCTCGGGTGGCTGCTGGTCGTGGGGGTTGGAGGCGTTCGAGGGGTCGGGGGTGTTGTCCGGTCGGTCCGGAGTTCCCTCGGTGGTCACGCGTCCTCCCCGTGGGAGCGGGACCACACGTACCGGTCGCTGAGCTTCTCGTCGGCGATCTTCTCCTGGAGCTTCATGATCCCGTACAGGAGAGCCTCAGGGCGAGGCGGGCAGCCGGGGACGTACACGTCGACGGGGATGATCTGGTCCACGCCGTTGGTCACGCAGTAGGAGTCCCAGTAGGGGCCGCCGGAGTTGGAGCAGGCGCCGAACGAGATCACGTATTTGGGGTCGGGCATCTGCTCGTAGAGGCGCTTGACGGCCGGGGCCATCTTGTCGGTGACCGTGCCGGAGACGATCATCAGGTCGGCCTGGCGCGGGCCGTTCGCGAACGGGATCACGCCGAACCTGATGAAGTCGTGCCTGCTCATCGAGGTCGCGATGAACTCGATGGCGCAGCAGGCCAGCCCGAAGTTGAACACCCACAGTGAGTAGCGCCGGCCCCAGTTGAGCACGAAGCGCATCGGCTTGGGCGCCAACCTGGAGATCGGGCCCACGGTGGGCATCGGGAGGTCTGTTGCTGCCATGTTGACCATTCTTGCGCGGATCGCAGGTCAGGCAAAGGAATCTTCGGTTGGGGGGTGGTTGGGGACTTCTTGGGATCGGTGAGCGGTGAGAGGGGGCGCGGGCGGGGTGGGGCTCCAGCAAGGCGCGGTCCGGGCAGGTGCGGGGCGGGCGCGGCGGGGCGGGGCGGGGTGAGCATGGCGCAGGCAGGAATTCAGGCGCAGGTGGGAACTCGGGCGGGGGCGGAGGCGCAGCTGGGGGTGGAGGCGAAGGCACAGTGTGGCGAAGGCGCGGGGCAGGTGAAAGAGCGGTGTGCAGGTGAAGGGTTAGGTCCAGGTGAGTACGCGTTTGCGCCAGGCGTACAGGATGCCGAGGGCGATGAAGCCCAGGAAGACGAACATCTCCACGAGCGTCGTCAGCCCATACCCAGGCGTATCGAAGATCGTGGCCCACGGGAACAGGAAGACGGCGTCCACCGCGAACACCACATACAGGTAAGTGAAGACGTAGTAGCGGACCTGCGACTGCGCCCACCCCTCCCCGACCGGGTCGACCCCGCACTCGTACGTGGTCAGTTTCTCCGGGGTCGGGCGGGTCGGGCGGAGGAGGCGATTGGCCATCAGGGCGCTGGCCACGATGGCGACGCCGATGGCGAGCAGTGCGGCCACGAGCACGTAGGACCCGAAGTAGCCCTCCATGAGTGAGATCGTAACCCGGAACTCCCATCACGAACCTGGTCAAAGTTCAGGAATCCGCCACAAACCCCGACCCAGAAGGCATCAGCGCCCGCCAGGTACCCGAGCCGGTCAAAGGCTCGGTGGTGATCACGTCAAGACGGGGTAAATAGTAAGATCAGCAACATACCCTGACATTCATGCACAAATTGCGATTCTTTTCCGGAATCGCTCTGCTGGCCCTCTCGGCGACCGCCTGCAATCTGGCAGCCGCCTCCCCCGAGAGGGACGTCGTGGTCCCGGCAGAGCCGACGATGATCGACTTTGTCGACCCGGCGGCCGTTGCCGGCCTGTCCACCAGGACGCTCACCGACGACCACTACACCGGCAGCCGATATGTGCACATCAGCTACCCCGAGTTCAAGAACGCCCCCGCGCTCAACCGCGCCCTGCGCGCCGAGGCCGAGCGGAGGTGGCGGGACTTCGGCGGGCGGACCAAAGGCCGCGCCGCCTCCTCGCGGCCCGAGCTGAACGTGGACTGGCAGCTCGCCGCCGCCTCCCCCCAGGCGATCGCGGTACGGCTGCGGACGGGCGAGTTCCAGGGCGCGGGCTGGGCCTACTCCACGCGTACGTACTGGTTCGACCGGCGCAGCGGCAAGGTGGCGGAGTCGGCCGGGCTGCTCGACGGCGAGCACGCCCTGCGGCAGCTCGCCCAGCTGGTGCGGGAGCAGTTCAAGGGGCGCGGGTCGCAGGTCGAGCGGGAAGAGGTCAACGCCGGAGGCGACCGGTTCGACTCGATGGCGTTCAACCGGGGCGGGGACCTGGTGGTCGAGTTCGACGACTGCCAGATCGGGCCGTGCTCGCTGGGGCGGCTGGCCGTGGCGATCCCGGCGGAGCGGGTACGTCCGCTGCTGTCCGAGTTCGGGCGGCGGGTGCAGGACAGCGTGCGGGAGGCGGCCAGGAGGGCGCCGATCCGGCGGCCCGAAACGGCGCCCACGGAGAGCCCGCAGGCCGCCAGCAACCGGGTGGGGACCGTGGACTGCGCCAAGGCCAAGTGCGTGGCGCTGACGTTCGACGACGGCCCCGGGCCTTATACCGCTAAATTGCTGGACATCTTGCGGAAAGATCGGGCGAGGGCGACGTTCTTCGTGGTCGGGTCCAACGCCGCCGCCCAGCCCGCGCTGGTCAAGAGGATGAGCGCCGAAGGGCACCTCGTCGGGAACCACACGTGGGACCACAAGGACCTCTCGAAACAGGCGACGAGCCGGATCACCGACTCGCTCGCGCGCACCGAGGACGCGGTCTCGACCGCCATCGGGCAGCGGCCGGCGCTCGCGCGCACGCCGTACGGGACCACGAGCCAGGCCGTGCGCGACGTCGCGGCCGAACTGGGGCTGGCCCTGGTCGACTGGGACATCGACGTCAAGGATCTGTTCGCAGATAAAGCGGGCGACATCGCGGACCTTGCCGTGCGCAAGGCGCATCCAGGTGCGATCATTCTCATGCACGACATCCACCGGGAAACGGTTGACGCGGTTCCGGACATCCTCAAACGGCTGCGCGGGAAGGGTTACAGCTTCGTCACCGTTCCTGAGTTGTACGGCTCGGCAGGGATGCAGGCCGGACACCTGTACCGGTCGGGGAGCGAGCTGCCGGGTAAGCGCCCCCTGACGTAGGACACGTATTGGGGGGACGTATAGTTGGCGCTCGTGACCCGAACCGTTCTGTACGCCCGCCTGCATGTGGACCTCTGCAGGCTTGCGTCCGGGCTGTGTCGTCGTTCTCCCACCTCACCCTGACTTCGACCGCGTTTACCCGCTATGCGCGGGATGCAAACGCGTGACCTTCCGAGGATCTAGCATGGATACAGAGAACGCGCCCCGGGCAACCGCGCCTCGGGCGTCGAGGAGGACTGAGCCGTGACCCAGCGCAGCGAGGGCACCAATGAGCACAGTCGAGTTTCGTTCACAGCACTGACGAGGGAGGCGCTGTGAACAAGCAGGTCCAGCAACTCGACCGCGTGATCATCAGATTCGCCGGAGACTCCGGCGATGGCATGCAGCTCACCGGCGACCGCTTCACCGCGGGCACGGCGGAGTTCGGCAACGACCTGTCGACGCTCCCCAACTTCCCCGCCGAGATCCGTGCACCCGCAGGCACCTTGCCGGGTGTGTCGAGCTTCCAGCTCCACTTCGCCGACCACGACATTCTCACGCCCGGCGACGCGCCGAACGTGCTCGTGGCCATGAACCCGGCCGCTCTCAAGGCCAACCTGGGCGACCTGCCCAGAGGCGCGGACATCATCGCCAACATCGACGAGTTCACCAAGCGCAACCTGCAGAAGGTCGGCTACGACGCCAACCCGCTGGAGGACGACTCGCTCAGCGAGTGGCGCGTGCACGCGGTGCCGCTGACCTCGCTCACCGTCAAGGCCCTCGAGGGCTTCGAGCTGTCCAAGAAGGACGCCGAGCGGTCGAAGAACATGTTCGCGCTGGGCCTGCTCAGCTGGCTCTACCACCGGCCGACCGAGCACACCGTCAAGTTCCTCGAGCAGAAGTTCGCGAAGAAGCCGGACATCGCCAAGGCCAACATCGCCGCCTTCCAGGCGGGCTGGAACTACGGCGAGACCACCGAGTCCTTCTCCGTCTCGTACGAGGTCAAGCCCGCCCAGCTCGCCCCCGGCGTCTATCGCAACATCTCCGGCAACCAGGCCCTCGCGTACGGCCTGATCGCCGCCAGCGTGCAGTCCAAGCTCCCGCTGTTCCTGGGCTCCTACCCGATCACCCCGGCCAGCGACATCCTGCACGAGCTGAGCAAGCACAAGCGGTTCGGCATCCGCACCTTCCAGGCGGAGGACGAGATCGCGGGCGTCGGCGCGGCGCTCGGGGCCGCGTTCGGCGGGGCGCTCGGCGTGACCACCACGTCCGGTCCGGGCGTGGCGCTGAAGGCCGAGACCGTCGGCCTGGCGGTCACCACGGAGCTGCCGCTGATCATCGTGGACGTGCAGCGCGCGGGGCCGAGCACCGGCATGCCGACCAAGACCGAGCAGACCGACCTGCTCATGGCCATGTTCGGCCGCAACGGCGAGTCCCCGGTGCCGATCGTGGCGCCGATGTCGCCGAGCGACTGCTTCGACGCCGCCATCGAGGCCACCAGGATCGCGGTCAAGTACCGCACCCCGGTCATGCTGCTCTCGGACGGCTACCTGGCCAACGGCTCGGAGCCCTGGCGCCTGCCCGAAGTTTCCGACTTGCCGGACATTTCGCAGCCCTTCACCGAGGCCCCCAACGGCGCCGACGGCGAGTTCCTGCCGTACAAGCGGGACACCGAGACGCTGGCCCGCCCGTGGGCCATCCCCGGCACGGCCGGCCTCGAGCACCGCATCGGCGGCATCGAGAAGGCCGACGGCACCGGCAACATCTCGTACGACCCGAACAACCACGACCTGATGGTCCGCACGCGTGCCGCGAAGATCGCCGGCATCGACGTGCCGGAGCTGGCGGTCGACGACCCCGACGGCGACGCGAAGGTGCTGGTCATCGGCTGGGGCTCGACGTACGGGCCGATCGCCGCGGCCGTCCGCCGGATCAGGAGGAACGGCGGCAAGGTCGCCCAGGCTCACCTGCGCCACCTCAACCCGCTGCCGGCCAACACCGGCGAGGTGCTCAAGAGCTACGACAAGGTGCTGCTGCCCGAGATCAACCTCGGCCAGCTCGCGCTGCTGCTGCGGGCCCGCTACCTCGTCGACGTGATCAGCTACAACCGTGTGCGCGGGCTCCCGTTCAAGGCCGAGGAGCTGGCCGGAGTCATCCAGGACGTGATCGACAGTGACTGAGCTCGTTAACGGGAAGGGCCTGTCGCTCATCCCCAAGACCGACGTCAAGCAGACCCTGAAGGACTTCAAGTCCGACCAGGAGGTCCGCTGGTGCCCCGGCTGCGGCGACTACGCCATCCTGGCCGCGGTGCAGAGCTTCCTGCCGGAGCTGGGGCTCAAGCGCGAGAACATCGTGTTCGTGTCGGGCATCGGCTGCTCGTCGCGCTTCCCGTACTACCTCAACACGTACGGTTTCCACTCGATCCACGGTCGCGCGCCCGCCATCGCGACGGGGCTGGCCGCCTCCCGGCCCGACCTGTCGGTGTGGGTGATCACCGGTGACGGCGACGCGCTGTCGATCGGCGGCAACCACCTGATCCACGCGCTGCGCCGCAACGTCAACCTGAACATCCTGCTGTTCAACAACCGGATCTACGGGCTGACCAAGGGCCAGTACTCGCCCACCTCCGAGGTCGGCAAGATCACCAAGTCGACGCCGATGGGCTCGCTGGACAAGCCGTTCAACCCGATCTCGCTGGCCCTCGGCGCCGAGGCGTCGTTCGTGGCCCGCACCATCGACTCCGACCGCAAGCACCTGCAGTCGGTGCTGCGCGAGGCCACCGCGCACCGCGGCACGTCGCTGGTGGAGATCTACCAGAACTGCAACATCTTCAACGACAACGCCTTCGAGCAGCTCAAGGACCCCGAGGTCCGCGACGACATCACGCTGCGCCTGGAGCACGGTCAGCCGATCGTGAGCGCCTCCAAGGCCGTCGTTCGGGCGGCCAACGGCGGCATCGAGGTGGTGGCGCGCGACGGCGTGAGCGAGGACCAGATCCTCGTGCACGACGCGCACGCTCCCGACCCGTCGGTGGCCTTCGCGCTCAGCAGGCTGGACGAGCCGGCGTTCGAGCACGTGCCGATCGGCATCTTCCGGCAGATCGACCGGCCGGCGTACGACGTGCTGATGGCCGAGCAACTCGAGGAGGCCGTGGCGCAGAAGGGCCCCGGCGACCTGAGCGACCTGCTCCTGGGCGGAGACACCTGGCGCATCGGCTAGTTGATGATTAGATGGAGCCGTCGGCTCGAACGGCTCCATCTCCCGCGGAGGTCAATCCACGATGTCGTATTGGCCGGAGACCGTGGTGCTGGTGACAGGGGCGGCCGGATTCATCGGCTCACACCTGGTGACGCGCTTACGAGCGCTCGGCGCTCAGGTGCACGCCGTCAGCCGCCGCCCTCAGCAGGCTCGCCATGGCGAGACCTGGCACGTGGCGAGCCTGAGCGACGCCGACGCGACGACGCGGCTCTTCCGGTCGGTACGGCCGACGCTCCTGTTCCACCTCGCCGGTGAGGTCACCGGATCGAGAGGTGACGAGGTCCTGCGCGCCACCCTGGAGAGCAACGTCATCGGCGGGGTCAACGTGCTGGCCGCCGCGCACGAACGCGGCATCAAGACCGTCTTCACCGGCTCCATCGAGGAGCCGCGCCCGGGCAACGACCAGGCCCCGCCGTCGTCGGCGTACGCGATGTCCAAATGGGCCGCCACCGGCTACGCGCAGCTCTACCACCGGCTCTGGGACCTGCCCGTCACCGTCCTGCGCCCCAGCATGGTCTACGGGCCCGCCCAGCCCGACACCACCAAGCTCGTGCCGTACGTGACGCTCTGCCTCCTGCGCGGCCAGCACCCCCGGCTCACCAAGGCCACCAAGCTCGCCGACTGGATCTATGTCGACGATGTCGTCGACGCGTTCGTCCTGGCGGGCGAATCAGACAAAGCCATCGGACACACGCTGGATATCGGCACCGGCGTCAAGACCCCGGCTCACGAGGTCGTCGAACGGATTTATCGGATCACCGGCACGAGCACGCGACCCGAATTCGGCGCCACCCCCGATCGCCCGCACGATATTACGCAGGTCGGCGACATAGCACCGGCTGCGGACCGGCTCGGCTGGCGTCCTGTCACGGAATTGGACGAAGGGTTGCGCCGAACTGTCGATTGGTATGCGTCGCAAGAATGTCACAAAGAATCACACGCTCAGCCGGGCCCGGGATAATTCTGGGAGCATAGAGGTACTTGTCTGGCCGGAGGAGCGCCTTTATGAGCCGTCTTAATGCCCTGCGCAGCCGTTTCGTGGACGCTCCGGACTCGCTGGGGGCCAAGGCACGGGCGCGACGGTGGCAGTGGTTCGCCGACCGGTTCCCCGACCTCGACCAGATGAACGTGCTCGACCTCGGCGGCACGGCCGGGGCCTGGATGCGCGCCCCGGTCAGGCCGGCCCACGTCCACATCGTCAACCTCGAGCAGCCGCCCGCCGACCTGCCGGGATGGCTGCGGGCCGATGTCGCCGACGCCTGCGACCTACCGGCGGCGATCCGTGGCACGCGCTACGACCTCGTCTTCTCCAACGCGGTCATCGAACACGTCGGCGGGCACCAGCGCCGGCAGCGGTTCGCCGACACCGTGCACGAGATGGCCGACCGGCACTGGGTGCAGACGCCCTACCGCTATTTCCCGGTCGAGCCGCACTTCCTGTTCCCGGGGTTCCAGTTCCTGCCGCTCGCCGCGCGGACGACGATCCTGCGCCGCTGGCCGCTCGTCCACACCCCGACCTCCGACCGCGACGCCGCCCGGATGATCGCCATGGAGGTCGAGCTGCTCAGCGTGACCGAGATGCGGCACTACTTCCCCAAGTCCCAGATCCGCTTCGAGCGGCTGGCCGGGCTGGTGAAGTCGGTCATCGCGATCCGCACCTAGTCCGCGGCCAGCACGCTCGCGCCGCCGCTCTCCCAGGTGTTGCCCTTCCAGACGTTGCCGGGCCCGTTGGAGTCCCAGTACGACACCGGGCCGGCGGAGCCGCCCTTCGGCCACACCTTGCGGCTGAAGACGTTGTCGATCACCTTGATGTTCGAGGACAGGCCCTTCCGGCCGGCGCCCGCGTAGAGCGACCAGCCGCCCCCGGCCAGCAGGTTGCCCTGCACGGTGACGTTGCGGGTCACCCCGAAGTCCTGGAAGAGCGCGATCGCGCCCGTCTGGTCGAGCGTGTTGATCACGGTGTTGCGCCGGATGATCAGCTCGGTGCCGGCAGCGGCGGTGCCCGTTGACATGATCATGTCGGTGTGGTCGCCGGAGTAGTACTTCGGGTCGTGTACGTACGAGTCCTCGACCAGGCCCTGGTCGGTGAGGATGCCGTTGGAGATCGTGTGGATGTCCACCCGGCGCACGGTGATCATCTTGCCCTGGTTGAGGATGCCGAACTGGGTGCGCTGCTTGCCGTTGCCGAAGATCTCGCTGTCCTCGACCTTCAGGCCTGAGAAGCCCTCGCGCTGGAGGATGCCCCAGTAGTCGGTCTGCCCGCGCACCCGGGTGTTGCGGATGGTCACGTTGTCGGCTTCGACCGTGATGTCACCGGTGATGTCCCAGCCGTCGATGACCTTGCCGTCCTCCTTGATGACGATCGAGCCGGTCTTGCGGACCAGCTCGGTGCCCTCGGGGACGCCCGTGTTCCCGGGCCCGGGCCAGCCACCGCTCGGCGGCGGTGCGGTCGTCGGCGTCTTCGTCGGAGTGGGAGCGGGAGTACCGGGAAGCGTCCTGGTGGGAGTCGCCGTCGGAGTCGGAGTCGGCGTCCTGGTGGGAGTCGGGGTCCGGGTCGGGGTGGGGGTCCGGGTCGGGGTCGGCGTCACCGTCGGAATTGGGGTCGGCGTCCGGGTCGGCGTCACCGTCGGCGTCGAGGTCGGCGTCGAGGTCGGCGTGGACGTCACAGGAGGAGGAGTAGGCGTCCTGGTCGGCCGAGGCGTCGGTGAGGAGATCAGGGTCGGCGTCTTGATCGGCGTCGCGGTCGGAGTCGCGGAATCGCCGGGCGCCGGTGTCTCGGGCGGAGTCGCGGAATCGCCGGGCTCCGGCGTCTCCGTCGGCCTGTGCGTCGGCCGGGAGGTCGGCTTCTTGGTGGGCCACCGGGGCCACCACCAATGACCCTTGGTCTTCCGTGGCCGCGGGCTCTCCGTGGTGGGGCGCGGCCGGGACTTCTGACCGGCGGCCGCCCGCGGTGAGGCCGAAGCCCGCGCTCCCCCGCTCGCGTCCGTCAGGGCCGCCTGAGGCTTCAGCACATCAGAGGCGATGACGCCGTATCCGCCCGCCAGCACCGCCACGGCGGAGACACCGGCCAGGGATAACCACCCGGTCCGCCTCTTACTTCGCGTACTCCGCCGATGCCTTGACACAGGTGACTCCTTCCGATCACGGCCATATCGAGTCCCCAAGGGGAGAGAGTAGCCATGCCGGAAGCACTAAGAGGGGCTTTTTGCCGAAAAAGGACTCCTTTACCCCTCAATTCCCAGAAAGCTCAGCTTTCTCAATGATGATCAAAAAGCACGTTATCCCGGACTTACCGCCCCACCGTTTTCCCAGGTGTTACTGTGCCACGTATTTCCGGGCCCGTCCTTATCCCAATAAGAAACCGGCCCGGCAGACCCGCCCTTCGGCCACACCCTGCGGCTGAAGACGTTGCCGATCACCTTGATGTTCGACGAGGTGCCCTTGGCCCCGGCGCCCGCGTACAGCGACCAGCCGCCCCCGGCCAGCAGGTTGCCCTCCACCGTCACGTTCTTGACCACGCCGAAGTCCTGGAACAGCGCGATCGCGCCCGTCTGGTCCAGCGTGTTGATCACCGTGTTACGCCGGATGATCAGCTCGGTCCCGGCGGCGGGCGGCCCGGTCGACATGATCATGTCGGTGTGGTCGCCGGAGTAGTACTTCGGGTCGTGCACGTACGAGTCCTCGACCAGGCCCTGCTGGGTCAGGATGCCGTTGGAGATCGTGTGGATGTCCACCCGGCGCACCGTGATCATCTTGCCCTGGTTGAGGATGCCGAACTGGGTCCGCTCCTTGCCGTTGCCGAAGATCTCGCTGTCCTCGACCTTCAGCCCGGTGCGCCCCTCGCGCTGGAGGATCCCCCACCAGCCCTTGGTGCCGCGGACGCGCGTGTTGCGGATGGTCACGTCGTCGGCCTCGACCGTGATGTAGCCGGTCACCTCGACGCCGTCGATGACCGTGCCGTTCTTGGTCACCCGGATGGATCCGGATTCGCGCAGCGGCACGCCGCTGGGCACACCCGTGTTGTCCGGTCCCGGCCAGCTCCGCTCGGCCGGGTTCAGCGGCGGGGCCGAGGCGGACGTGGTCGGGGTCGTGGCGAGCGACTGGGTGGCGAGCGGCTTGCTCTGGGCGCCGCCGTTCTGGCACCCGCTCAGCAGCACGACCAGGCCCAGGCCGAGACACCAGCCTATGGCGGACGACCTCACTAGGCGTTGGGCTTCCGGCCGCCGACGAGGTCGGCCAGCGCGGGTGGCGTCCAGCGCTTGGCGACCTGGCGCAGGTTGCTCTTCCACGCCTCGCCGGGCCGCTGCTTGAACAGCGTGGTGTGCTCGTCGGTGGCCTCTTCCTCGGGCCGGCCGTTGGAGTAGTAGTAGAGCGCCATCGAGCGCCGCGCCCGGTCCGGCGGACAGGTCAGCGGGTCCGGGTGCCCGTGGTTGGCGTCGTCGGTCGTGGCGAACACCACGAACCGGTTGAAGAGCGGGAGGATCTTGCCCTCGCACTCGGTCATGTCCCTGTTCCACAGCTGCAGGTGCCCGCCGTAGCTCTCCTCCCAGTCCTTGTTGAGGTAGAGCAGGCCGTTGAGCCGGCGGTCGAGGTTGAGCTTCCGGCTCTTGTTGAAGTCGGCGTGCACCTTGAGGAAGCCGCCCGGCCGGATCTGGTGCAGGCCGCCGCCCTCGAAGTGCGGGTCGGAGACGAGCTGCGTGATGCCGGTCAACCGCTCGAGGAACTGGACGAACACCCCACTGTTGAACTCCGCCAGCAGATGCCGGGTGGCCGGCCCCATGCGCTCGGTGTCGGCCAGCGCCAGCTTCACCTCGCGCGCGGTGTCGAACCGCTGCCAGGTGGCGTCCCGCGGCTCGGGGAACTCGTCGAGGACGGGCTCCAGCACCTCGGGCGGCAGGAAGTCGTCGATGACCACATGGCGGAACGGCGAGGCCGTACGGAACTGCTCGGAATACTTGTCCGCCAACGGGAAGAGGTCATCCCGGCGGAAGGTGAAAGCCTGCAGATCCTGCATGAAATGTGTCTCCGTCTCTACGACACCGCGGCCCCTACCTCGTCATCGCCTCAGCCGTGTCATCTGTTACCTGTAACGCTCCATTGCTGGGGTGCGATGGGGACATGTGAAGCCCGGCTGCCCCCGAGTCGCGATCGTGATCGTGACCTACAACAGCGCTCCGGTCCTCGGCGGTTGCCTGGCCTCTCTGCCCGAGGGCGCCGATGGGGTGGATCTCGCCGCCGTCGTCGTGGCGGACAACGCCTCCAAGGACGACTCGCTCCGCATCGCCGAACAGGCCACCGACCTGCCCATGCGTCCCGTGCCAGTGGGCAGGAACGCCGGGTACGCGGCGGCGATCAACGCCGGCATCGCGGCGCTCGACCTCCACGAGCTCGACGCGATCTTCGTGATGAACCCCGACTGCCGCCTTCGTCCCGGTTCGCTGGCCGTGCTGAGCGAGGCCCTCGGGCGTCCGGGCACCGGCATCGCCGTCCCCCGGCTGACCAGCACCGAGGGTGTGCTCCACCACTCGCTCCGCCGCACGCCGGCCGTACGCCGCGCGCTGGCCGAGGCGGTGCTCGGCGGGCACCTGGCGGGCCGCGTCGGCGCGCTGGGCGAGATGATCGTCGATCCGGACCGCTACGAGCGGCCGGGCCCCGCGGACTGGGCCACCGGGGCCGCCATGCTCATCTCCGTCGCGGCGCTCACCGAGGTCGGCCCGTGGGACGAGTCCTTCCTGCTCTACAGCGAGGAGACCGAGTACGCGCTGCGGGCCGCGGACGGGGGCTGGAGCCTCTGGTACGAGCCCGCCGCCGTGGTCGAGCACATCGGCGGCGAGGCGAAGACCAGCCCGATGCTGGCCGCGCTGCTCACGGTCAACCGCGTGCGGCTGTTCCGGCAGCGCCGGGGCAGGATCGCGAGCGCGGGCTTCTATCTCGCGGTCCTGCTCGGCGAGGCCATGCGGGCCGCCGCGGGCCGCCGCACGGCCAGAGCGTCGGTCGTGGCCCTCCTGCGGCCCTCCCGCCGGTTGCGGACCCTACCTGGATGAGAGGAACACCATGAGAGTCGAGCACCTGGAGCTTGAGGGCGTGCTGCTGTTCGTGCCGGCGCCCAGCCACGACGATCGGGGCTTCTTCACCAGGACCTTCGACGCCGTGATCGCCGCGGAGCACGGGCTGGACCACACCGCGTTCGTCCAGGACAGCCAGTCGCGCTCGCGCCTGGGCACGATCAGGGGGATGCACGGCCGCTCGGGCCGGGGCGAGGCCAAGCTGGTACGGGCCGCGCACGGCGCGGTGCTCGACATCCTGGTGGACGCGCGGCCGGCGTCGCCGACGTTCGGCTCCCACATCACCGTCCGGCTCGACGACGTGTCGTTCGCGCACCTCTACGTGCCGCCGGGCATCCTGCACGGCTACCAGGCGCTGACCGAGCACGCCGACGTCTGCTACCGCATCGACCGGGAGCACGACCCCGCCGAGGACCTGGCCGTCCGCTACGACGACCCCGACCTCGCGCTGCCCTGGCCGTTGCCGGTCACCGCGATCAGCGAGCGCGACAGGTCGGCGGGCTCCTGGAAGGAGCTCAGGACCATCTTGTCCGCCTGACCCCGGCGCTCGAACCGCAGCAGCGCCCCCGCCGCGCCGACCAGCAGGAACATCACGCTGGTGATGCCGGGGAAGGAGAGCAGGTCGAAGGTGGCCGCCCCCAGCAGCGGGATCACCAGGCAGGCGGCGATGGTCAGGCCCAGGTTGCGTACGTTCGGGTCGGAGCTCAACCGGCGGACCCAGAGGGCCACGACGATCCCGCACCCGATCACGCCGACGAACCCCAGCACGCCGAGCACCCCGGTCTCGACCAGTGACAGCAGGTACTGGTTGTCGAACACCTGATGCTTGAACGGGTACCAGGTGCCGAGCCCACGGCCGAAGACCGGGCTCTTGTCGAACTCCCGCATCGCGAACGGGTAGTCGTGGGTGCGGTAGATGATGCTGCTGTCCTCGCCGGCGCCGGCGAACAGGTTGTAGAACGTTCCGATCAGACCCGGCGCCAGGACCTTCATGAAGCCCAGGAACACCACGAACGCGCCGATGGTGACGATCCGGCGCCGGTTGGACCAGCCGAGCAGGAGGATCAGCCCCGCCCCCGCCAGGCCGAGGACGGCGGTCCTGGAGACCGAGAACATCAGGCCGGCCGCGATGATGGCGGCGCAGATCCACCAGCGGGTCGCGGCCTGGCCGCGGCTGCGCGCCTGGAAGCCGAGATGCGCGGCCAGCGGCAGCAGCATCGCCGACACCGCGCCGAACTCGATCGGGTGCCCGAGCGTGCCGGCGACGCGGCGCAGGTCCGATCGGGAGATCACGGTCGGCACCTCCTCGACGGAGGAGTGGCGCAGCCCGGGGATCTGCATGTACTTGGTGAGGTCGAAGTCGAGCCTGAACTGCAGCAGGGCGACGATCGCCGCGAACGTGCCGCCGATCACGACCGCCTTGAGCACGAAGTCGAGGCGCTCGCGGCTGTCGATGCCGTCGCAGACCATCAGCAGCAGGCTCACGTAGCCCGCGTAGAGCACGAACGTGTGGTCGGAGAGGTTGAGCTCGTCGGACGGCAGGTACAGGTAGGTCGTGTACCCGTAGATCGCCAGCAGGAGCATGCCGTACACGAAGATCGAGGTGCGGACCGGGTTGCCGCCCTTGGCCACGCCGGCCGTACTGATCATCTGCGCGCACACCCACACCACGCCCAGCACCAGAGCCATGATCTCGGCGGGCGTGAGCGACAGCGGAAGCCCGGCCACCGCCAGGCGGGCCGGAAGCATCAGCAGGACCACGACGAAGAAGCAGACCAGCGTGGCACCGTCGGCGCGCCGGAGCGGCCGCTGGGCCAGGTTGGCCCCGGTCATCCTTCGCGTCCAGCCAGCGACCGCGTTCCGTTGCTCGCGACGGGCTCGTAGAGTCCGAGCTCGGGCGGCGTCGGGCGGCGGCGCGCCCGGCGATGGCGGGCGAAGCTCTCGGCCGCGAAGGCGGCGAACAGGCTCATGAAGAACGCCAGCGCCCCGGTGACCACCGCGCTGCGCATCCGGCTGCCCTTCTTCTCGTCGGGTTGGGTGGGCGGCACCACGACGGTGGCGCTCACGTAGGTGGTGGGCGGCGCCTTGACCTGCCGCTGCCGGGCGCGCAGCTCCTGCTGGGCCAGCTCGGTGACCTTCACGACGATGCCGTGGGCCAGCTCGGCGCTCGGCGCCTCGCAGGTGATGACGATGAAGGGGGTGGCCGGCATCATCTCGGGGTTGGTGCCGCCGCTGGTGATCTTGAGCGTGACGTCGCCGCCGATCGGCGCGCCGACCTTGGCGACCGCCTCAGGGGTGTTCAGCGCCTGGATGAGGATCGACGAGGTCATGCTCAACCCCTGGTCGAAGGAGACCAGGGGGTTGGTGCGGGGGTTGGGGAACCTGGGGTCGCTCGGCACGCTGCCGCCGGTGACCGGCAGGGTGAGGACGAGGGCCGAGCTGGAGATGAAGGTCTTGGGCGCCACGGCGAAGACGCCGACGGCTCCCACGACCGTGAGCAGGAAGGCCGGAATCGTCACGTACCACCGCCTGAACAGAACGGTCGCCGTCGCCCAGAAGTCCATGCGCGGGCCTCATCCCTCGCCGTTGTCCTGGGCCGCCTTGCCGGGCCAGGGCACGGGCGAGAGAGGCTCCCCCCGGTAGATGGGGAACTCCATGGTGCTGGAGCTGTCCTCGTCGAGCTCCGCCAGTTCGACGGGCTCGTCCACCTGCGCCGCCACCGGCTCCGGCGCCGGCGCCGCCACGGGAGTGACCACCGGAACCGCCACCGGGACCGCCAAGGGTGCCGCCAGGGGTACCGCCGGGGGTAGCGGGGGCTCCGGCTGCTCCGGCTGCTTGGGCGCGCGCCTGGTCACCACGCCGTAGGCGATGCCGAGGCCCAGGAGCAGGCAGAGCACGGCGCCGCCGAGCGCCCCCTGCCAGTTCACGCTGTGGTCGGCCTCGGGCCTGGACGGCGGCACGATGTCGGTGGACGTGATGAAGGTGTTCGCCGGAGCGCCGAGCGCCTTCTGCCATTTGAACAGCTCGGTCGCCACGCGCTCGCGCGCCGCCATCAGCACGGCCGTGGCCTGCCGAGGAGACTCGCTGTCGACCCTGATGTAGATGTAGGGCCCGTTGATGTCCAGGACATTGGGGTTGGAGCGCCCGTCGTCGATCGTGATCTCCGTCGGGCCGTCCTTGGGCGCGCCGAGCTGCGTCCAGACGTCCTGCGTGTTCATCGACAGGATGACGATGCTCGCCCCGGTCTTCAGCGCGTCGTTGAAGGAGAGGAACGGGTTGGTGAGCCCCTGCTTGGTCCTGTCGGAGGGGACGGTGCCCCCGTTGACCGGCGTGGCCAGCACGAGGGAGACATCGGTCGTGTAGTGCGCCGGAATGACCGTGTACACCACAACGCCCACCAGGATCGAGAGACAGATCAGTGGCGGGCCAATGAGAACTCGGCGGAGAAGACCAAGGATCGTCTTCCAGAACTCCATTTTGGTACGTTCCCCCGCATCAGCAATGCTTGCTCTATAGCGGACCATCGCCTATTCGCGGCCAGACGTTACATCTCCGTAGAACGGTTACACCGCGCGTAGTCGCAGCGATAGACCTACCGACTACGGCGACGGGGGCTTCGGTGGGGATGACGGTAGAGCGTCCGGCGACGCGGCGCAGGCTGACCGGGCTCGACGGCTTACGGGGGCTGGCGGCGTTGTTCGTCGTGCTGCACCATTGCTGGCTCCTGTCCTTCCCCGGGTTCCCGGTCAACGACGCGCCCTGGTGGACGGGATGGCTGCTCTACGGCCATTTCGCGGTCGTGGTGTTCATCGTCCTGTCCGGCTTCTCGCTGGCGATCTCGCCCGCCCGGTCCGGCTGGCAGCTCGGCGGCATCCCCACGTTCCTCAACCGCCGCGCCTGGCGCATCCTGCCGCCCTACTGGGCGGCGCTGGCGTTCAGCCTGGTGATCGCGTGGACGGTCATCCCGCAGCCCGGGCAGCAGACGCCCACCGGGCAGTCGGCCCTCATCTACGGGCTCCTTCTGCAGGACGTCTTCGGCTCCCCCAGCCCCAACGGGGCCCTGTGGTCGATCGCCGTCGAGGCGCAGCTCTACCTGGTGTTCCCGCTGATGCTGCTGGTCCTGCGCAAGATGGGCGCGGCGGTGATGCTCGGCGCGGTGACCCTGATCGTCGTGGCGGTGGGGGCACTGGCCCCCTCCGTGCCGGCCGTGGACCTGCTGATGCGGCTGACGCCGCAGTTCGCCGTGCTCTTCGCCGTGGGCGCGGTCTGCGCCGGCGTCGTGCGCGCGCAGGAGCGTACGGAGCGCCTGCCCTGGCACTGGTTCGCGGCGGCCGCCGCGGTCCCGGTGCTCCTGCTGATCGTGGTCGCCGGGCCGGTCTGGGTGGTCGCGAACTTCTTCTGGGTCGATCTGGCGGTCGGCCCGGCCGCCGGGTTGTTGCTGACGGGTGTGGCGACGGGCAAGCCGGTCTGGCTCGTACGGCTGCTCGACACGCGTCCGCTCCGGCGGCTGGGCTCCTTCTCCTACAGCCTCTACCTGATCCACTCACCGCTAGTCGTCATGATCAACCGGCTGGTCGTCGCCCCGCACGTGCCACCGGGCATGCCGACCTTTCTCCTCACGCTCGCCCTGGCAGTGCCGGTGAGCGTGGGGACGGCGTGGTTGTTCGCCTCGGTCTTCGAGTTGCCCTTCCAACGGCACCGGAGCTGGAGGGGCCTGCGCGACGCCGTACGCGCGCGGTTCGTCAGGTGAGCTTGGCCAGCGCCTCGGCCTCGGCCTCGTACTCCGCCGCGAGCTCCTCCGGGATGCGCGTCAGGTCGTCGGCCCGGTAGAAGTCGCGCAGGGTGGTGCCGCGGCAGGTGGCGTCCACGTTGGGCGCCGCCGCGCGGGAGCGGACGTCGTCGATGTGGACGGTGCGGAAGTCGATGCTGAACCGGGTCCTGCCGGAGGTGTTGGTGACGGTCGAGTGCAGGTGCGCCCCGGAGAAGAGCAGCATGCCGCCCGGCTCCGGCACCAGCCGGAGCTCGGTTTCGAGGTCGAGCGCCTCCTCCGGCTTGGGCTGCTCCCGGGTGTCGCTGTGGATGTGCTGGGCGGCCGTGGGCCGGCTGACGGCGGTCCACTCCGCGTAGTCGTAGCGGCCGCTGCCGTTGCGTACGGGGCGGTCGAAGTACTGCGGGTGCAGCGCGAAGACGTTCTCCGGGACCACCTCGTAGATCGGGATCCACCAGTTGACCTGGCAGAACGGCGCGGCGTACCAGCAGTCGCGATGAGCGTGGTAGGCGTAGGAGATGCCGGAGTCGAGGTAGTGATCGGCGGTGGAGGTGCGCAGCCTCGGCACGTCGAAGTAGGTCTTGTCCAGCGCCATGCCCAGCTCGTCGAGCAGGGTGACGAGGAGCTTCTTGCTGGTGGGGTGGTGGATGAAGCGCGGCTTGAGGTCCGCGAGCAGTGCCGCGAACTCCTCGACCGGCATCTCGTACTGGGCGGTCTGGGGGTCGCGGCCCTCGAACGCCTCCTCGATCAACTCGCGGGCGAACTCGATCAGCTTGGTCGAGGCAGGCGTCGCCGAGTAGAGGAAGAGGTCTCCCTGGAAGAGCATTTTGCGCCGGACATCATCGTTGATTCGGCTATTTGCCAATAAAACGGACATAGCGAGATTTTCCCCCTCGCGTGGTTCTTTTCCCTTCTCTCGCCTTAGCCCGCATCTTCGTTACAGGGGGTTGGAGGGGTTACAGAGGCAACTGCGTCTGCGTGTCCGGCCTGCCCACGTAGACCGAATAGTCCGGGTGGTCGAAGCGGTGCAGCGCCTGGATGTTGTCGTTCCAGGGAGCCGGAACCGGGCGCTTGTGCCGCAGCCCGTTGATCGGCGCCAGCTTCATCAGCTCGTTGTCCTCGTTGAACTCCCGGATCGCGCTGAGCTCGCCGACGTACTCGTTGTGGATGATCTGGTCGTCGTCGCCGACCGTGTCGTCGAGGTAGCAGAACACGCGGGGCAGGAAGTACTTGTGGTCGCCCCCGAACAGCCGCAGCGCCGCCGCGGTCGAGGAGTAGAAGTCCACGTCGATGGAGACGAACCCGATCGGCGCCGGACGCTCGCCGTCCAGGAACTCGCCGACCGTGTCCTCGATGTTGCCCAGGATCAGGGTGGCCTCTCCCAGCCGGGCCCGCAGGGCGTCGACGTCCATGACGAAGTCGCCTTCGCGCCAGATGTAGGGCAGGTCCCGGAAGTCGGTGGGCTTGGGCAGCCCGGCGCCGGTGTCGAAGCCGTACACGTCGATCTTCACGCCCGACGCGGCCGACGCCAACGCCGCCATGCGGTTGAGCTCCACCATGCCCGCGCCGCCCGCGACGCCGAACTCGACCACGCTGATCCGGCCGACGCCGAGGCGCCTGGCCAGCTCGGCCGCCTGCTGCACGCCGTAGGCGTAGTGCGGCCTCGGGTAGAGGTCGAGCGAGCAGCGCAGCTCGTACGAGCCGAACGGCAGGCGCCGCATGGCGGCCAGCAGGATCCGGCCCGGCTGCATGAGCAGCCGCACGATGCGAATCAACACGAGCAGATCACCCTTTCGAGGAGACGAGTCGGGCGGCCAACCCGGCGAGTTTGCGGCTGCGGTGCGTCAGCATCTGGTGCTGCCGGCGATAGTAGGTACGCAGCAGCACGGCGTGGGCGCGGTTGCGTTGCTCCGTGGACAGCTCCATGAGCCGCACGGCTCGGTACATCGCCCGGAACTGCAGCGTGGTGGCGAAATGCGCGGTCCAGGCCGGCACCCCGAGCGCCGCGGCGATCCCGGGCAGGCGCCGCTCGCGCAGATTGCGGTGGGCGAGCGTCTCCGGCACGTGACCCCAGGGCGCGGTCAGCGCGAGCATGGTGGCGTAGACCTCGTCCTCACGGATCATCAGCGGCCGGGGCACGGCGGCCACCTGCTCGCGCCGCATCAGGCCGTAGAGGGGGTCGAGTCCGTGGTGCTGGGTGGTGACGACGTCCCACAGCTCGTCCAGGCGGTCGATGGGGTCGTCGGAGAGCATCTGGGTGCCGCGGTAGCGGGGCTGGTGGACCGTCCCGTCCGCCCCGGTGTAGCTGACGTCCGAGGTGACCAGGATGAGCCGCTCATCGGCCAGGAACGGCTCCAGGCTCCGGGAGACGTAGCCCGGTTCGAGCAGGTCGTCGTCGCCCATCCAGCGGAAGAACTCCCCCCGCGCCCGCCGCAGCACCTCCACGAAGTTCCCGACCACGTGCAGGTCACGCGGCTGCCGGTAATAGGCGATGCGGCCGTCCTGCCTCGCCAGCTCGCGGCAGAGCTCCTCCGTGCCGTCGGTGGAGGCGTTGTCCGAGATCACCACCTCGATCTCGGCGTGGTCCTGGGCGAGCGCCGAGCGTACGGCCGCCTCCAGGCGGTCCGCACCGTTGCGGACCGGGATTCCGATGGACACCAGCATCGCTTCTCCTCGAGGTCATCGCGCGCGGGCGGGAAGCAGCCGCACCAGGCGATCGCTCACAATGTGGAACTGGTCGCGGGTCACCACGACCAGCACGTAGGCCAGCAGGCCGCCGCCGCCCGCCACGATGAGCTGGACCAGGGGGCTCCCCTGGGTCAGCATCGCGAGGCCCAGCATGACGGCCGCGCACACCAGCGCTCCCGCCGCCGGGCGGGCGAGTCCCGGCAGGGCCGGGGCGAGCCGTACCCCGGCTCTCTGCACGGCGAGCACGGCGAGCGGAAGCGCGACGAGCACGGCGGCGGCCGCCTGCCCGATCGCGGCGCCGCGGATGCCGTCGAGATGCGTGCCGACGATGACCGCCGGGATCATCGCCGCCGCGTGCCCGAGGTTCATCCAGACCGTCGAGCGGGTGGCGCCCTGCCCGTTCAGGATGTCGAGCGCGAAGGAGGTGAGCATGCGCACCACCATCAGGACCGCCAGGAACCGCAGCACACCGGCGGCCAGCTCCCACTTCGGGCCGTAGATGAAGATGATCAACGGGTGCGCGAGCAGCGCCATGAAGACGGCCAGCGGCAGCACCATGGCGATGAGCAGCGGCACGGTTCGCTGCACGCCGAGCGACAGGGACTCCTCGTCACGTTCGGCCAGCCGGGAGAAACCGGCGATCGACACCATGCGGATGGCGCTGCCGATGATGCCGGGCACCCAGCTCGACACGTTGAAGGCCATCAGGTAGAAGCCCAGCCACGCGTCGCCCATGATGTTGCCGACGATGATGTAGCCCACGTTGAGCAGCATGATCTCCAGCGCGATCCCCGCCGCCGAGGGGATGCCGAACCGCAGCAGCTTGGCCGCGATCTGCCGGTCGAACCCGAACCGGTAGGGCAGGCGCGCGTAGAGCAGCATGAAGACGCCGGTGACCACGGCACCCGCGAGCTGCCCCCAGGCGAAGCTGTACGCGCCCGCCCCGTTGACCGCCAGGATGATCGCCACCGGCGCGTTGACCAGGAAGCCGGCGAGGACCGCCTTGGCGTTCTTGCCCGTGCGGAACCAGCGCAACAGGGCCGCGCTGCGCACCGCGGTGACCGCCTCGACGAGGATGACCGCGGTGAGGATGCGCACCACGGACGTGGCCTCCGCGCTGCCCGCCAGCGCCGAGAAGTACGGCGCGCCGACCCAGAAGATCCCGTACAGACCCAGTGCGGAGATCATGGTCAGGGTCGTCGCCGTGGGCGCGATGTCCTCCAGCCGCCCGCGCCACTGCACGACGGCCGACATGACGCCGACGTCCTTGACCACCATGACGAACTGGGTGGCCGCGAGCGCGACGGCGTAGACGCCGAAGTCCTCCGGCGCGAGGAGTCTGGCCAGAATCAGGCCGAGGATGAACGAGCCCGCGCGGGTGACCAGTGTGCCGAGAAAGCTCCACACGGCCCCTCGGCCCGCTTTACGCCCGATGTCGCTGATGTCCGGGCCCGATTGGTCTGCCATGCCGGCCTTCCCTAGCTAGGCTCGCTGATCCGCTCCAGCCAGATCTCCCGCCAGAACGGGACGAACGCGCGGGGGCAGTTGGACTTGTAGACGCCGTCGCAGATGATTCCTTCGAGCGCGATGCAGGGGTTCTTCATCTCCAGCATCTCGCCCGTCTTCTCGTCGATGCAGCGCTCGACGCGGGCGCTCACGCGGGCGACGCGGCCGCACGAACGCGCCATGTCCTCCTCGAAGCCCAGCCCGCGGTTGAACCCCTTGGCGTTCAGCGTGGCGATGATCTCGTCCCTGGACTTGATCCGCACCAGCTCACCCGGCTGGAGGTCGGTCGTTCCCGTCGGCGTGGGGCCGGCGTGCGGGCCCGGCCGTACGAAGCCCCAGGCCAGGCCGTCCTTGATGCGCAACCATTTCGGGAACTTCCTGGACACGCGCTGGTAGCGGTTGAACAGCCCGAAGAAGAGCGTGCGGAGGGTCGGTCCGACCCCGGCGTTGCCCACCTGGATGTCGGTGACGTACTGGCTCATGTCCCGGAACGGGAGCCGTTCCGGGGCGGCGCGCAGCAGCTCGGTGGCCTGGCAGCGGAAGCGCTCCTTGCCCTCCGGCCCCGGCTCCCGCCGGGTGTTGACCTCGAGGATCGGCAGCAGCGGCCGCTCGGGACGGACGGACGGCTCCGAGGTGGGCGGCCCGTCCACCCGCTTGAGCCAGGCGGTCTTCCAGTAGAGCAGGCAGGCCGTCTGGCAGCCGCCGTGGGCCGACCCGTCGCAGCGGGAGCCCGTCAGATGGACGGCGTCCTCCATGCGCCGCATCCCGGTTCTGGTCATCGTGTCGCAGAGCTTGTTGGCCACCTTGTGAACGGTGAGCCGCTGCCCGCAGAATCGCAGCATCTCCGGCATGAAAGGGAGGCTGTCCAGCTCCCCCTTGTCATCGAGCGTGGTGAGGATCTCTTCCGCACTGAGGACCTCGACCACGTCGCCGACTTTCAGCGCCAGGTTCAACCCATCCACTCCTTCACCAGGCCCGCGTTCTGCAGGGCATGAGCCGCGTCCGCTATTGCCTGGAACGGCAGGTTCGACCGTTCCGCGATGTCCAGGAGACCGTTCAGCCCGTCGGAAAGGCTCAACACCCACAACATCGCCATCTGCGCTTGTTTCGTGTCACTGCGCCCGCCGAGTGACCCGTACAGGCCCCGGGCCCCCAGCTGGGGCTCGCCGTACGGGCTGAGGTTCTGGTAGCGGCGGTTGCCCTCCAGAACCCGCACGGCCGTCCACAGCGTCTCAAGGGTGTCCTCCATCGCCTCGGGACGCACGAAGTCGGGATTGTCAGCCGAGGTGTGATATTCCGGGTATCCGCCGTACGGCGTCCTGGTCAACGAGCCGACGGCGAGGTTGAACCCCGGCGAGCAGTACTGCCGCTCGTCGTAGCCGTACGGGGAGAAGTCCAGGACGGTGTGCGGCCGGTCCTTCAGCACGTGCGCGAAGACCTGGTCGATCTCGGCGTCCCCGCGCCTGCTGCGCTTGTAGGTGATCGTGCCGCTGTCCCCCGCGCAGGCCAGGGTCACGCCGTGCCTGATCCGGTCGGTGCGCTCCCGGTTCAGGGCGAGCCAGGTGATCGCGCCGATGGTGCCGGGCGCGAAGATGAACCGGTAGGTGTACCAGGGGTCGGACAACCGCTGCGCCAGGGCGACGGCCACCGCCACGCCGGCCAGGTTGTCGTTGGCCAGCGAGGGATGGCAGACGTGGCAGGAGATCAGCACCTCCTGGGAGCTGCTGCCGGGGATCACGTACTCGCCGTAGGTCAGGTACCCGTCGGCCAGCGTGGAGTCGATCCTGACCTCGTACGGGCCGTCGGCCATCCCGTCCAGGGTGTTCTGGCTCAGGCAGAAGCCCCAGGTCTCGGCGTAGTAGCTGGTCCGGTACGGGATCAGGTCCGGCTGCTCGGGCAGGGTGTGCAGGTGCCCGCGCAGCTCCTCCAGGGACATCGTGGCCTCGACCGGCACGCTGTATCCCACGACGTGCAGGTTGGAGTCCTGGAAGTCGACCACCTTGTTCCCATCGGCGTCCTTGATGGAGGCGTCGCGGATGTTCCACTCCCGGGGGATCGTCCAGTCGAGGACCTTGGTCCCGGTCGGCACCTGGGTGATCTCCAGCGGGATCGACTCGCCGATGATCTCCAGGGTCTGCCGCAGCCCGTCGCCGGTGATGCTCCGACACAGCGGGTAGAGCCGCCGTACCAGAGCGTGCATTTCCGCGCCGGTCATGGGCGCAGGGTGTCGTCGACGGTGCCGGCCTCGCGCCGGTCGGCGAGCCGGGCCAGCCGGGTGAAGCGGCGCTCGAAGTCCTGCTTCGTCAGACCGTGCTCGCGGTAGGCGTCGATCAGCTCCACCGCGCCCGCCTTGACCGTCCAGCGCGCCTCGTAGCCCAGCTCGGCCCTGATCCGGGAGAAGTCGACGCGGTAGGAGCGCGGATCGGATCCCGTCTCGCCGGTGATGCTCAGCGTCGATCCGGGCACCGCGGCGACGACCTCGGCCGCGATCTCGGCGACGGTCACGTTGTTGACCTCGGTGCCGACGTTGAAGGCCGTCGTGTGCACGGCTTCGCGGGGCGCGACGAGAGCGGCCGCGAAGGCGTCGGCGATGTCCCTGGCGTGGACCAGCGGGCGCCAGGGCGTGCCGTCGGACAGCACCCGGACCTCGCCGGTCAGGTGCGCGTGGCCCACCAGGTTGTTCAGCACGATGTCGGCGCGCAGCCTCGGGGAGAACCCGAAGGCGGTGGCGTTGCGCAGGAACACCGGCGTGAAGTCGTCGTCGGCCAGCGTGACCAGGTCGTCCTCGACCCGCACCTTGGACTCGGCGTACGGCGTCACCGGCCGCAGCGGCGCGTCCTCGTCCAGCAGCTCCTCGCCGCCGGACGCGCCGTAGACCGAGCAGGTGGAGGCGTACAGGAAGCGGCGCACGCCCGCCTCCTTGGCCAGCCGGGCCAGCCGCACCGAGGCGTGGTGGTTGATGTCGTAGGTCAGGTCGGGCGCGAGCGCGCCGAGCGGGTCGTTGGACAGCGCGGCCAGATGGATCACCGCGTCGAATCCCGCCACGTGTTCGGGACCCGCGTCACGCAGGTCCACCGCGTGCGCCTCGACCTTCTCGGGCGCCGGGCCGAGCAGGCAGTCGGCGAACAGGCCGGAGTCCAGGCCGACCACCACGTGCCCGGCCTCGGCCAGCATGGGGGCCATCACGGTGCCCAGGTAGCCCTGGTGGCCGGTGAGAAGTACCCGCATCAGTTCTCCAGATCGACGGTGAGCTTGGAAACGTGGAACGCCTCGGCATAGCGCGCGTGGCACTCGATGCCGCGGATGCGGGCCAGCCCCAGGAACGCCTCGCGGTCGTACCAGGGCCGATGCCGCTGGGAGGCGTAGTGGCGCTGGAGCAGATCGACCTTCAGCTCCGCCACCTCCTCCGTCAGCGGCTGGAAAACGGCGGGCGCGGCGAGGTCGCCGTCCCATTTGACGATCTCGTAGCCGAGCGTCAGGTGGTCGCGGAAGGCCGTGGGCACCAGCTTGGCCAGCCCGCGGTGGTCCTGGTGGGCGTCGCCCCGCCAGGGTGCGAAGATCAGGCCGGGGTCGGTACGGGCGCGCAGCTCCTCCACCGCGGCCTTGGCCTCCTCCCACCTGGCCGGCAGGTAGCCGTCGGGCAGCTTCAGCACGGTGACGCGGAGCTCGGCGCCCGGGCAGAAGTCCGCCAGCGCCGCGCGCTCCTCGTCCTCGCGCTCGGTGCCGCCGCCGGACAGCACCAGCGCGTCCACGCGGATGCCGGGACGGGCGGCGCAGACCGTCAGCAGGCTGCCGCCCGCTCCGATCGCCAGGTCGTCACAGTGCGCGGCGAGCGCCACGATGCCGTCGAGCCGCCCCGCGCGCAGACCGATCACCGGGACCGTTCCCAAAGGGCCCACGGGCGCTCGCCCCGGGAGTAGGCCTCGTCCAGCTCCATGCGCTGGTTCACGGTGTCGGTCGGCCGCCAGTAGCCGCGGTGCGGGTAGGCCAGCAGGCGTCCGCGCTTGGCCAGCTCCACGCAGCCGTCGGCGACCAGGTCGCCGTTCTCCGGGATGTGCTCGAAGACCTCCTGGGTCAGCACGAAATAGCCGCCGTTGACCCACACCGGCATCTCGCTGACCGGTGAGATGCCGCCGATCAGGCCGTTCTCGCCCACGTCCACGCAGTGGAAGGTCTGGGACGGCGGCACGACCATCATCGAGGCGGCCGCGCCCGACTCGGTGAAGCGGTCGATGATGTCGGGCAGCGGCGCGTCGGTGAGCACGTCCGCGTAGTTCGCGAGGAACATCTCGTCGCCGTCCAGGTGGTGACGGACGCGGCGCAGCCGTTCGCCGATCGGGGAGTTGGTCCCGGTCTGCACGAACGAGATGGACCAGTCGGAGATGTCGCTCGACAGCAGCTCGACCTTGCCGCCGCGTAAGACGAAGTCGTTGGACGTGGCTTCCTGGTAGCCGAGGAAGAAGTCCTTGATGTGGTGGGCACCGTAGCCCAGGCACAGGATGAACTCCTTGTGCCCGAAGTGCGCGTAGTAACGCATGACGTGCCAGAGCAGCGGCCGCGGGCCGACGAGCGCCATCGGCTTGGGCACCTCGCCCGGCACACCCGTACGCATGCGCGTGCCGAAGCCTCCACAGAACAGGACAACCTTCACACGACCTCCAGGTGTGGGATCGGGAAGACCAGACGGCCTCCCCATTCGTGCACATAGGAGAGCTGAGCGGTGAGCTCTTCGCGCAGGTTCCACGGCAGGACCAGCACATAGTCCGGGCGATCTTGAGCGATGCGCTCCGGAGCGGCGATGGGGATCCGGGTGCCCGGAGTGAATCTGCCGTGCTTGTAGGGGTTGCGGTCAACCGTGTAGGCCAGCAGGTCCTGGCGGATGCCGCAGTGGTTGAGGAGCGTGTTGCCCTTTCCCGGCGCGCCGTAGCCGACGACCGTCTTGCCTTCCTCCGCGGCGTCGATCAGGAAGCGGAGCAGGTCGCGGCGGACGCGTGCGACCCGGTCGGCGAACCCGGCGTAGCCGGACAGATCATGAAGTCCGGCCGCCTTCTCCCGCGCGAGCACGTCGAGCACCCGATCGGACGGGCTCCCCGACGGCCTGGCCCACAGCCGGATGGATCCGCCGTGGGTGGGCAGCAGCTCCACGTCCACCAGCGTCAGCCCGCCGGAGGCCAGCGCCCGCTGCGCGGAGGCGACCGTGTAGTACTGGAAGTGCTCGTGGTAGATCGTGTCGTACTGGTTCAGCTCCATGAGCGTGAGCAGGTGCTGGACCTCGATCGACACCCACCCGTCGTCGGCCACCAGGGCACGCAGGCCCTCGGTGAAGCCGACCACGTCGGGGATGTGCGCGTAGACGTTGTTGGCCACCACCAGATCGGCCGGCCCGTGCTCGGCCCGCACCGCGGCGCCCGTCTCCGGCGTCAGGAACGCGGTGAGCGTCGGCACGCCCTTGTCCTTGGCCGCCTGTCCCACGTTGGCCGACGGCTCGATGCCCAGGCACCTGATGCCGCGCTCGACGACGTGCTGCAACAGGTAGCCGTCGTTGCTGGCCACCTCGGCCACGAACGACGGCTTCAAACGTTCCACAGCGGAGTCGACGAACTGCCGTGCGTGTTCCACCCATGAGGCGGAATAAGACGCGAAGTAGGCGTATTCGGTGAAAGTTTCTTCCGGTGTGATCAGCGGCGGTATCTGCGCCAGCCAACAGCTGGTGCAGACCCGCAGGTGAAGTGGATAAGTGAGCTCGGGCTCGTCGAGCTGTTCCGCGGTGAGGAAGAGCTCACAGGGCGGAGTCGCCCCCAGATCCACCACACCGACCAGGTCGGCCGAACCACACAGCCGGCACGATGTCCTCAACAATGGGCCCCACCCGAAAATGACAAGATTTCCCCCTATGGCAAACCCACAGCCGTACTTCGGGTGGGCGCCAAGGAGTGTTACAAGTATCTTCATGAAGCACCTGAGCATCAGTGGAGCATTTGTCTACACCCCCCGCATCCACAGCGATCCGCGGGGCGACTTCCTGGAAAGTTTCCGCGCCGCCGACCTGCGGGAGGCGCTGGGGCAATCGATGGACCTCGCGCAGGTGAACTGTTCGGTCTCCAGACGCGGCGTGCTGCGCGGCGTCCACTTCGCCGACGTCCCCCCGGGCCAGGCCAAATACGTCATGTGCGTCTCGGGCGAGGTGCTCGACGTCGTCGTGGACGTGCGCGTCGGCTCCCCCACCTTCGGCCGGTGGGAGGCGGTGCGGCTGAACGACGTGTCGCGCTGCGGGATCTACCTCTCCGAGGGCCTCGGGCACGCCTTCATGGCGCTCAGCGAGTCGGCCACCGTCCTCTACCTCTGCTCCACCACCTACGATCCGGCGCGTGAGCACGGCGTCCACCCGCTGGACCCGGATCTCGGCATCGAATGGCCGCTCGACGGGGAGCCGATCCTCTCGGCCAAGGACGGCGCGGCGCCCACGCTCAAGCAGGCTCAGGAAGCGGGGATACTCCCATCGTGGTAAGTGTCGTGATACCGGCCCACAACGAGGCCAAGGTGATCGGCCGCTTGCTGGACGGCCTGCTCCGGGAGGCCACGCCCGGCGAGTTCGACGTCGTGGTGGTGGCCAACGGCTGCACCGACGGCACGGTGGCCGCGGCGCAGCCGTACGACGTCCGCGTCGTGACCACGCCGGTCCCCTCCAAGCGCGAGGCGCTGCGGCTGGGCGACGAGGCGGCACGCGGATATCCCAGGCTGTACGTGGACGCCGACATCGAGCTGAGCACCGCCTCCGTCCGTGCGCTGGCCGATGTGCTGGCCGCGCCGGACGGGCCGCTCGCCGCCGCGCCCGAGCGGGAGCTGGCGCTGGCCGATCGCCCGTGGCCGATCCGGGCCTACTACGCGATCTGGACGCGGCTGCCGCACGTGCGCGCCGGGCTGTTCGGCCGGGGCGTCATCGCGGTGAACGACGAGGGCAACGCGCGGATCCGCGCCCTGCCGCCGGCGATGGCCGACGATCTGGCCGCCTCGCTGGCGTTCACACCGGATGAGCGCGTGATCGTGGCCGGCGCGCGTGCGGTGATCCAGACTCCGCGTACCGTCGCCGACCTGGTGCGCCGCCGGGTGCGTGCCACGACCAGCGTGAGCGAGCTGGAGCAGGCCTCGGCCACGGCCGGGGAGCGCACGGGCATGCGGGACCTGCTGGCCATCGTGGCCGGAGACCCGCGCCTGGTGGGCGCGGCGGTCGTCTTCGTCATGGTGGCGGTGCTGGCCAGGCGGAGAGCCGCCCGCGCGATCCGCGCGGGCGACTACACCACCTGGCTGCGTGACGAGAGCAGCCGGGACTAACCGACCGGCGTGTTCATGTCGGTGGTGATCTCGGCCGCGGTGAGTGCCTTGTTGTAGACGCGGACCTCGTCGATGAGGCCGCTGAAGTACTCGCCGGAGCCGCTGTTGCCACCGATCCGCAACGGACTCGTCCCGGTACGCAGGTTGCCACCCGTCGGATTGGTGGCGACCTGCGCGCCGTTCACGAACATCCGCAACGTCGACCCGTCATACGTCGCCGCCACATGACTCCAGGTGTTCAACGGCAGGTTGCTCGCCGCAGGAGCATTGGCCCCCGACGACGTGTAGATGAACGCCGCCGGGCCGCTGCTCCCGCTGCCCATGATCGCGTAGGCCAGGTCGGCGCCGAACTCCTTCATCAGCACCGTCCGCCACCCCGAGACGTTGTCCGGCCGTACCCATGCCTCCAGGGTCATCCCGCCGGTCAGCCGCAACGACGCGGAGTCGGCCACCGTCACCCAGCTCGACGTGCCGTTGAACGACAGCGCCTGGCCGTACTTGCCGGCCGACCAGGAAGCCGCGGTGGCCGTGCCGTTGTTGCCGTTGCCGGAGGCGTCGGCGACGGCGGTGCCGTTGCCCGTGTTCATCCCGTAGGCGGCCACCAGCCCGCTGACCGTGGGCGGCTGGGTCACGGCGGCCGACGCCTCGTTGGACGACGGGCTGGTGTTGCTGGACCCGTCGAAGGCCACGACGCGGTAGTAGTACGTGCCCGCCGCGACACCCGCGTCGGTGAACGAGGTGCTCGCGGTCGAGCCCACCTGGTTGGCGCCGGACGGGGTGAACCCGGCGGTGGCGGACCGGTGGACGGTGTACCCGGTCACCCCCACGTTGTCGGTCGAGGCCGTCCAGGTCAGCTGGGCGCTGCCCGGGCCGCCGGTCGCCGCCAGCGAGGCCGGTGCGGTGGGCGCCTGGGTGTCGGGCGGTCCCGGCTGTCCGACGGGGGTGTTCATGTCGGTGGTGATCTGTGCCGCGGTGAGTGCCTTGTTGTAGACGCGGACCTCGTCGATGAGACCGCTGAAGTACTCACCCGAACCGCTGTTGCCGCCGATCCGCAACGGACTCGTCCCGGTACGCAGGTTGCCGCCTGTCGGGTTCGTGGCCACCTGCGTGCCGTTCACGAACATCCGCAACATCGACCCGTCATACGTCGCCGCCACATGACTCCAGGAGTTCAACGGCAGATTGCCCGCCGCCGGCGCATTCGCCCCCGACGACGTGTAGATGAACGCCGCCGGGCCGCTGCTCCCACTGCCCATGATCGCGTAGGCCAGGTCGGCGCCGAACTCCTTCATCAGCACCGTCCGCCACCCGGAGACGCTCGTGGGCCGTACCCACGCCTCCAGGGTCATCCCGCCGGTCAGCCGCAACGACGCGGAATCGGCCACCGTCACCCAGCTCGACGTGCCGTTGAACGACAGCGCCTGGCCGTACTTGCCGGTCACGTTCCACGCGGTGTTCGCGGCCGTGCCGTTGTTGCCCTTGCCGGAGGCGTCGGCGACGGCCGTGCCGCCGCCCTCGTCCATCGCGTAGGCGGCCACCAGGCCGTCCGGCGTCTGTGACCGCTGGTAGGTCGCGGTGTAGGTCGCCGCGGTGGCGGGCGCGGTGAGGTTGTGGCTTGCCGCGCCGCCGTCGGACCAGGAGGTGAACGTGTGGCTGAAGCCGTCGGCGCTCTGCGGCGAGGGCGCGGAGACCGAGTTGTGGGAGCCCGCGATCACCGTCCGGGTGAAGGGGGCGACGGTCTGCTCGCTGTTGAAGCCGAGCTGCAGCCCGGTGGGCGCGGTCTGGAAGGTCAGGTTCACCGTCTTCGGCTGGAGTGTCACGCTCTTGGTGTCGGTGAGGCCGTGCGCGTCCGTCACGGTCAGCCTGAGCTCCAGGTGAGCGGGGTATTCGTGGTCCGGCGCGGCGAAGGATCCGCTCGCGCCGGTGAACGTGGTGATCTCGTGCTCGTGGCAGGTGCCGGGGCAGTGATGCATGATCAGCTTCCAGGACATCCGCGACCCCGGGATCGTGCCGTCCTGGGCGTCCGTGCCGGTGCCGGAGAACGCGATCGTGTCCCCGACCGCCCAGGTGAGGGCGGCCGACGGGGAGTTGATGGTCGCGGTCGGCGCCGTGTTGCCCACGTTGATCGTGACGGTGGCGTCCCCCAGGCCGCCGCGCCCGTCGTCGGCGCGCAGCTTCACCACGTAGGAGCCCGGCTGGGTGTAGGTGAAGGACGGGGTGGCCGAGGTGGAGTCGTCGAAGTCGCCGTCGCCGTCCAGGTCCCACCGGAAGGTGAGCGGGTCGCCGTCGGCGTCCGCGGATCCGGCGGAGGTGAAGTTCACGGCGAGCGGCGCGTTGCCCGACGTGGCGCTCGCGCCGATGACCGCGGTCGGCGGGGTGTTGTTGTAGAGGTAGCGGATGATCTGCCCGTTGGTGAAGTCGACCGCGAAGAGGTCTCCGCCGGGGCCGGTCTGCAGCTCCACGGCGGGCATGCCCGAGTCGAACGTGGTGATGGTGGCCGGGTCGGGCAGGCCGTTGGCCCCCTTGGTCATGACCCAGACGCACGATCGGCTGTAGTCGGAGAAGAACATCGCGCCGTCGTAGGCGTCGGGGTAGGGGCCGCCGCTGTAGAAGGCCACGCCGCTGGAGGAGGAGCCGCCGGACGGGCATGGGTCGTTCGGCGCGGGCTTGGAGCCGTGGTTCCAGGAGAAGTACGGCTGCGCGTGCGCCGCGGCGCCTTCCGCGTAGAGGTTCTCGCAGAGGGTCAGGTTGAGGTTGTCGTAGCCGCCCTGCCTGGCGGCGCCCTCGTAGCAGGGCCAGCCGAAGTTCTTCACCGGGCCGGTGGGGTCGGCGATCCGGTTGATCTCCTCCCACGTGTTCCAGCCGACTTCACCGGCCCAGACCTCGCCGGTGCCCGGCCGGATGGTGAAGCGGAACGGGTTGCGCTGGCCGTAGGCGATGATCCTGGCCACGTTGGGGTCGCTGCTGCCGGCGTTGGGGTTGCCGGGGGCGGCCGCGCCGGTGTTCGGGTCGATCCTGATGACGGTGCCGTTGAGTGCCGCGGGGTCGCCGCCGGTGCGCGGGTCCTGCGAGCGCAGCGCGCCGCCCTCGGCGGCCGGCGGGCTGAGCGCCGTGCCGACCGGCGACGGCGGGTCGCCGCACGGGTTGTCCGGGGTGACGTCGGAGCTGGTCAGGTTGTCCTGGCCGTAGTCGGCGAAGTTGAAGCTGGCACCGTCGCCGCCGCTGGCGTAGAGCATGCCGTCGGGGCCGAACTTGAGGTCGCCGACGGAGTGGCTGGGGTGCTGCTGGCACCAGTCGGTGATCAGCGGGGTCTCGACGACCGAGCCGCCCGAGGGCGCCAGCGAGGATAAGCGCCCGGTGATGAGGCACCCGTCGCCGGTGGCGCCGGGCGGGGTCGGGCAGGGGTCGGCGCTCACGCCCGCCGTTCCCCAGCGCGGCGCGGTGCCGCCGGGCACCGCGTCGTAGGCGTACAGGACGTAGATGCGCGGGTCGGCCGGGAAGTTCGGGTGCAGGGCCATGCCGAGCAGCCCGCGGTCCCAGAAGTTGTGCACCTGCGTGCGCAGGTCGGCGTAGATCGCCGGCGTGGTGTCGGTGATCGAGTCGAAGACCTTGATCAGGCCGCTCTTCTCGGCGACGAACACCCGGCCGTCCGAGGCGAACTCGATGTTGGTCGGGTTGGTCAGTCCGCTGAAGACGACCTGTCTCTGGAAGCTGCCCGGTAGCGCCTGCGCCGCGGACGGTGCGATGAGCGTCAGGCCGGTGGTGAGTAGCAGGACGGAAAGGAGCGCATGGCGAAGCCGCCTCAACACGAGAACCCCCTTGAGCCGAAACTCCCCCGAGCCCTGAACTCGATCTATCGCACCGAATCAGGCGGAAGTCACGAGGGCTGTCCACAAGTGGACAGCCACGCGTACAGCAACCACCCCAGCTCGTACGGCCGGCACTCCCGATCGACGGCGACCGGCGGATAGATCCGGTCCAGCACGCCGAGGCGCATCCCCTGATGCACTCCCGTGGCCACGGCCCGCACCCCGCGCACCAGTTTGCGGGGATCCGCCCTGGCCTCCTTGCGCCACGTCAGAGCGAGCTCTTCGAGCACGAAGGACGGCCGCTCGATCATCCAGTCGAGCCCCTTGGAGATCTCCGCCACGTAGGCGGTGCCCCCCGAGTCGGCCAGGTCGAGCAGTGCCATCGGCCCCATCGACAGCTGATGGACGCTGTAGACCGGATAGCCCTCGACCACCGACCCGGTACGGGCGTCGTAGTGCCACCACCACTCCCCCTGCGGGCCCTGCGCGTGGCAGATGCCCTCCGCCACCTGCTCGGCCGCGCGCAGCGCCTCGGCGTCGCCGGTGGCGGCGTGCAGCCGGGCCAGCGCCTGCAGCGGGTAGACCTGGTCGGCGAAGCAGCCCACGTGGGCGCGGTACCGGGGGACCAGCGCCCCCTTGCCGAGCGCGTGCGGGTAGAGCCGGTTGCCCGCCAGCCCGGCCAGCAGCCGCTCACGGGCGCGCTCGGCCCGGCCGTCGGTCACGCCGGCCGCGACCAGGGCGGCCAGCGCCCACGCCGCCTCGACGGTGTAGATCGGGCCGCCCGCGTCCAGCTCCGCGAGCCGGTTCAGCGCCAGATCCAGATCGGCGTGCCCGGCCTCCGCGGCCGCCCAGCAGATCAGCGCGGCGTCGCCGGCCCCCGTCACCTCCGGCAGCCGTTTGATCAGGTTGCCCACCAGGTCGAGGAGGCTGTCACCGGCCAGGGCCGCCCGCTGCCGCTGCTCCGTCAGGGTCCCCACGCCGAGCGCGACGATCGCCGAGTAACGGATGCTGCGCCCTTCCGGCACCGCCGTCCACGTCCCGTCGTCGTTCTGGCGGCCGCGGCGGGTGAACACGAACTCGCCGTCGGCATAGCCCGGCGGCAGCCCGCGTACGGACAGGTCCACCATGCCCGTCACGAAGTCCTGATGTCCGGAGCTCAGCAGAGCGATCCGGTGATCCATCACGTCGTCTCCTCGATCCTGCGTTTGACACCGGCCCGCTCCCGGAGCACCAGGAGCAGGAATCTGCCGTTGGTCCGCACGTAGCGCGGGCCGAGCCGCAACGGCTCCTGCAGCATGCGGTAGAGCCATTCCAGGCCCAGGCGCTGCCAGCGCACCGGCGCCCTGCGGGTGTGCCCGGCCAGCACGTCGAACGAGCCGCCCACGCCGTGGATGATCCGCGCCCGGGTGCTCTCGCCCCACTCGCGGATGAAGATCTCCTTCTTCGGCGAGGTGATGCCGAGGAACAGCAGGTCGGTCTGGGATTCGGCGATCTCGGCGGCGACCTCGGCCGAGTCCTCCACCGGGAAGTATCCGTTGCGCGAACCGGCGATGCCCAGCCCGGGGTAGCGCAGCCGTACCTCTGCCAGCACCCGGGCCAGCACCTCGTCGGTCGCGCCGAGGAAATAGGCGCGGTAGCCGCGCCGGTGCCCCTCGGCCATCAGCTCCGTGAACAGGTCGATGCCCGCCACCCGCTCGGGAAGCCGGTGACCGAGCATCCGCGCCGCCCAGACCACCGCCTGCCCGTCGGCCAGCACGAGATCGCTGTCGACCACGGACTGCCGTAACGCGGCGTCCGTACGCATGTTGACCACCTTGGCGGCGTTCACCACGCCGATGGTGAGCCGCCTGTTCTCCGAGACCGCCGCCACGCACCGCGCGATCACCTGACGCATGGTGAGGGCGTCCAGTGTGGTGCCGAGTATCGTCTTCCTGGAGGCCTGCTCCGGCAACCTCGTCATCCATCCCCCTGGGTGTCCATGACATATCGGTTCCGGCTCCGGAAACGTGACATCACGGGAGGACCAGCTCGGTGAGCGTCGCGCGATGGTCGGTCCGGGGCATCCGCAGGGTCTGGAAGCTCCGGATCGCGATCCGGGGGTCGGCCAGCACATGATCGATGGCCACCTTCGGGAACAACCGCGGCTGCTGGTAATAGGGCCAGGTCATGGCCAGCCCCTTGCCGGTGACGTCGGCGGCGTCCCGGTAGCCGGTGGCGATCAGGTCGCGCAGCACCGCGTGGTCCAGGGTGGAGTTGAAGTCTCCGGCCAGCACCCGCAGGCGTCCTCCGGCGGGTGGCAGGGCCCGGATGCTCGACGCCCAGCACGCCGTACGCCAGCCCTCGGAGGGCGCGCACGCGTGGACCGCGACGAGGTCCACCTCCCGCCCGCCCGGCAGGGTGACGACGGCGGGCAAGTGGCGCGGGCTCTCCACGAAGGCGGGGGCCGCGATCGGCGCGTCCCCCGGCCGCAGCGGGTAACGCGAGTAGATCGCCGCTCCCTGGGAGTCCTCCCCCGGCAGAACGATCTTGTACGGCAGCAGCCGCCCCAGCCCGAGCTCCTCCACCCGTTCCCGCATCAGGTCGGTGAACTCCAGCAGGTGCAGCACGTCCGGCCGCTCACGCTCGACCGCGTCGACCAGATCGGGCGGCAGCACGGAGGAGTGCAGCAGGTTGACGGCCATCACCCGCAGCACCGGGCCGCCGGCGGGCGGGTTGCCCTCCGGGATCGCGCGCGGCAGCACGATGACCGCGAAGGCGACGGTCACGACGAGCGCGGCCGCCAGCAGCGCCCCGGAGCGTAAGAAGACCGCGAACCCCAGCGGCACCAGCGCGAGCACGGCCGCGTACGGCGTGAACGACACGAGCTGGGACCAGACGAACTTCGGCTCCCATCCGCACAGGCGCAGGCCCGCCCACCCGGCGAGGCCCGCGACCATGAGCCACAGCATCGAATCCCTCAGGCGACGCTGCACCGGCGTCCACGCATCAGCACCGGCCAGGCCGCGTGCAGCGCCGCCTGCCAGTGCCGGATCGGCTCCCCCCGGGTGTGCGCGAGCACGCTGTAGGCCGGCCGCTTGGCCGGGCGGGGGAAGGCCTCGCTGGTGACGGGGCGCACGCGGTCCGGGTCGGCGCCGAGCAGGCTGAAGATCTCCTTGGCGAACCCGCACCAGGTGGTCTCGCCCGCGCTGGTGCCGTGGTAGACGCCCGGCGGCAGGTCCGACCGGGCCAGCCGGACGAGATAGTCCGCCAGGTCGGCCGCCCAGGTCGGCTGGCCGTGCTGGTCGTCGACCACGTCGACCGTGGGCCGCTCGGCCGCCAGCCGGATCATGGTCGACACGAAGTTCGCGCCGCCCGCGCCGTAGAGCCAGGCGCTGCGCACCACGTAGTGCCCGTGCTCCAGCGCCGCGTACTCCCCGGCGAGCTTGGTCCGCCCGTACGCGTTGATCGGCCCCGTCGGCGCGTCCTCCGCGTACGGCACCACGCCGTCCCCGTCGAAGACGTAGTCGGTGGAGACGTGCACCAACCGCGCCCCCGCCAGGTCGCAGGCCTCGGCCAGCCAGCGCACGGCATGCCCGTTGACCGCCAGCGCCTCCGCCTCGCTCGCCTCGGCGTCGTCCACCGCGGTCCAGCCGGCGCAGTTGATCACGACTCTCGGCCGGTAGGCGGACACGAAGTCACGCACCGCGCGCCTGTCGCGCAGGTCCAGCTCGGCCCGGCCGAGCGCGAGCACCGGCTCCCCCGTCAATGCCGCCCTGTCCAGGACGTCGGCGGCGAGCATGCCGCCGGCGCCCGTGATGAGCCACCTCATGCCGCCTCCCGGCGCAACCGATCGATCACGAGGTCCACCGGTCCCGGTGCTCGGCGTACCAGCGGACGGTGTCCTTCAGCCCCTGCTCGAACGGGATCTCCGGCCGGTAGCCGAGCGCCCGCAGCTTCGCGTCGTCCATCGAGTACCTGCGGTCGTGGCCCTTGCGGTCCTCGACGTACTCGACCGCGTCCCAGTCCCTGCCGCAGGCCTGGAGCAGGCGGCCGGTCAACTCCTTGTTGGTCAGCTCGGCCGTGCCCGCGATGTTGTAGACCTCGCCGGGCTCCCCCTTCTCGGCCACCAGCCGGATGCCGGCGCAGTGGTCCGCGACGTGGATCCAGTCGCGGACGTTGCCGCCGTCGCCGTACAGGGGGACCTTCCGGCCGCGCATCAGGTTCGTGAGGAACAGCGGGATGAGCTTCTCCGGGTACTGTCCCGGCCCGTAGTTGTTGCCGCACCTGGTGATCGAGACGTTCAGGCCGTAGGTGATCGCGTAGGCGCGGGCGATGAGGTCGCCGCCGGCCTTCGACGCCGCGTACGGCGAGCGCGGCCGCAGCGGCGCGTCCTCGTCCCACGAGCCGATGTCGATCGACCCGTACACCTCGTCGGTCGACACCTGGACCACCTTCGGCACCCCGGCCTCCAGGCACGCCTGGAGGAGGGTCTGGGTGCCCAGCGCGTTGGTGCGCATGAACTCGGCCGCGCCCTCGATCGACCGGTCCACGTGCGACTCGGCCGCGAAGTTCACCACGAGGTCGTGGCCGGGGACGACGCTCCTGAGCAGCTCGGCGTCGCAGATGTCCCCGTGCACGAACTCGTGCCGCACTCCCTCAAGGTTGGCCCGGTTGCCGGCATACGTGAGCTTGTCCAGCACCGTGACGTACATGTCGTGCAGATTGCGGACGAAGTGCGAGCCGATGAAGCCCGCACCGCCCGTCACCAGGATCCGGGTCATGAACTGATCTGTACCTTGCTGTGATCGCCCAGCACGAGACGGTGGGCTCTGGGCGTGTTGGGCGCGGGGGTGACCTCGACGTCGTGGCCGATCAGCGACGACTCGATGCGGCCGACCCCGGCGATGGAGGCCCTGGGCAGCACGATCGAATACTCGATCTCGCTGCCGGTGACGGCGCAGTCGGCGCCGATGGAGGTGAAGGGGCCGACGTAGCTGTCACGGATCCGCGCACCGTGGCCGATGATCACCGGGCCGACGATCCTGGACCGCTCGACCACGGCCCCCTCCGCGACGACCACCCGGCCCACCAGCTCGCTGGCGTCGTCCACCTGCCCGCGTACGCTGGGCTCGACCGACTCCAGGACCAGCCGGTTGACCTCCAGCATGTCGGTGACGTTGCCGGTGTCCTTCCAGTAGCCGGAGATCACCGAGGACTCGACGCGCAGGCCCGCCTCGATCAGCCACTGGATCGCGTCGGTGATCTCCAGCTCGCCCCGCCACGACGGCTTGAGCTCGGCCACCGCCTCGTGGACGGCCGGGCTGAACAGGTAGACGCCGACCAGCGCCAGGTCGCTCTTGGGGCGGGCGGGCTTCTCCTCCAGGCCGACCACCCGGCCGGAGGCGTCGAGCTCGGCCACCCCGAACTGGCGCGGGTCGCCGACCCTGGTGAGCATGATCTGGGCGGCGGGCCGCTCGCGGGCGAACCTGTCCACCAGGTCGTTGATGCCGCCCACGACGAAGTTGTCGCCCAGGTACATGACGAAGTCCTCGTCGCCCAGGAACTCCCTGGCGATCAGCACGCCGTGCGCGAGCCCGAGCGGGGCCTCCTGCCGCAGGTACGTGACCTGTAGCCCGAAGGCCGAGCCGTCCCCCACGGCGGACTCGATCTCCGCGTGGGTGTCGCCGACCACCAGGCCGAGCTCCCTGATCCCCGCCGCCGCGATCGCCTCCAGCCCGTAGAAGAGGACCGGCTTGTTCGCGACCGGCACCAGCTGCTTGGCCGAGGTGTGCGTGATGGGCCGGAGCCGTGTGCCCGACCCCCCGGCGAGCACGAGTGCTTTCACCGCTAGTAAGCCCCTTCTCCACGGGTGACGACGGACCAGGTCTTCCAGAGGATCTGCAGGTCGAGGATGAGCGACCAGTTCTCCACGTACCGCAGGTCGAGGCGTACGGACTCCTCCCAGCTCAGGTTGGAGCGGCCGCTGACCTGCCAGAGCCCGGTCATGCCCGGCTTGACCACCAGCCGGCGGCGGACGTCGGCGCCGTACTGACCCACCTCCTCCGGCAGCGGCGGGCGGGGGCCGACCAGGGACATCTCTCCTCGGAGCACGTTCAGCAGCTGGGGCAGCTCGTCGAGCGAGTATTTCCGCAGGAAAGCGCCTACCCGCGTGATTCTTGGATCGTTCCTAATCTTGAAGAGCACGCCGTCGAACTCGTTCGCTTCCAGAAGCGCGCTCTTGAGCCGCTCCGCATCAACCACCATCGTACGAAATTTCACTACATGGAACTCTTTGCCGCCTTTGCCGACCCTGATCTGGTGGAACAGCGCCGGCCCCTGGCTGGTGAGGCGGATCACCAGCGCGATGGCCAGCAGCGGCAGCGCCAGGAGCAGCAGGGCGGCCGCCGCGACCAGGCGGTCGAAGACGGTCTTCGCGACCTGCTTGGTGCCGTCGAACTCGGGGTGCTCCAGGTGCAGGAGCGGCATCCCCGCGACCGGCCTGATGCTGATGCGCGGCCCGGCCACGTCCATGAGCGCGGGGGCCACGAAGAGGTCGGTGCGCGCGGTCTCCAGGCTCCAGGCCAGCCGGCGCAGCGCGGCCCCGTCCAGCTCCGGGCAGGCCAGCACGGCCACGGCGTCAGCCTGCACGCGCTCGACCACCGTGGCCACGTCGCCGAAGGAGCCGAGCACGGGGATGCCGTCGAGGTCGATGTCCATCGCGCTGTCCGGAAGGCAGGCTCCCACCACCTGCATTCCGTGGTGCGGCTGCCGCCTGAACTGCATCACCAGGTCGAGAATCGACTCCCGGTGCCCGACCGCGATCACCTGACGCATGTAGTCGCCCACCGCTCTCCTTCGGTGGAGACGCTTACGCATCCGGTAGCGGAAGTACAGCGTGGACAGCAGCGCCAGCGGCAGCATCGCCATCACGAAGCTGCGCGCGACCGCGGTCTGCGTCGCGTAGGCCAGGATGGCGACGGTCGCCATCAGACCGACACCGCCGTTGAAGACCGCCTTGAACTCGTCCGTTCCCTCGCCGTTGGCACGCTGCCGGTACGCGCCGCCCATCATGAGCGCGATGGGCCAGGCGGCGATCAGGCCGAGTCCGAGCATGAACTCGACCCACGGTATGAACACCCCGGCGATGAGCCGGATGCCCAGCACGCATACGCATGCCAGCAGTGCGCATGTCGTATCACCGCCTAACAGGAGCCGTAGGTACGCGCGCGTCCAGATGCTCGACGCGCGACGTGGCACGGCCCCGAGGAGCACGACAACGGACTCCCCAGTCCCCACCCTCATAGCACCACCCTGAGAACTCTTGTGCACCGCGATAACAGGACGTTCCTTGAACCACATGGGTTGACATGTCCCACGCACAATCAAGGGCGGCGGCCCCCACTAAAGAGTAAAGATCGATTCCGGTACGGGGAATAACGTCCAATGTCCACAATCGGACGAGGGCTCAGCAGTTGAAGGGCTTGACGGAACGATCCATAAGTGCAGCGGTCTAGCTGGCAAAATGTACGGTTTACGGTGGAATTTCGGCAGGTTGCCGCCGAATCAAGCCGCTAGTCGTACTCCAGATCCGGCAATGCGGACGGCGGGTCAGGACTGCGCCAGACGACCACAACCCCGTCATGCGCGGCGTCGGCGGCCAGGGCCAGCCGATCGAGGTCGAAGTCCGGCAGATAGCGCAGCCGAGCCAGGAAGGTGGCGTCCGTGGCCGAACGCGGCACGACACAACCGTCGCCGTCGCGGTCGAGCAGGATGTAGAGGACGTCCTCCCCGACTTCGGTGACGACACGGACCTCCACCACGTCCTCCCAGGCGAGAGCCTCGACGCTGCCGTCCGCGTAGTGACGGGTGACGCCCTCTTCCGTGACATATACGTAGGAGTCCGGCATCGGATTGCCGTGCATGGGCGCGATTCTTGCGAGTTCAGGGGCTGTCCCGCAAGGGTTCGCACACAATGGTGCGGTTGACCCCGTCAGTGACCGCCCCAGGAGTGGCTGAGATGCGCGGCCACCGCCGCCCTGGCCGCGTCCTCCGGGCCGTCGGCGATGGCGTCGAGCAGCTCGCGATGCTCGCGCACCAGGACGTCCCGGTCCGTGTAGACCTCCCGGAGCCGCACCGTCCCGAGCCGCGTCTCCGCGGCCAGGACTGCGTAGAGCCGTTCGAGCCGGGGGCTCCCCACGGCCTCGATCAGCGCCTGGTGCATCGCCATGTGCTCGGCCACGCACTCCGACCAGGGCGTGTCGGCGGGCAGGGCCGCCATCCGGTGCAGTGCGGCCTCCGCCCCGGGGACCCGCTGACCGGCCACGGCCTGCGCCATGAGGTCTTCGAGCGGTCTGCGCACGTACATGAGATCGTCGAGGTCCGAAAGCGTCACCTCGGGGACATAAGCGCTGCGGTTGCGCTCGCGTCTCAACAGCCCCTCGTGGACGAGGCTCGCCAGCGCTTCCCGCACGGTCGGCCTGGCCACGCCGTACGAGGCGGCGATCTCCTGCTCGGGCAGCGGGGTGCCGGGCGGGATCTCGCCGGACAGCACCCTGCTGCGCAGGGCGTCGGCGAGCGCGCCGACGGTGGAGACGGGTCTGAGCGGCAACGTCACGGCTGCGACTCTAGCTCCCTTTCCGGCACAAGCTCTTGGCCGCGTACTTTCTCCGGGATCGCCACGGCCACCAGGCTCAGCGCGAGGAGCACCAGGCCCGCGATCGAGATCGGGGCCAGCCGCTCGCCGAGCACCACCAGGCCGAGCAGCGCCGCGACGGCCGGCTCCGCCAGGGCCAGCGTGGCGGCCGTGGCCACCGGCGTGGTCCGCAGGCCCCTGCCGTACAGGAAGTAGGACAGGGCCGTGGTGCCGAGGCCCAGGTAGACGACGGCGAGCAGCCCGCGCGGCTCGACCGTCCAGGCGACGCCGTTCGCCAGCAGGACGGGCAGCATGATCAGTGCCGCGCCGCCGAACATGACCCCCATGACCGCGTTGGACTCGGCCCCGCGGCCGATCGCCCGGGCCGCCATGACCGCGTAGAAGGCGTAGACCAGGCCGCCGAGCAGCGCGAACAGCACTCCCGAGACCGTCTGCCCGCCGGCCTCGGCCCCGCCTCCCACGATGACCGCGGCGCACCCGCAGATGGCCGCCGCGGTCGCCGCGGCCCACCGCCCGCTCGGCCGGTGACCGTGCAGGATCCAGGAGAGCACCCCTGTGAAGACGGGCCCGCTCCCGATCGCCACCACGCTGCCGATGGCGACCCCCGTGCGGCCGATGGCGGCGAAGAAGCAGAGCTGGTACGCGGCCACCGCGACGGCGGCCAGCAGCAGGCTCGGCCTGATCGCCTTCCTGACGCCGGCTCCGGCCACGAGCGCGAGCACCGTCCCCCCGATGACCAGCCGCGCGGCGGCCAGCGCGACGGAGTCGGCGGAGACGAGCAGTCCTGCCGTCCCGGCCGTGCCCCAGAGCACGGAGGCAGCGACAACGGCGAGTGGTCCGTTTCTCATGACCACCATTGTCTGACAATTAGACAATTTCGTCCAGTTGCTGGTCGATCAGCCGCCCCGCCGGGGCCACCACCTCCCCCGCGTAGTCGTCCAGCACGGCCAGGGCGTCGTGGATGTCCGGCACGCTCTTGCGCGGGAGCTCGAACAGCGTCTCGTCCTCCGCGGTGATCGACCCCTCGATATGGAAGGCGCCGGCGGAGACGGCGATGGAGACCTCGAAGCGGACCTCGCGGCCATCGGGCAGCGTGAGGCCGGTGCCGACGCGGGCGCCCGCGGGCGGGAGGAAATAGGAGAAGGGCTCGCTTCTGGCGAACGGGTGACGTAATTCCGCGAGCATCCCTGACGCCCGGCTCAGGGCTTCCAGGAGACCGGCCGCGGCCAGACTCTCGCTGTCCACCAAGAAAGGGTAGATCAGCGGGGCGGTACGTGGCCAACGGGTCAGCTGTGCGTGACGGTCACAGAGCAGCAAGGAAGACGGCGATCGGGGGGTCGGTCGCCAGGCGGGCGTGGCGTTCGACGTCGTGGCGGACGCCGTCGTGACGGAGCTTGCCGCGTTCGATGCCCTCCGGCCGGAACCCGGCCTTCGTGGCGACCCGGCACGACGCCGGGTTGTTGACGCGATGCCCCAGCTCCAGCCGGTAGAGCCCCAGCTCGCCGAACGCCCACCGGGCCAGCTCCCCGGTGGCCGCCGCGGCGATGCCGCGCCCCCTGGCCTCGGGCAGGACCCAGTAGGACACCCAGCCGTTGTCCTGCTCGTCGAGGCGGGAGACCGCGACGTTTCCGACCACCTGCTCGCCCCCGGAGCCCCCGACCGTGACGGCGAACGCGTGGCCCACCCCCTGCCAGGCGGTGATCCACCCTGCGGCGTCCTTGAGCGTGACGACGGGCCAGGACGCCTGCGTCCGCAGGTCCGGAGCCCGGAAGGCCCTCAGCACGACCGGCGCGTCGTCCGCGCGCCACTCCCGCAACCGAACGTGCACAGCGCCCACAATGCCCGACATTACCCGTAATGCACCTATAACGCGCCCTGCCCGATTTGATGCTTGGCCTCGAACTCGGCCACCATCGCCTTCGGCGCGGTCAGGCACCAGGCCTCGGCCACCAGCTCGAACAGCTCGTCAGAGTCGATCTTGTCGAGGTGCACCACCACCCAGCCGAACCGCCCGGCCGTGAACTGCACCTCGAACACCTCGGGCCGCTCGGCCACCAGCGCGATCTGCTCCTCGATCGTGGCCTTGAGCCCGACGGTCTCGGTCGCCTCCCACAGATAGCCGAAGCCCTTGTCGCGGACCTTGAGGCCGATCCACTCGCCGCCGTGGCTCATGCGGACCCCGGGCAGCTCGTCCAGCAGCTGGAGGAACTCATCGACGCTCACACCCATGCCCGCCTGTCTACCAAACCCGACCGACAGTTCCGACCGCGGCGCCGGAGCCCACTAACGTGAGAGCGATGGCCGACACACGTACCAAACTGCTCGATGCCGCGCTGGAGACGCTCAAGGAGCACGGCATCGCCGGCGTCTCCGCCCGTACGATCGCCGCGGCGGCGGGTGTCAACCAGGCCCTCGTCTTCTACCACTTCGGCAGTGTCGACCAGCTCCTCGCGGCCGCCGTCGAGCACGGCTCCCAGCAGCGCATCGCCCTCTACCGCGCCCGCTTCGCCGCCGTCACCACCCTCCGCGAGCTCCTCGACCTCGGCCGCGCGCTGCACGCGGAGGAACGGGCGGAAGGCACCGTCGCCGCCCTCGCCCAGATCCTCGCGGGCGGCCAGACCGACCCCAAACTCGCACCGGCCACCACCACCGGCCTCAACCTGTGGATCGAGGAGGTCGAGCAGGCCCTGGGGAGGGTGCTGGCCAAGTCGCCGCTGGCGGAGTTCGTGGACGTGACGGGCCTGGCCAAGGCCACGGCGGCGGCGTTCGTGGGCCTGGAGCTCTACGAGGGGGTGGACCCGGACGGCGCGAACCAGGCGTTCGACGCCCTGGAGAGCCTGGCGGGCCTGGTGACGGCCCTGGAGGACATGGGCCCCCTCGTACGCCGCGCCGCCCGGGCCAAGCTCCGCCGTCACTCGTAGTAGCGCACCTCCAGCACGTTGCCGTCGGGGTCGGGGAAGAACATCGTCTCGGGGGCGATGCCCTGCGCGCCGAAGGAGTTGACGCCGGAGCCCGTGATCTCGACCCCGTGCCGCTTCAGCCTGACCTGCAGCTCGTCGAAATCCTCCTTTCCGACGGCCAGGCAGAAGTGATTGATCGGATGCCCGGCGCTGCCCTTGACCCCGGTGCCCTCGTCCACTCCCATGGAGGCGTCATACGCCATCAGGTCGAGGATGGTCTCGGCCGAGATCCGTACACTCGGAAACGCCGTCTTTCCCTCGCGAAACGCCTCGGCCCGCACCCCCGGCAGGCCGATAACCTGCTCGTAGAAATGCAGGGAATCGAGCTGGTCGGAGACCCAGCAGACGAGATGGTCCAGCCGCACGTCCATGCATACCTCCGCTTCTGCCGCCCGAATCCGCCTGTCCACCTGCGGTTCCATGGTTGGACGGTGATTCAGCGGCCGACACCGGCCTGCGCCGTACTCATTTCATAATGAAAGAGCCGGATGACAGCGAAGTAAACACGGCAGGTCCGGCGGCGACCGCACCGCGCCAATTGAGAAATGCGAATCCGGTGAGGATGTCGTCAGCAGCCGGCGAGGCGACCACCTCGACCCGCCCGCCCTCATGGAGGGCCGCGCCTGCCTGCCGTGACGCCAGGCCGGCTGATCGCCAAGGGACGGTGATCAAGCCTCGACTATCCTCACGTCGGGGAGCTGGTTCCGCTGGAGGTCGCCGGTGAGTTCTGAAGGTCTGACGCGGGCCAGGTTCCGCCTTCTCGGCCCGGTGGAGCTCCAGACCGAGACCGGACACGTCGTCCTGACCGGCAAGCAGGGGGCGTTGCTGACGATCCTGCTGCTGAGCGCCAACCGCGTGGTGTCCGTCCAGCGGCTGGCGGAGTCGCTGTGGGGCGAGCCGCTGCCGAATTCCCCTTCCTCCCGCGTCAGGATGCTGATCTCCGACCTCAGGAAGACGTGCGCCGCCGCGGGGGACGAGCTGATCCGTACGCAGCGGCCCGGGTACGTCGTGCGGCTGGCACCCGACCAGCTCGATCTGGCCAGGTTCCTCGACGGTGTGGCGCGGGCCCGCAAGGCGGCGACCGCAGGTGACCCGGAGACCGCGGTGACCCGCTACGACGAGGCGCTGGGCCTCTGGCACGGTGCGCCACTGGTGGGGATCGACGGCTCGTTCGTCCCGGCGGAAGTGGCCAGGCTCGAGGAGCTGCGGCTGGAAGCGGTGGAGGAGCGGGGCTCGGCCATGCTCGCGACGGGCAGGCACGCCGAAGCCGTCACCGAGCTCACCGCGGTCGTCGCGGACCATCCCCTGCGCGAGTCGGCACACGGTCAGCTCATGCTCGCGCTGCACCGCAGCGGCCGGCGCGCCGACGCCCTGGCGGTCTACCGGAGACTGCGCGAACGGATCAGCGAGGAGCTGGGGCTGGAGCCCGAACGCGAGCTGCAACAGCTCCACCAGCGGATCCTCACCTCCGACAGCACGCCGGAACCCCGGCCACGTCCGGTGCTCTCGCCGATCCCCCGGCAGTTGCCCGCTCCGCCACCGCACTTCGTCGGCCGCGAACGCGAACGCGCCGAGCTGGACCGCCTCGCCCGCGACCGGACCAGGAACAGCGTGGCCATCGCCACCATCAGCGCCACCGGGGGAATGGGGAAGACCTCGCTGGCCCTGCACTGGGCGCACGACAACAGCGACCTCTTCCCCGACGGCCAGCTCTACGTCAACCTCCACGGGTTCGACCCGGGCAGCGACCCCCTGCCGGCCCATGTGGCGCTGCGCCATTTCCTCGGCTCTCTCGGTGTCCCGGCGGCGGCCATTCCGGCCGGTGAGGAGGCCCAGGCCGGGCTCTACCGGTCGCTGGTCGCCGACCGCCGCCTGCTCGTCGTCCTCGACAACGCCCGCGACGTGGCACAGGTCGAGCCCCTGCTGCCCGGCAGCCCCGGCTGCGTCGTCGTGGTCACCAGCCGCAACCGCCTCCCTGGCCTGAACGCCACCCGCGGCGCGAGCCTGATCGGGCTGGACGCCCTCACGCCCGTCGAGACGCGCCGCCTGCTCGGCCGTCACCTGGGCGAATCGAGGATCGGCGCGGATCCCGACAGCGCGGCCGCCCTCGTGGAGCACAGCGGCGGCCTCCCCCTCGCGATCAGCGTGCTCTCCGCGCGCGCGGCCATGCACCCCGGCTTCCCCCTGTCGGTCCTCGCCGAGGAGCTGAGCAGCCCCGCGACCCGCCTCGACGCCCTGCAGACCGGCGACCTGAACGCGGACCTGCGGGCCGCTTTCACGTCCTCGTACGAGGCCCTCCACCCCGGCACCGCCCGGCTGTTCGCGCTGCTGGGACTGGCGCCGTGGCCGGACATCAGCCTGCGGTCGGCCGCCGCGCTCGCCGGCCTGCCCGCCTCCCGCACCAGGGTGTCGCTGCGGCGCCTCGAAGCCGCCAACCTGATCCAGCAGCACCGTCCCGGGCGGTATCGCACGCATGACCTGGTCCGCCTCTACTCCGCCGAACGCGCGCAGTCCGATCTGCCCGATCACGAGCGGGCGGAGGCGCTGACCCGCCTGGTCGACGCCTACGTGGTCACCGCGTGCGCCGGCGACCGGCTGCTGAACCCCAACCGTCCCTTCGCCGCGCGGATCTCCGGCGAGGCCGTGCGGGAGGAGTTCGAGGACGCCGCGTCGGCCTGGGCGTGGTTCGAGGACGAGCAGTCCAGCCTCATCGCCGTTCAGCGGCACGCCGAGAGGCTGGGCCTGGACGCGGCCGTCTGGCGGCTGGCCTGGGCGATGGACACATACCACAAGCGGTGCCAGCACGAGCTGCGCACCCGGTCTTGGGAGACGGCCCTGGCCGCCGCCGAGCGGCTGGGCCGGCCGGGCCCTCGGGCCTTCTCCCATTGGTATCTCGGGTACGCCTACGCGCAGGACTCCCGGGCCGACGACGGCCTGGAGCACCTGCTGCTCGCGTTCGAGCTGTTCGAGCAGGAGGAGGACCGCGCCGGGCAGGCGCACACCAGCCACACCCTCGGGTTCGCCTGGCTGGAGCGGGGCGCACCCGAGCGCGCGCTCCCGCACATCGAGAACGCCCTGCGCCTCCAGCGCGAACTCCGCGACCCCCTCTGGGAGGCCAACGCGCTCAGCGCCGCCGGCTGGTGCCACGCCAAGCTCGGCCACTACCCGCAGGCGCGGTCGTACTGCGAGCAGGCTCTGGAACTGTTCCAGAAGCACGAGGACCTGAACGGCGAATCCGCCACCCTCGACAGCCTCGGCTACATCGCCCACTGGGCCGGACAACATGACCAGGCGCTCGACCATTACGGCCGATGCCTCGAACTACGCGAGCAACTCGGCAACGCCTACCAGCGCGCCGACACCCTCGTCCGCATCGGCGACGTCCACCACGAAACGGGCCGGCCCGCCGCCGCCCGCGAAGCCTGGCAGCGAGCGCTCGATCTCTACCACAAGCAGCACCGCGCGGTCGAAGCCGGGAACGTCCAGGAGAAGATCAGGCGCCTTGCCGCACCGCCTTCCGCTCCAGCCGGACCCTCAGGTCACGCGGCACCAGCAGACCGCTGAAGTCGGGCACCATCGCCGTCTCCTGCGTCCGCGCCAGGTTCATGCCGCTGACCAGCCAGGCCGTCGCCAACGTCAGCTGCATCATGCCGAGCTGGGTCCCCACGCACACCCTCGGCCCGGCGCCGAACGGCAGGTAGGTGTGCCTGACGGGCGCGGCACGAGGCTCCAGCCACCGTTCCGGCACCAGCTGGTCGGGGTCGGACCACCAGCGCGGATCGCGATGCAGCCGATACAGGCTGAACAGCACCTGATCCCCCGTCTTGAGACGCCACCCGTCGAGCTCGGTCCCGTGACGTACGGTCCTGCCGATCAGCCAGGTCGGCGGCCACAGCCTGAGCACCTCCTTGACGAACGCCTCGGTGTACGGCAGGTCCCCCATGACCGGGACCTCGCCGGCCGACGCGGCCTCGGCCTCCAGCCGGGCCAGCACGTCGGGCCGCGTGCTGAGCTCGTACACGATCCAGGTGAGCGCGGCGGCCGGGACGCCCAGGGCGGCCAGCATGATCCCGCGCAGGAACCGCTCGATCTGCAGGTCGGACAGCTGCTGATCGCCCGGGGCGAGCAGCACGCCGAGGAGATCCTGGGCTGAGGACTCCCCGGCCTGCCGGCGGCGGCGCACGATGTCGGTCATGAGCGCCAGGAGCCGCTTGCGGGAGCGGGCGAAGCGCCGCACCTTGCGCGACGGCCACCACGGCGGGAGCTGCAGCGAGTCGCGCGACAGGGGGTCGATGGCCGCGACGTTCTCGGCCAGCGTCTCCGGCACGCCTTCCGCGTCCGCGCTCAGGCAGAAGTCGGCGGTCGCCCGGCCGAAGAAGTCGGCCATCGTGGCGAGCACGTCGATGTCCCCGTCATCGACGGTCTTGAGGAAGATCTCCCGCAGGCGTTCGGCGTGCGCCTGCGCGACCCTCCGGTGCAGCCCCTGCCAGCCGGCGCGGCGGGTCGTCGTCCACAGCTCGGCGTCGGCCGCCATCCGCTCGGTGTCCGTGTTTCCCGCCAGCGGCGAATTCTCGGCAAGGAAGTCTCGGTTGGTCCTGGTGAGCAACGCATGCACCTGATCCGGTGAGGACACCACGATGGTGCGGGCGTCGAACGAGAAGACGTCCCCGTATTCATGGTGACACCGTTCCAGGAAACCGTTCCTGTCCCGGTCGTACTCCTCGGTGTTGCCGAACAACCAGTGCCCTCGGGGCCCGGGGGGCCGCTCCGAACCAGGTGCGTGCGTCACTCGTCGGGCCCCTCTTAGTTGAAGAAGTTCCAGTAGGTGTACATGCCTCCCATGCGGACCCGGCCCACGAGGCGGACGGCTGCGTGTCGGATGTGCTTCATGCGTAACCTCCGTAGCGCGACTGACGTCACTGACCACGATCGATCACGGGGCGCATGATCTCCGCATGAAACCCGCCTGCCCGTCGCCGTCACCATGGGTAATGGTAGAGTTACGGTCAGCTATGGAAGTCGTCAGCGGATTGCCGCGTCACGTGGCTTGTGTGATGGACGGAAACGGGCGGTGGGCCGCGCAGCGATCGCTGCCGCGCACCGCGGGCCACGAGGCGGCGGAGGCCGCCGTCATGGACATCATCGAGGAGGCGCGTTCGGCCGGCATCAGATGGTTGAGCCTGTACGCCTTCTCCACCGAAAACTGGCGCAGGCCGGCGGGCGAGGTCGACATCCTGATGAGGCTCGTGCGCCGGGCCGTCCGCAAGCACGCGCCGGCGTTGCACGCGCGGGGCGTCCGGTGCAGGTTCCTGGGCATGTCCGATCCGCGGATCCCACCGGCCCTGGTCCGGGACATCACCGACCTGATGACGCTCACCGGCGACAACAGGCAGATGACGCTGACGGTCGCCTTCGATCATGGGGGGCGGCGCGACATCGTGGAGGCCGCCCGCTCGCTGATCCGCGCCGACGTGCCGGCCGAGCAGGTCACCGAGGCCACCTTCGCCCGGCATCTCCCCTACTCCGACACGCCGGACGTGGACCTGGTCATCCGCACCTCCGGAGAGCAACGCATCTCCAACTTCATGCTCTGGCAAGTGGCCTACGCCGAGTGGGTCTTCCCTCAGGTGCTGTGGCCGGACTTCCGCGCGACCCACCTCTGGGAATGCCTTGACGCCTACCGGTCGCGCCAGCGCCGGTTCGGCGATGTCCGCCAGTCGACCGCCGCCACGGGAGAGGAATCTCAATGAGCCAGAGCACCGCCGACGCCTTCGGGCCGGACTCGATGCTGCGCCGCCTCGTCAACGACGCACGGTGGGGCCTCGCGGTGACCCGCGCCACGGTTCTGGAGGCCGCGCATCCGCAGATCGGCGCCGCGTTGATCGAAAACTCGACGTTCGTGGCGCATCCGTGGCGGCGGCTGCGCAACACCTTGGTGAGCATGCAGCGCGTGCTCGACCCCGACCAGCACGTTCGCACCCGGGAGGCGACCCGCCTCAACCGCCTGCACGCCCGCATGTCGGGCACCGACCCCCAAGGCCGCCCCTACGACGGAAAGGACGCCGAGGCCCGCGCCTGGGTGGTGGCGACCCTGTTCGAATCGACGGTGACGATGTACCGGCTGAGCGGCGAGTCGCTCGACGGACCCGCGCTCGAACGGCTCTACGCCGAGTTCCGTGCGTTCCTGGCCCTGATCGAGGGCGACAGCGACCGGCTCCCCGCGACGGTGCGGGAGTTCTGGTCCTACTACGACGACATGATCGACCACCGCCTGGAGAGCACCGAGGCCGTGCGCGTCATCCTCTACCGGCTCTTCGCCAACGTGCCCGCACCGCCCCTGCTGCGCAACCATCCCGCGGTGTGGGTCGCGGGCCGGACCGTGGCGGGCCCCGTAGCCGCCGCGATCACCATCGCGTCGCTGCCGGAGTCCTTCTGCCGGCGGGTCGCCCTGCCCGACCTCCCGGGGGCGCGGACGCTCATGCACGGGGCGTACCTCACCGCCGGAATCGCCACCCGCGTGCTCCCGGACGGCTGGGTGGACGTCAACTCGCTCGTGAGCCTGCTGGATCCCGGCCACGACGGTGGTTCCGGGCCCTGGCAGACCGTACGCCGCAAGGCCGGCCAGGCCGCGGCCATGGTCAGGCTCATCACCCCGGCCCCCGACGACGTCAACCCGACCACCCGCTCGGCCGACCGGTTCTTCACCGAGGTCCTGGACCAGACGGGCGACGGCTACCTCACCTGGCCTGACCTGGCGGCCATGGCAAGAGAGCTCGCCACCCGGCTCGACCTGGACGAACAGGACGAGGAGCGGCTCTACAACGCCTATGCCATCTGGTGGCGGGAGTTGCAGACCAATCTCGACACCGACGGCGACGGGCGCGTCACACGACAGGAATACGCCGCCTCGGCCGTCTCGCTGCCCGGCTCAGGGCTGATCAAGGTCGCCGACGTGCTGTTCGACGTCACCGACGGCGACGACGACCAGGCGATCGACGCGCAGGAGTTCCAGAACTTGTTCCGCACGGCCTTCCACCGCGATCTGGCCGGCGGGGCCGACGCCTACTCGCGCGGCGCTTTCGTCAGGCAGTTCCTGTCCTTCATGTCAGGGCAGCGGCACTCGGTCGCGTACGACTCCCTCCTGTCCTAGCTTCGATCAACGACGGAACAGGACGTCGAGTTCGCTGAAGTCCAGCGAGCCGTCCAGCGCCGTGAGACCTCCCGTGCCGAGCAGCTCCGCGGCGGCTCTCCGGGTCGCGGCGTACGCGGCCTGGGCCAGAGCGGTGCCCAGGCTGACCCTGCGTACCCCGGCCTGCGCGAGCTCGGTGACACTCGGCCCACCCGCGACGGCCATCGCGTTGACCGGCAGCGGCGATGCCGCGCAGAGGGTGTTCAGCGCGTCCAGGTCGAGCAGGCCCGGAACGAAGATGCCGTCGGCTCCCGCCTCCGCGTAGGCCTCCGTCCGCTCCAGCACCTCGCCCAGCCGCCCGTCCGGTGCACCGATCCCGAACAGGAAGACGTCGGTACGGGCGTTGACGAACAGCTCCGGCAGAGCCGCGGCGGCCGCGGCCTCCCTGGCGGCGCGCAGCCTGGCACTCTGCTCGGCCACGTCGAACAGGGGACCGCCGACGGCCGCGGAGTCCTCCAGATTGACACCCACCGCCCCGGCCTCGACGACCGCCCGCACGGTCGCGGCGACATCCGCCGGATCCGGCCCGTACCCTCCCTCCACGTCGACCGTCACCGGCACGTCGACGGAGTCCACGATGCGCCGCGCGGCCTCCACCATCTCGCCCCGGCCGAGCCGCTGCCCGTCCCCGCGGCCCAGCGACCACGAGACGCCACCGCTGGTCGTGGCGATCGCCGTGGCGCCGGCCGCGGCGATGACGGCCGCACTGGCGGCGTCCCAGGCGTTGGGCAGCACCAGCACGGGCTCGGCGCTCAGGGCGCGGAACAGCCGCGCCTTCCGCTGAGTCGCGGCATCGACGGAGGAGGAGATGTACATGACTGCCTTTCGCGTTGTCCTGCTTCCGGGATACTGCTGGGCAGAGGGTCGAGGATCCACTGATTAAGCTGAGACCGAATCATGGAGGAAGCATGAAGGCGCGGCTCGCCTTCTCGGTGAACGATCTGGCCGAGACCCGGTTCGCCGTCTCACCCATGTGGGAAGTCGTCACCAGCGTCAGAGCGCTGGCCGCCGCGGTCGTGCCGCGCCCGCACCGCAACTGGGCCGACCAGGTACGCCCCCGGCTCGCCGCCGCGGGCCTCGATCGCGGCTGGCTGGCCGACATGATCCCGCCCAGCGGCCACCTCCCCGACTTCCTCAACCCGGCGCCGACGACAACCTCTCCCGGCCTTGCCGACGAGCTGGCCGCCATCGAGGCCACCGACCCCGAGCAGGTACGGCAGGACGTCGATCGCCTGGCCGCCGAGCGCGACGGCGCTCTGTCCTCCCGGCTGCGGAGCCTCCACCGCAGCCCGCAGAGCTGCCTGCCCCGGATCGTGGCGGAGATCGAGGTCTACTGGGGGCTGGCGATAGCGCCCTACTGGGCCAGGATCCGCTCGGTCCTGGAGGCGGACATCTTCCACCGGGGGCGCCAGGTGGCCGAGCAGGGTACGGCCCAGGCGCTGGACGAGCTGCACCACACGGTGCGCTGGGCCGGCGGCAGCCTCCACCTGGTAGAGCGGCACTGCCCCATCACCAGGATCGAGACCGAAGCCGGGCTGCTCCTGGTGCCGTCGGTCTTCGCCTGGCCGCGGGTGCTGACCCGCTCCGTCGCGTCCGAACCACCGCAGCTGGCCTACCCGGCGCGCGGGATCGGCCTGTTGTGGGAGCGCCGGACACATGCGCACATGGAAGCCCTCGCCGCCGTGATCGGCCGGTCCCGGGCGTTGATCCTGGCCGAACTGGACACCCCTGCCTCAACCACCGAACTCGCGCAGCGGTCGGGCCTGTCCGCGGCGGGCGTCTCCCAGCACCTCACCGCCCTGCGGGCCGCCGGCCTGACCAGCACCCACCGAGCGGGCCGTTCGGTCCTCTACGCCCGCACCGGCCTCGCCGACGCCCTGCTCACCGCGCAGGCGTGAAAACCCTGCGCTCCCGCGTCAGCGCTGTGTGGTGCGGAGGTGGATGCGTTCGCCCTGCTTTCCGAAGAGGCTGAGCACTTCGACGCTGCCACGCCCGGCGGCGCCGAACCAGTGCGGAATCTGGCAGTCGAACTCGGCCGCTTCGCCCGCTCCCATGATGAAGTCGTGGTCAGCCAGTCTCACGCGGAGCCGGCCGCGCAGCACGTAGAGCCATTCGTAGCCTGCGTGGGTCCGCAGGTGGGGCTGTTCGTCGTGCGCCGGAATGGTCATCTTGTACGCGCGTGGTTCGCCCTGATGCCGCGACAACGGGATCAGCACCCGGCCGTCTTTCCCGGTGGGCCGCTGCGGCACGCGCGGATCGAGAATCCGGGGTGCGGCGACGATCTCGTCGAGGGGGATGCCCAGCGCCGCGGTGATCGGAAGGAGCAGCTCAAGGCTCGGTTTGCGCTGAGCTGATTCGAGCCGGGACAACGTGCTGGTCGAGATGCCGGTGGCGCGCGCGAGGTCGGCCAGGCTGACGCCCTTCTTCTCGCGGGCGCGTCGCAGCCGAGGGGCGATCTGCTCGATCACCCCGCTGACGCTCGGTTGCCGTTCCACGGGACGCAGTCAATCAATGTGTCCCGGAATCGGCAACGAAGTTTGTCGATTCCGGGCCGGCCTCCCGATCCTCTTCGCATGAACGCAACAACGGATTCGACGCCATGGGACGCGATCGTCATCGGCGGCGGGGCCGCCGGGCTCTGGGCGGCCGGGAACGTGGTCACCCCCTGGGCGCAGGTCGTCACCGCCATCGGCATGACCGCCTGGCTGCTGGAACGGGAGCTGTCCGCTGCCGTGGGTGCGATCTGATGGGCGGTATCACCGCGCCCGCGGAGACGTCCCGGAACACTCCCTCCGACAGGTTGCCCGCCGGCGTGTACCTGCTCGCTCTCAGCCTGTTCGCGATGGGAAGCGCCGAGTTCCTGCTGGCCGGCGTACTGCCTGCCGTGGCCGCCGATCTGGACGTCACACTCTCTTCGGCCGGATTCCTGATCACTGCGTTCGCACTGGGTGTCGTGATCGGCGGGCCGCCGTTCGCCATGCTGAGTCTGCATTGGCCTCGCCGTACCGCGTTGGTGGCGACCCAGGGCCTCTTCGCCGCCGGCGTCGTCGTCGGACTGCTGGGCGACTACCAGGTCCTGCTGCTGACGAGGGTGGTTTCGGGGATCGCCTACGCGGGCTTCTTCGCCGTCGCGTCGGTGACCGCGATCAGCCTGGTGACACCGGGCCGGAACGCCCGCGCCTCCGGAGTCGTGGTCAGCGGGCTCAGCGCGGCAATGGTCGTCGGCGGTCCCGCCGGCACGCTGCTCAGCCACTTCGTCCATTGGCGCGGCGGCTTCTGGGCCGTCGTCGCCCTGACGGCCGCCGGGGTCGTCGGCTGCCTCCTCGGACTCCCCGCCACCACCCCGGACACCCGCCGGCCCAGCATCTCGCGAGAGCTCACCACGATGCGGAAACCGATGCTCTGGAGCATGTACGCGATCACGATCCTGACCACCGCGGCGTACATGATCACGTTCAACTACCTGAGCGCCATGCTCGCCGAGATCACCGCCATCCCCGAGGTCTGGATCCCGGCGATCCTCGCGCTCTTCGGGGTCGGCGCCTTCGTCGGCCTGTCCATCGGCGGCCGCGTCTCCGACCGGCGCCCCCACCTCGCACTCCTCACCGGAGCAGCCGCGATCGTGATCCTTTCAGTCGTGTTGGCGGTCGTGATCCAGCAGGTCTGGGCGGTGGTGCCCACGGTCTTCCTGATCGGCGTCGCCGCGTTCGTACTGAACCCCGCCGTCTACGGACGCGTCTTCGCCATCGCAGCCGGCGCGCCGACCCTCGCCGGCGCCACCACCGTGTCGGCATTCCAGCTCGGCATCAGCATCACCCCCCTGTTCGCGGCCGCCTCACTCACACGAGGGGCCGCTCTCACATCGGTCTGCCTGATCGGGGCCGGCCTCGCCGCGACCGCCGTACCGTTCATCCTCCTGGACCGGACGCGGCAGGCCCGCTCGACGCGACGCGCGGTGGCGGACCCAAGCTCAGCCGCCATCCGTTCGGCTCACGACGAGGTCACCACGGCCCGGGCGGATCCTGACAGGGACCACCGGTGACCATCTCCGCTCCCCCACGGACCTCGCGGCCTATTGAGGCTCGGACTGGTAACCAAGAGCGGCAACGACCGCATACTGCCTGCGCAGATACCGCCGGCCCAGGACCCCGTACCAGATCATGACGGGCAGGTGGAGAGCATACCCGAGCTGTTCCAGTGCCCCCGTAGGGCCGGCGGTCCCGGTCGTCCACGGAAGCACGACCGAGGCCAGGCCGCTGAGTGCGGCGATCAGGCCGGTGACACGAAGCCCGGCGGGCATCGGGATGCCCACCGCGCCGGCGGCGGTGGCGGCGACCCACAGCAGCCCGGCCAGATTGACCGCCCATTTGGCGGTGAGCAGGACGGCCAAGGCCACTGTGGCGGCCGCCGGGGCGGTCGGGCGGGCGGCCAGCTGGGTCAGTGCCAGGTTTCCGGCGTCATGAAGCAGGCCGGCCAGCCCGGCGGCGGCCAGCAGGCCACCGGCGAGCGTCACCAGATACGGTCTTGACGTCTCGGCCGGGCGAGCGGCCATCACCAGCCCGGCCGCGGTCAGTGCCAGCCAGCCCAGCACGTCGAAGGCCAGCTCGGTCAGGTGCAGCCCGACCTGCTCGCGTACCGCGTCCAGCGCGGCACCGGGGTCGGACGGATTCAGGGTCAACCCCGATGGCACCACGATGGCCGTTCCGGCGATCATGGCTATCAGCGAGGTCAACAGCAGCACACCGGTGAGCCGGCGCCGAGGGTTCGGATCGGTCATGGACCGTGACGGTAGAACCCTGACGCTGGGACAAAGTCAACATGCCAGGAGGGGGACGCCATGTGGCGGATCGGGCAACTGGCGCGCATGGCCGGCGTATCCGAACGGACCCTGCGCCACTACGACAAGATCGGGCTGCTGCTTCCCGCCGCGGTCGACCGTGCCACCGGCTACCGCTGGTACGGCGTGGCCGAGCTGTCCCGGCTCGAACGCATCCGCGGGCTGCAGCGCCTCGGCCTGCCGCTGCGCCAGATCGCCGATCTGCTGGACGCTCCCGAGGCACAGGTGCGGCAGGCGCTCACCGAGATCGTGGCGAACATCAGGCGTGACATCGCCGCGCTGGCCGCGACCGCGGCTCACGCCGAGGACCACCTCGCCGTGCCGATGTCGATCCTGCCTCAGCAGACCGCGGTGGACTCGCGTCGACTCCGCGTCCGCCGCATGCGCCTCGACCATCCCGCCGAACTGGCCGCTGTCTGCCCGGCGCCACCGGCGGCCCTGCTGACCTGGCTTCGCGGGCGGCCGACGGGCGGGTTCGCCGCCGCGGTGACCACCGACGGCGCCGGCGAGCAGCTCTTCCTGCCTGCCCGCACCGTCGTACGGGCCGTCGTTCCGCCCTCGGCAGGGGTGGTCCGCGCCGGGCAGGACCTCTTCGGCTGGCTGCACCGCCACCGCCTGGAGGTCACCGGCCCCACCGTGGAGGAGCATCTCATCGACGCCGACGGCGCTCACGCCATCGTCCTTGAGGTAACCGTGAACTCACGGCGGTGCATCCGCGCCGCTTGACCGTTCCCCGCTCATCCGGCGACCGCCGTGGTCGGCACCGCGCCGCTCTCCCCGGGCGGCGGCGGGACCGGGTCCTCCTGGTAGCCCTCCGCCTGGGTGCGGAAGAGCCCGCGCGCAGCTCCCGCAGCCGGTCGTGGACCGCCGCCTCGGCCACCGCGTCGAGGCCGGAGCTGGGCTCGTCCAAGATCATCAGATCACGGCCCTGGCGCATCTGTACCTGTCAGAGGACGTCAGGTACGGCTGGCAGCATGGGCCGCACATCTCGCGAAAAGGAGTTGGCTGGATGAGCGGCATCGAGAAGACCCTGGTAGAACTCGAGCAGCGGATGCTGGACGCGGACGCTGCCTATGACGAGACATTTTTCGAGGAGTACTGCGCCGACGACTTCGTAGCCATGGGACATTACGGAATCGTGTCCAGGCAGCAGGTTCTCGACATGTACGTCAAGGGGAGCGGCAATCCGGAACGGTACAACCGAGCACACGATGTCGTGGTCAAGCCACTCGGCGACGCGGGAGCCGTGGTGGCCTACAAACTGACGAGCACCATCGGCGATGAGACGTCGTCATGGCATGCGTCGACGGTCTATCGCCGCACCTCCGAGGGCTGGCGCGTCGTCCTCCTCCACCAGACACCCATGTAGGGTGCGGCACACGGTCTTAGACGGGGACCACCTGCACTGCTTTCCCGCCCCTACGTATCTCTACGCGTCGCCGGACGTCAGCCCAACGGGGCGAGCGACGCCTGTGCCCCGCTGGTAGCGGATCTCCCAGTCGGCAGCCGGCGGTGGCATCCAGCGGCTTGTGGATCGCGCTCCCTCTTCTCAGCCAGGCCACGCGTCGGACCGTCCGGCGAGCTGCCACTTGCGACGTCCTGCCGAAAGGGCTCGCCGCGCCACAGGCAAGGCAAATATTTTAAGTACCTTTACTAATAATTTCACGCGTGTGATACTCGCCTCCCAGCAACCCTCACAGAAGAGGATCACATGCGCCGACGAATGATCACCGTCATCATCGTTGCCTTGTGCGCGGTCCCCGCCCTGGCTCCGGCAGGCTCGGCGACCGCCGCCGAAGTGTTCTTCCAGGACACCGGAACTCTGACCGGCTGGAGCAACTACCCACAGGAGCCCCAGAAGCAAGGCGTGATCCGTACGGTCAGCAGCCCTGTGTACAAGGGGACCACCGCCATCGAGGCGCAGCAGACGTACGTCGACGAGGGCGGCGGGTACCACTCTGAGACCGTCCAGAGCCGGACCCAGGCCGTGGGCCAGGACCGCTACTACGGACAGGCCATCTACCTGCCGCCGAACTGGCAGTTCCACAACCAGAACGTCACCTTCCAGCAGTGGTCGCCAGAGGACCCGGAGGGGCCCTGGGAGCTGATGTTCGTCCAGAACGACGAACTCCGGATCGGCGGCTCGGGCGGCTTCGCGGCCACACTCGACAAGATCACAAACCTTCGTGGCACGTGGATCAGGATCGTCACCCGCCTGAAGTTCCACAGCACCGCGGGAGCCTTCGAGGTCTGGGTCAACGGGCGGAAGGTGTGGAGCAGGACCGGCGTCGCAGTGCTGCCCAAGACATCGCAGACGATCCGCTGGTCGTCAGGCATCTACTGCACCGCTTGGCGGAACGGGACGCCCGCCGGCCCGCGCGTACTGTCGATCTATCACGACCACGCCAGGATCGCCTCCTCCTACTCCTCGGCAGAGCCCGCCAACTGGTGACACAGCGACGCCTCGCCATGCCCGGCCCGGGGGCCAGGAGCTGAGCGCGACCGACCCCCGGGCGTCAGCGACGATCGCGGCCCATCAGCACCGAATCAGACCTCCGACCAATATGCAGCACCATCCGTCGCATATTTCAGGACATATCCCGAGGGCGTATGCGAAACCTGCGCTGCTAGCAGGGCATACGTGGTGAGTCTTGATGGATTTTGTAGGTTTCTTATCTATTAATCGCCTCTTGACGATGAGAAACACCCAATGTTAACTGCGCGTGACATGCCACTTCCTAACCCCCCAAAAGGTGAGCATGGTGAAGAGGTTGTTACGCTCCCTCCCCCTGGCAGCGCTCCTCAGCGCGTTGCTGTCCGG
>NZ_JBFAWA010000046.1:0-100705 GCF_040680035.1 Nonomuraea sp. NPDC052116 | reverse complement strand
CCGGAGACCGTTGATGATGTGCTCGACGCTTTGGAGGCGGCGGGCCTCGTCGAAGCGGTCGCTGCCCTTCGAGCCGGCTGAAGTCCTCCCAACTGCCGGCCCGCGGCGGGGGGCGGGCGGCCGCCGGGCCCCCGCGGTTGAGGAGGCGACGGGCCAGGGGCTGGCTGTACGTGCTGCCCGCGCTCGCGGTGTACCTGGGCTTCGCCATCTGGCCGGCGCTGAACACGCTCCGCCTGTCGCTCCTGACCTGGGACGGCATCCTGCCGCCGGTCTGGGCTGGTTTCTCCAACTACGTCAAGATTTTTCGTGATTCAGCGCTGTACGAGGCCATCCTGCACAGCCTCGCGCTGATCGTCTTCTTCTCGGTCATCCCCATCGGCGTCGGGCTGCTCATGACGGCGCTCCTGATGGGCAAGGTGCGCCGGGGCATGACGTTCTTCCGGATCGTCTTCTTCCTCCCCCAGGTGCTGCCGCTCGTCGCCGTCGGCATCACCTGGCGCTGGCTCTACGGCGAGTCCGGCGTGGTCAACCAGTTCCTCGACCTGGTGGGTCTGGGGTCGATCACCCGCGCCTGGCTGGGCGACTACGGCCTGGCACTCATCGCGCTCGGCCTCATCGGCACGTGGGTGATGAGCGGGCTGTGCATGATGCTCTTCCTGGCCGGCGCGCAGAAGATCGACCCGTCCCTGTACGAGGCGGCCAAGCTCGACGGCGCGGGGGCGCTCCGGCAGTTCCGGCACGTCACCGTACCCGGGGTGCGCAGGGAGATCACGGTCGCCGGCGTCATCACCACGATCGCCGCGCTGGCCAGCTTCGACCTCGTCTTCGTCACCACGAACGGCGGCCCGGCGGGGCAGACCAACGTGCCCGGCCTGCTCGTCTACCGGCTGGCCTTCAACGAGGGCGACATCGGCGGCGCCAGCGCGCTCGCGGTCGTGCTGACCGTGATCGTGGTCGCCGTCGTCAGCGCCGTCCGATACTTCACCAGGGATGATCAGAGTTGAGAACGCTCGGCGGAGTCAGTGTCCGGTACGGAGTGCTCGTCCTGCTGGCGGTGATGGTGCTGGTGCCCTTCGCCGGCATCGTCCTGGCCGCCCTGCACCCCTCGGGCGCGCAGCTCGACGGGCTGAGCATCCCGGACAGGTGGTCGTGGGAGACCTTCGCGCTCGCCTGGGAGCGGGGCAACTTCACCAACCTCATGCGTTCGAGCGTGCTGATCGCGGTCGTCGTGGTGCCGCTCGCGGTGGCGATGGCCACGCTCGCCGGGTACGGGCTGGCGATCCTCAAGGTGTGGGGGCACCGGACGTTGTCGTTCGGGTTCGTGATGGGGCTCACGCTGCCGATCGAGGTCATCGTGGTGGCGCTCTACTTCAACCTGCGCGAGGTCGGCCTCACCGACTCCTACGTCGGCGTCATCCTGGCCGAGGCGGCGCTGTTCATGCCGTTCGGGGTGTACTGGATGCAGACGCACTTCTCGAACGTGCCCGAGGAGCTCGTCGAGGCGGCGCGCATCGACGGCGCCCGGGACCTCGTGGTGCTGGCGCGGGTGCTGCTGCCCATCTCGTGGCCCGCGGTCACCACGCTGTCCGTTCTCTACTTCATGTGGTCGTGGAACCAGTTCATGCTGGTGCTGGTCATGATGCAGGACCCGGACCGGCGCACCGCGCCGAGCGGGCTGGGGCTCTTCGTCGGCCAGTACACGACGGACATCCCGTTGCTGGCGGCGGCCTGCCTGATCGTCATCGCCCCGATCGTCGTCGTGTACCTCCTCTTCCAGCGCAGCTTCGTCAACGGCATCACCCAGGGCGCCATCAAGGGCTGACCCCCTTCGGCCGCCGGCTCCCGCCCTCCCCCTGAGGACCCCGGCCCCGATCGCCAGGGACGTCCCGCCGCACCGCACGCCGTTCCCTCCCCCAAGGGACCCCGGCCCCGGACGGGGGGCAAGTGGCCCACATTTGGCATTCACGCCGAAACCCATGTCAAGATGCGCGTGTGGTCGGGACACCGCCGGAGCTGGAGCGTGGCACGGGAGTCCCCGCGCACGTGCAGATCGAGCGGTGGCTGCTCGAGTCGATCTCCAGCGGCGAGATGGAGCCGGGCGACCGGCTGCCCGGCGAGCGGGAGCTGGCCGGGCGGCTGGGCGTGAGCAGGATGACGCTCAGGCAGGCGCTGGCCACCCTGGAGCGCGACGGCGTGCTGATCAGGGTGCCCGGCAGGTCGGGCGGCGCGTTCGTGGCCGAGCCGCGCATCGAGTGCGACCTGACCGGGCTGGCCGGGTTCACCGAGCAGATGCGGCGGGCCCACCTGCGGGCCGAGGCGCGGGTCCTGGCGGCGGTGACCGTGCCCGCGCCACGGTCGGTGGCCGCGGCGCTGGAGGTGGAGGAGGGCTCACCGGTGCACGAGGTGGCCAGGGTGCGCTCGGCCGGGCTGTCGCCGGTGGCGCTGGAGCGCTCCTGGTTCCCGCCTCTGCCGGGCTTCCTCGACCAGGACCTCACCGGCTCCCTCTACACCCTGCTGGCCGCCCGCTACGACCTGGAGCCGCGTACGGCGGTCGAGCACCTGGCCCCGGTGATCGCCCGCCCGGCGGAGGCCGCCGAGCTGGGCATCGCCCCCGGCGCGCCGCTCATGCTCATCGAGCGCACCGCCTACGCGGGCGACGGCACGCCGGTGGAGTTCGCCCGGGACCTGTTCCGCCCCGACCGGGTCCGGATCGCGGTACGCAGCGGCGTCACGGAACCAAGGGGGTCCTGACCACGACGCCCGGCACCCAGGCCCCCTCGACCTCGATCTCCACCTCGGCGCCCGGCCCGACCGGCAGATAGGCGTAGGCGATCGACTCCTTGGCGGTGTAGCCGTACCCGCCCGAGGTGACCCGGGCCACGACCTTGCCGTCCAGCCGTACGGGCTCGTTGCCGAGCGCGACGGCTCTCGGGTCGCGCAGCGTCACGCACCGCAGCCGCCGCTCGGGCGCCGGGTCCAGGGCGTCCTTGCCGAGGAAGTCCTTGTCCGTCTTGACGCAGAACCCCAGCCCCGCCTCGTACGGCGTCGTCTCGGGCCCGATGTCCGCGCCCCACACCCGGTAGCCCTTCTCCAGCCGCAGGCTGTCGATGGCCCGGTAGCCGCCGGCCACCAGCCCGTACGGCTCCCCCGCCCGCCACAGCTCCTGCCACAGCCCCAGCCCGTACTCGGTGGAGCAGTACAGCTCCCAGCCCGTCTCCCCCACGAACGTGACCCGCAGCGCCAGCACCGGCACGTCCCCCACGGTGATCTCCCGCGACGACATGAACGGGAAGTCCATCGGGTCCGGCGTGAGCCCGGCGATGATCTCGGGGGCGCGCGGGCCCCACAGGGCGAAGCACGCGTACTGGCCGGTGACGTCGGCGATCCTGGCCGTCGCGCCGGTGCGCGCGGCCTGCTTGCGCAGCCAGCCCAGGTCGTGCGAGCCGAACGCGGTGCCGGTGACGATCAGGAACTCCTGCTCGCCCCGCCTGGTCACGGTGAAGTCGCACTCGATGCCGCCGCGCCGGTTGAGCGCCTGGGTGTAGGTGACGGCGCCGACCTCGCGGGCGACCCGGTTGTCGCACACCCATTCCAGCAGGTCCGCCGCGTCCGGGCCGGAGACCTCGATCTTCGCGAACGAGCTCTCGTCGAACAGCCCTGCCGTGGTGCGCGTGGCCCGGTGCTCGACGCCGATCGCGGGCGACCAGAGCCGCCCGGCCCACCCGCCGGGCCGTTCCCCCTCGTCCGTCGCGTTCGCGTCGTAGTAGTTGACCCGTTCCCAGCCGGACTTCTCGCCGAAGGCGGCGCCGTGGGCGGCGTGCCAGCCGTACGCGGGCGAGAGCCGCAGGGGCCGCCCCGCCGAGCGCTCGTGGCCCGGGTAGCGGATGTCGTAGTACGTCTCGTAGTTCTCGACGGCCCGCTTGATCGTGTAGGACGGCGAGCGGTACTGGCGGCCGAAGCGGCGGATGTCCATGTGCCAGAGGTCCATGCCGGGCTCGCCCTCGACGATCCACTCGGCCATCACCTTGCCGATGCCGCCCGCGCCCGCGATGCCGTGCGCGCAGAACCCGGCCGCCACGAAGAACCCGCCGACCTCCGTCTCCCCCAGGCAGAACTCGTTGTCGGGGGTGAACGCCTCGGGACCGTTGATCAGCTTGCGGATGCCGACGTCGGCCATCGCAGGCACACGAATCCGGGAATTATCCGAAATTTCCTCAAATCTCGGCCAATCTTCGGACAGGAGGCGGCCGTTGAAGTCCGCGGGGACGGCGTCGAAGGAGTTCGGGCCGGCCGTCCAGGGCGCGCAGGTGCGCTCGTACCCGCCCATGACCAGCCCCTGCACCTCCTGCCGGTAGTAGACGAGCAGGTCGGGGTCGCGCAGCGTGGGCAGCCCCGTGTGGTCGTGGCAGGCGTCGGTCACCACGTACTGGTGCGACATCGGCACGATCGGGATCCGCGCCCCGGCCATGCGGCCGATCTCGGCCGCGAACATGCCGCCGCAGTTGACCACGATCTCGCAGTCGATGTCCCCCTGGTCGGTGCGCACGCCGGTGACGCGACCGTTCGCCGTCGAGATGCCGAGCACCCTGGTGTGCGTGCGGATGACCGCCCCGCCCTCGCGGGCCCGCTGGGCCAGGGCGTAACAGAGCTGCGAGGGGTCGATCTGCCCGTCCGTGGGCAGGTACGCGGCGCCCACGACGCCCTCGGGGTCCATGAGGGGGAACAGCTCGACGGCCTCGGCCACCGAGATCTCCTCCAGCGGCAGCCCGAACGTCCGCGCCCAGCCGATCTGCCGGCGGATCTCCGCCATCCGCTCGGGCGTGGAGGCCAGCTTGATGCCGCCGCACTCCGTCCATCCGGCGTCGAGGGTGCGGTAGAGCTCGACGGAGTACTGGTTCATGCGGGTCAGGGTGGGATCGGCGCGCAACTGGCCGACCAGGCCCGCCGAGTGGAAGGTGGAGCCGCTGGTGAGCTCGTCCCGCTCCAGCAGGACGACGTCGCGTTCGCCGAGTTGGGTGAGGTGGTAGGCGACGGACGCGCCGCCCACCCCGCCACCGATGATCACGATGCGGGCCGAGTCGCTCATGCTGGCGAGGCTAACCTTCGGACCGGTAAAAGGTCTAGACCGTTTAGCGCCGTCCGTCCTAGCATCGAGCATGGCCGTGCCCGAGGTGCTCGATCGCATTCCTCTGCTGTCCGGCGTGCCGCGCTCCGTCGAGGAGCTGCCCGGAGGGCTGACCAACCACAACTACAAGGTCACGACCCCGGGCGGGTCGTACGTGGCGCGCGTGTGGGCCAGCGACTCCTCGCTGCTGGGGATCGACAGGGACGCCGAGCACGCGTGCTCGCTGGCCGCCGCCGCGGCCGGGGTGGGGGCGCCGGTGCACGCGTACCTGCCCGAGCTGGGGGTGCTGGTGGTGGGCTTCCTGCCGGGGCGGACGTTCACCGAGGCCGACCTCCGCGACCCGGCGAACCTGCCCCGGGTGGCGCAGGCGTGCCGCCGCCTGCACGCGGGGCCGCGGTTCGTACGGGACTTCGACATGTTCGAGATCCAGCGTCATTATCTGGGGATCGTGCGGGAGCGGGGTTACCGGCTTCCCGCGGACTACCTCGGCTTCATGCCCGCCGTCGAAGACATCCGGAAATGTCTGCAAATAAGGGCCGAAGGCACCGTCCCCTGCAACAACGACCTCCTGCCCGGCAACATCCTCGACGACGGGCAGCGCCTCTGGCTGATCGACTACGAGTACGCCGGCAACAACGACGCCTGCTTCGAGCTCGGCAACATCTGGAGCGAGTCCGACCTGCCGCTCGGCCACCTGGAGGAGCTCGTCACCGCGTACTACGGCCGCCACCTGCGCCACAAGATCGCCCGCGCCCGGCTGCTCGGCCTCATGTCCAAGTACGGCTGGACGCTCTGGGCCTCCATCCAGGACGGCGCGAACGAGAGCATCGACTTCGACTTCTGGTCGTGGGGCATGGAGAAGTACGAGCGGGCGGTGGCCGAATTCACCGGATCTGACCTTGCGCACCTCATGGACGACGCCGCGCGGGCAGACTAGGGGCATGTTCGCCGCACTGACCGGCCTCGGCCTGTCCACGGCCGCCGGGCTGAACGCCTACATCCCGCTCCTCGTCGTGGGCGTCCTGGCCAACTTCACGGACGCCGTGAAGCTCCCCGACGGCTACTCCTGGCTGTCCAACTGGGGCGTGCTCGCGGTGATCGCCGTCCTGCTGGTGGCCGAGTTCGTCCTGGACAAGGTGCCCGCCGTGGACAGCGTCAACGACACCATCCAGACCGTGGTGCGCCCGGCGTCGGGCGGCGTGGTCTTCTCGGCCACGCAGGCGGCGGCCGAGGTGGACCACTCCACCTGGATGGCCGAGCACCCGTGGGCCGGCTGGCTGCTGGGCATCGTGATGGCGCTGGCCGTGCACGCGGTCAAGGCCACCGCCCGGCCCGTGATCAACGCCGGGACGGCCGGGGTGGGCGCCCCGGTGGTGAGCACGGCGGAGGACGCGGGCTCGCTCGGCATGAGCCTGGTGGCCGTCTTCGCCCCGGCGCTGGTGATCGTCGCGCTGCTGGTGATGGCCGTGCTGGCGTGGTGGCTGATCAGGAAGGTACGGCGCATGCGCGCCCGCAGGAGAGCGGCCCGCGGCCAGCCCTGACCCGGGGCTATTCCTGGGCTTGCAGCCACTCCTCCACGAGGTCCACGAATTCGGCCGGGCGCTCCTCGTGCAGCCGGTGACTGGCGCCCTCCCAGCACACGACCCTGGACGCGGGGTCCTTGAGCAGCCCCGACTCCCAGCTCGCCCGTTCCGGATCCGCCCAGATCGACAGCACCGGGCAGCGCCGGCGGGCCAGGTAGTCGTCGCTGGCCGGGCGTACCCCGATGGCGTCCTGGGCCGTGAACATGGCCTCGAACGCCTGGACCAACACGTGCGGCGGCATGCCGTACAGCCTGCGCTTGTGCCAGCGCCTGATGACGGCGGGCGTGCCGGCGTTCGTGCACCACTCGTCGATCTTCTCGGCGGCGGCGTGCGGGTGCTCACCGCGCAGGCCGTCGATCATCCTGGGGAAGCGCCGGGCGACCCGGTCGGTCATGCCGTAGCCGGGGTCGACGGCGACGAGCCCGCGTACCAGCTCGGGGTGTTCGACGGCGAGGATGGAGACCACCTGGCCGCCCATCGAGTGCCCGACGGCGACCGCCTGCGGGATGCCCCGGCTTTCGAGGAGGGCGCGCAGGTCGCCGGCCATCTCCCGCGGCGTGTTGCCGCTCTCGGGGACGGACGAGTAGCCGTGGCCGCGCAGGTCCACGGCGATCACCCGGTGGGTGGCCGCCAGCGCGTCGATGTGCCAGGACCACTGGTGGGAGTCGGTGCCCCACCCGTGGACGAGCAGCAGCGGGGGCCCGTCGCCGTCCTCCGTGTAGAAGAGCCTGATATTTCCGCCGATATCCGCGTACGGCATCTATTGACCCCCACCCTCCAGTCGGGACAGCAGCGCGCTCTCCCCTGCCGTCCACCCGCCGTCCACGGCCAGCTCCGCGCCCGTCACGTACGAGGCGGCGTCGGACAGCAGGAACGCGATGGCCTCCGCCACCTCCTCCGGCTCGCCCCAGCGCCCGGCGGCGGCCAGCGGGAAGGTCCCGTCCCCCGACACGGCCCCGAGCGGCTGTGTCATCGGGGTGACGATCATTCCGGGATGTACGGAGTTGACCCGGATGCGGTCCTTGCCGAACTCCAAGGCGGCGATCTTGGTCAGCCCGCGCACGCCCCACTTGGACGCGCCGTAACCGCCCGTGCCGGGCAGGGCGGTGAGGCCCGCGACGGACGAGAGGTTCACGACGGCGCCGCCGCCGGACTCGCGCATGGCCTTGACCACCGATTTGAGCCCCAGGAAGACGCCGACCAGGTTCACCTGGAGCACGCGCTCGAAGGCCTCCAGCGGCTGCTGCTCGATCGACTGCGTGAGGGCGATGCCCGCGTTGTTCACCAGCCCGTCGAGCCTGCCGTACACCTCCAGGGTGGCGGCGACCACGTCGGCCCACTGGTCCTGACTTGTCACATCGTGGGGGAGAAATCGGGCACCCAGCTCCTTGGCGGTGGCCGTACCCTCCTCCACCAGCACATCGGTGATCACGACCTGAGCCCCGGCCGCGACGCAGCGCCGCGCGGTGGCCGCCCCCATCCCCCGGGCGCCACCGGTGATGATCACAACCTTGCCGTCGAGCACGTCACCCCGCCCTTCCAGCCGCTCTCCGAGAACTGAAGCACAGCCCAACGGCTCTGATCAAGTGCTTGCTTGGTTTCTCGGCCGCGCCGATGCCGCCCCGGCCGACTATCCTTCAATGCAGAGACCCACAGGAGGTGGCGGAGATCGGCGAGCTGCTTGTCGTCCTACTGGTGATCCTGGCGTTCTTCCTGCTGCTGGGCGGTGTGGGCGTCTTCCTCCTGGTCAAGCTGGGCAAGAAGGCCGCGGTCAAGGCCAAGCAGGCCACGACCCGGCTCAGCACCCACGTCAACGCCATGGGCACGGGCGACGCCGCCGAGGTCGAACGCCTCCGCCTCGACCTGCGCCGCGAGGTCTCCCTCACCCGCCAGGCCGTCGACCACGCCCAGCGCCTCGGCTGGGGCCTCGGCGACCTCCCCCGGCTCATGGCCGACCTCACCGCGCAGGCGGACGTGCACGACGGCCAGCTCGGCCTGTACGCCCAGCAGCGCCGCATGTCCCCGTACGTCGACCACGCCACCCTCGACCGGCTCAGGGAGCACCAGGCCAAGCTGACGGCGATGTGCGCCCGCATCCGCGCCGACCTCCTGGGCGACCAGGTGCACCACACGGCCGCCGGCATCGCCGACCTCGGCTCCCGCACCGACCTCGAGATCGAGGCCCGCCGCCACGCCCCCGACCCCCTGGACCAGATCGACGAGCTCTACCGCCGCTCGATGGAGGAACGCAAAGACCGCCCCTGACGACTACTCCACGTGGCAAAATAAGCGCGCCGCGTGAAGAGCCAAGGAGGCAGACTGATGACTATGACCTTTCCTGAGTGGTTCTATCCCGGCCCTCCCGGCGGCTGGACCGCCGACATGCTCGATCACCTTCCCCCCGACGCGCCCCGGCACGTCGAACTGATCGATGGGTCGCTCATCATGATGTCACCGCAGACCGGCTTCCATATGCTCACGCTCCGACTGTTCGAGCGATTGCTTCATCCGCCGCAGGAACTCATGGTCGTGCGCGAAATGACGGTGACGCTAGGACTTCGCCAGCGGCCAGAGCCAGATATCCTCCTGGTCAAAAGGTCAGCTTTCAGCACGAAAGGCACTTCGTTCAAGCCCGAAGACGTCCGCCTGGTCGTCGAAGTGGTCTCAGACGAGTCCAAGGAAAGGGATCGGACCACCAAGCCGATCAAATACTCGAATGCGGGCATCAAGTTCTTCTGGCGAGTAGAGCAGGAAGAGGGGTTGCCTGTCGTTTACACCTTCGAGCTTGAGCCAACGGTCAAGGCCTACGTCCCCACCGGCATTCACCGCAAGCGACTCCAGACCCACATCGGATTCGACGTCGACATCGATCTCACCTTGGAATCGCCACCGGTTTAACGGTCAGTCCGCTCACCGCAACCGAAGGCGGCGAACAACCCGTCCGCCCTCCCACGCGGATCGTGGTCCCCAACCTGCTGATCCGTCCTGCCGTGGGGCTGCACTGGCGTCGAATCCCCGGCACCACGGCGTCTGCCGCAGGCCAGCAGGGGCGGCGACTCAGGCGTCGTCCCACTCCCGGTATATGAACGCCGCGAGCTCCGCCTCCGTGGCGCCGCCGTTGGCCAGGGCCTTGGTGGCCTGGGCCTGGGCTCGGGTGGGGAGCCGGCCCTCGATGAGGATGGGCAGCGACAGCCGCCGCAGCAGCACCTCGGACTCCGAGACCCCGGACGTACGGCGGGTGACGGCCACGTTCACCCGCAGCCCGTGCTCGTTACCGGGCGGGACGGCGGGGCGGTCGATCTCGATGGCGGAGTAGCGGAAGCCGTTGGCCAGATCGCAGGAGGCGCATCCGGCCCGGCCCCTGCTGAGCCGATCGCCGCACTCGGGGCAGGTCAGGCGGTCGTAGGCGGCGTCCACCACGCGCCACGGATGCTTGTCGGGCTCGTCGGTGACCATCTCGGCGATGAGGCGCTCGTCCGGTGGCCGGGTGGTGCCGAACTCCCGTTCGAGGAACGCGCGCCAGCCCTCTTCCACGATCCCGTCGACCAGCCCGGCACACCGGGCGCAGCCGGGGGCTCCGGCGGGCTCCCAATGGTCACATTCCGGGCAGCGTCGCATGCCCGCACCGTACAAGCCCGGCCGGATCCATCGCACCGCATTTTTGCGGAACGACCCACGAGCTCGGCACCGCAGGACCTCGGCTTTCCTCCCGCGTCGAACCGCGCGCAGCACGTCGGATCCGTGCACGACCGGACGGGCCCGGTGCCGCGCCACCGCCCGCGTTGTCCCGTCGTGAGCGGGAGGTGGTGGCGTTGCCGGCCGAGGGCTCGACGGACACGGTCGTCGGCCGCCGCCTCTGGGTCGGCGAGCGGACCGCCACAGCGACCGTACGCGCTCTCATGGACCGGTACGGCGCACGCAGTCCCACTGGAGCCGCCCCGAAGGCAAGATGTCCGCGGGTGGATGGCGGTGACGGGTTTGGGCGCGTCCGGCCGGACGCGGCGGCGTACCGTGCCGTGGGTACCGCCGGGCCCGACCGGCCGATCGGCCCGCGTCGCGGCAGGCAGCCGTGACGCCGTCGCCACCCTGACGGACGCCGGCCACCTCGCCGTCCAGACGGACACCCGCCACCTCGCCGTCCTGACGGGCGTTGGCCGCCTCGGCGCCCGTCGGGTGAGCCTACCCGGCACGCTTGAAGGCATCGCGCCGTCGGCAGACCGGACGGCCGTGGTCAGGAGGTCGTCCGCTGGGACGATCACGACAGGAGGTCGCGCCAGCGCCGGCCCGACTCCAGCGTGTCCAGGCCGATCCGCTCCAGGTATGCTCCGCCCTTGGCCAGCCGGCGCCCCACGGGCGTGTCGAGGCCGAACGTCTCCCCCGCCGCCTTCGCCAGCTCCGCCGCCTCCAGGGTCTGCCGCGAGCTGGTCACGATCGACTGGTACCAGGAATTGTCGTCGACCGTGTAGATGTCGCGACGCCGCCGCGGATCGCGCTCGCGCCCGATCAGCCCCTGCTGAATCAGGTAACCCACCGCCATGGAGACCGAGGCAGGGCTTACCTTCAGCCTGCTCGTCAGCTCGGCCGCGGCGAGTCGGCCGTCCTCGCTCAGCCACAGGGCGACGAGCACGCGCGCCATCATCTTCGGCAACCCCATCCGGACCGCCATCTCGATGACCTCGTCCCCCAGCTCGCCGTCCGGCGGCCCGGCCGCGAACCGGAGAGCCGGCGTGCCGCGCCGCGCCCGCCGCTCCGTCGCCCGGTGCGCCTGCTCGGGCCGGTAACCGCCGGGGCCGCCGTTGCGGCCGACCTCCCGGCTGATCGTCGAGGTCGGCCGGTCCAGCCGCCTGGCGATCTCGGCGTAGGAACGCCCTTCGGCGAGGCCGGCCGCGATGCGCTGGCGGTCCCGCTGGGTCAACCTTCCTTGTGACATGACGCCATTGTTGCGTTCGCGGCCACTCAGTGCAACGAATCATTGCGTTCGAGTCCAGCGTCATTGCATCAATTTGCCTACTCTCACCTGCACATACGGATTCCATTGATTGCAGCTCTTTTGAATGCAACGTAGCTTTCAGAGCATGTCGAACACGTACTATCGCGATGAGCCGGTCAGCCCTTCCCTCGACCGCGCACCCGCCTGCCCCTTCGATCCCGCTCCCGAGGTCACCGCGCTGCGTGCCGAGCAGCCGATCGCCCGGCTGGCCGCGCCCGAGGGCTCCCCCGGCGTCTGGCTGGTCACCGGTTACGGGCTGGTCCGCCAGATCCTCGCCGACCCGCGTTTCAGCTCCCGCTACGAGACCCACTACTACCCGCAGATGGGCGGGTACCTGCCGCCCGCCCCCGCCGGCGACCTGACCGGCATGGACGCGCCCCAGCACACCCGCTTCCGCAAGCTGCTGGCGGGCAAGTTCACGGTCCGCAGGATGAACCTGCTCACCGAGCGGGTCACCGAGATCACCCGTGAGCGGCTCGACGCGATGGAGCGGCAGGGGCCGCCCGCCGACCTCGTCGAGGTCTTCGCCCAGCCCATTCCCGCGCTGATGATCTGCGAGCTGCTCGGCGTGCCGTACGAGGACCGCGAACAGTTCCAGACCGCCACGCGAACCCTCTCGGACGCCGTAGAGCCCGAGGCGCAGTACACCGCGTTCATCGAGCTCGGCGACTACCTCCGGACGCTCGCGCTCGCCAAGCGCGCGAACCCGACCGACGACCTGCTCAGCGACCTGGCCACGGCAGGCGACCTGACCGACGAGGAGCTCGGCGGCGTGGCCGCCTTCCTGCTCGGCGCCGGCCTCGACACCACCGCCAACATGCTCGCGCTCGGCACCTTCGCCCTGCTGCGCGACCCGGCCCAGCTGGCCGCCCTGCGCGACGACCCCGGCCTGGCCGCCGGCGCCGTGGAGGAGCTGCTGCGCCACCTGTCCATCGCCGCCATGGGCATGCGCGGCGTGCTGGAGGACGTCGAGCTCGGCGACAGGCAGCTCAAGGCCGGCGACACGGTCATCATCGCGCTCAACGCCGCCAACAGGGACCCGGCCAAGTTCTCCGACCCCGACGTGCTCGACCTGCGCCGCTCGGCCACCGGGCACCTGGCCTTCGGCCACGGCGTCCACCAGTGCCTCGGCCAGCAGCTCGCCCGCGTCGAGATGCGCGTCGCCTTCCCCGCGCTGCTCACCCGGTTCCCGACGCTGCGGCTCGCCGTACCGGCGGAAGAGGTGCCGCTGCGCACCGACCCCTCGCAGATCTACGGCGTGCGCAACCTGCCCGTCACCTGGGACCGAGGGTGACGACTGTGCGGACCATCGAACCTGCCATCTCGGTGGCGGGACTGCGCAAGTCGTACGGCTCGCACCGCGTACTGGACGGCATCGACCTCACCATCCCGCAGGGCACGATCTTCTCCCTGCTCGGCCCCAACGGCGCGGGCAAGACCACCATGGTGCAGATCCTGTCCACCCTGATCAGGGGCGACGCCGGCGAGATCCGGGTGGCCGGGCACGACCTGGCCCGAGAACCCGACAAGGTGCGCGCCGCGATCGGCGTCACCGGCCAGTTCTCCGCAGTCGACAGCTTCCTCACCGGCGAGGAGAACCTGCGGCTCATGGCCGACCTGCTCCACCTCGGCCGCTCCAGGGGCCGTGAACGAGCCCGCGAGCTGCTGGAGCGCTTCGACCTCACCGACGCCGCGCGCAAGCCGGCGGTGTCCTATTCGGGCGGCATGCGGCGCCGGCTCGACCTCGCCATGACCATGGTCGGCACACCCAGGCTGATCTTCCTTGACGAGCCGACCACCGGCCTGGACCCGCGCAGCCGCCGCACCATGTGGCAGATCGTCAGGGACCTGGTCGGGCAGGACGGCGTGACCGTCTTCCTGACCACGCAGTACCTGGAGGAGGCCGACGAGCTCGCCGACCGCATCGCGCTGCTCAGCCAGGGCGAGCTGGTGGCCGAGGGCACCCCGGAGGAGCTCAAGCGGCTGGTCCCCGGCGGCCACATCGTCGTGCGCTTCGCCGACGCCGACGGCTACCGCAGGGCCGCCCCGCACGTCGGCGCCACCTCGCGCAACGACGCGGCGCTCACCGTCCAGATCCCCGACTCCGGTGGTGTCAGGACGCTGAAGAAGCTCCTGGAGTGGCTGGACACCCAGGCCATCGACGTCGCCGAGCTGTCGGTGCGCACACCCGACCTGGACGACGTCTTCCTCTCCCTGACCAAGGAGCCCTCCCGATGAGAGCGATCATCGACTCGGCGACGATGCTGCGCCGCCAGGTCACACACATCTGGCGCTACCCCTCGCTGATCTTCACGTTCGCCGCCGTCCCCGTGGTGTTCCTGCTGCTGTTCGTGTACGTCTTGGGCGGCACCATGGGCGCGGGCATCGGCGGAGGCCGCGCCGCCTATGTCGGCTACCTCACCCCCGGCATCATGATCACGGCCATCGCCGGTGCCGCGCAGGGGACCGCGATCTCGGTGGCCACCGACATGACCGAGGGCATCATCGCCAGGTTCAAGACCATGGCCATCGCCCGCGTCTCGGTGCTCACCGGGCACGTGCTCGGGGCGATGGTGCAGACGTTCATCGCGATCGCGGCGGTGACCCTTGTGGCCGTGCTGATCGGCTTCCGCCCGTCGGCCTCCGCGCTGGACTGGCTCGGTGTGGTCGGCGTGCTGGCCATGTTCACCTTCGCCATCACCTGGCTGTCGGTCGCGCTCGCGCTGGTCTCCAAGAGCGTCACCACGGCCAGCAACCTGCCGATGCCACTGATGCTGCTGCCGTTCCTCGGCAGCGGTTTCGTACCGACCGAGTCGATGCCGAGCGGGTTGCGCTGGTTCGCGGAGCACCAGCCGTTCACCCCTGTCATCGAGACGCTGCGCGCGCTGCTGGCCGGTCGCCCGGCCGCCTCCAGCTTCCTGGAGGCAGCCGTCTGGAGCGCGGGCATCGCCCTGGCCGGATATCTGTGGGCACGCAGGCTGTACAACCGATGAGCTCCGCCCACAGTCGTGCACGCCGACCTCGCTGTCACTCCGGCTGATCGATGGGGACGGCTCCTCAGCTCCAGGTGACGGTCCCGCATCTGGGTACGGGTGGTGGTCCGCATCTGGGCGTGTGTGGCGGTGCGCATCTGGGTGCGTCCGATGGTGCCGCCGACCCGGGTGGCGGGACTTGTCGGCCGTCCACGACGGCCCGCGCGCCGTCCCGCCGACGATCCGGCTGCCCGCCGTCAGAGCGGTGGCCAGGGCAACCACGGGCGTGGCTCGAGACCGCCACCGGGTCACCCCACGCCGAACCGGCCGTCGCATAGTCCTGCCCCACCCCGCCCCCGGGGTGACAACGACAAGGGTGGCGGCGGGGCGTCATTTAATCGGTTGCGAGGGCCGTACGTGGGCCGGGATACTCGGGACCGAGTTGATCGCTTGGCAGCGGCTTGACCATGATCGCCGCGCTGTGCCGCGAAGGGAGGGTGAGACCGTGATGACGACTGTTCGCGTGCCGTTTTCCGCGTCCTCAGACCTTCCCACCGCGCACTCGCTGACCTGATCGACGAGCCGGTGGGCCTCACACCTGGAGCAATCCCACCGTGCCCAAGCACTCGCAGCACCGCACCCGTGGCAAGTACGCCCTCGACGCCGACGACCTCGAATGGCTGGAGAGCACTCCCGAGACCGACGACGGACCGCCCGAGGGTGACCGCTGGTCCACCTGGGACCAGAGCACTCCCACGGAGAAGGGGCCCAAGCCGTACCCCGACTGGCTCGTCACCGAGCTGGCCGCCGTCGACACCGAGCACGGCGTGCTCAAGACCGGCAAGGAAGCCGACGTCCATCTGATCTCGCGGGGGGTGCCCGGCACGGACCGGGTCTGCCTGCTGGCCGCCAAGCGCTACCGCTCCTCCGATCACCGGCTGTTCCACCGTGATTCCGGCTACCTGGAGGGCCGCAGGACCCGCGAGAGCCGCATGAACCGCGCCATGGCCAACCGCACCGCGTTCGGCAAGCAGGTCATCGCCGCCCAGTGGGCGGTCGCCGAGTTCGGGGCGTTGTGCCGGTTGTGGGAGCTCGGGGTTCCCGTGCCGTACCCGGTGCAGATCGTGGAGACGGAGATCCTGCAGGAGTTCATCGGGACCCGGGACGGTTACGCGGCGCCGCGGCTGGCGCAGGTGTCCGACGACCTGGACGGGCTGTGGGAGCAGCTCGTGGCGGCCATGGTCACGCTGGCCAGGGAGGGGCTGGCCCATGGGGACCTGTCGCCGTACAACCTGCTGGTCCATGACGGCAGGCTGGTGATCATCGACCTGCCGCAGATCGTGGACGTGATCGCCCACCCGACCGGCCCCTCGTTCCTGGACCGGGACGCCCACAACGTCGCCACCTGGTTCGCCGCCAAGGGCGTCCCGGCCGCCGACCCGGACTCCCTCGCCGCACTCCTCCGCAAAGAGGCCGGCCTGTCCCTGTGATCGATCCCGGCTCTCGTCCCGCCGCTCGACCTTCTGCAACGCGCCGCCGCGCGGATGGCGACGCAGGACGGCCGGATGGCGGCGCGGGGCGGCTGGAAGGTGCCGTGGACGCGGGGTGGCGGTCCCTCGGGTGCCAGGGTGGAGGTGGCAGCTCCCGGGGGATGGGTTACGGCGCCAAACGCGGGGCCGGAGTGGCGCGCCGCCGCCGGCCGCTGGGGCGCGGAACACCGCAGGTCGGCCGCTAGGCCGCGGGACACCGCGTGCCGGTCGGTCGCTGGAGCTCGGGACACCGCAGGCCGACCGCTGCACCACAGGGCTGCGCACCATCCCCGACCGCCGGATCGCGGGATACCGCGTGGCTGGCGCTGGGGCGTGTGGGTTGCGTGTGTTGTCGGTGGTGGGGGTGACGTGCGGGGGCGTCGGGCTGCCGATTGTTTACACAGGTCGTAGGTATATTGGCCCCGATATACGACGAGGAGGGCCGTCATGCACGATGCCGTCGTCCACCCCAGCGGCGCTCGCATCCGCTGGGTAGAGCTGCCGGGTGCGGAGCCGTCGCGGGTCTACGTGCACGGTCTCGGTGCGACCTCGGCCCCCTACTACGCCGAGGTCGCCGCGCACCCCCTCCTGCCGCAGCACCGTTCCCTGCTGATCGACCTGCTCGGGTTCGGGATCAGCGACCGCCCCCGAGACTTCGCCTACACGCTCGAGACCCATGCCGACGCCCTGGCCGAAGCGTTGCGCAAGGCGGGGGTCGCCGGGGCGTCGGTGATCGCCCACAGCATGGGCGGCGCGGTGGCGATCGTTCTCGCCTCTCGTCATCCGGAGCTGATCGCCAATCTGGTGCTCGTGGACGCCGACCTCGACCCCAATCCCCCGGCTTCCGTCCGGCCGGGTGGCAGTGGCATCGCGAGCTACACGGAGGAGGCGTTCGTGTCGCACGGGTGGAAGGAGGTGCGCGAACGCGTGGGGCCGCACTGGTGGTCCGCCATGCGGCTGGCGGACCCGCGCGGGCTCCACCGTACGGCCGTCAGCCTGAGCGCGGGCACCACGCCCACCATGCGCCGGCTCCTGCAGGACCTCCCGATCCCCCGCGCCTTCCTGCACCCGGAGGGCGAGCCGCCCGAGGACGCCGACAGCCTGCGGGCGAGCGGGGTCCGGGTGGTCGGCGTTCCCGAGTCGGGGGACAGCATCATGCTCGACAACCCCGAGGCCTTCGCCCGCACTCTGGCGGATTTCCTCCCCTAGCCCGACGCCCGGCGGCCCCAGCCCAGCGCCCGGCAGGCGGCCGAAGTCGCGCGCCCGGCAGGCGCCCGCCCGATGGCATGCGTACAGAAGGCGCCTCTTCCTCCGTACGAGGAGGAGGCGCCTTGCGGGCGTTACTTGATGCCGGCCTCGCGCATGTCGCGGAGCTCGCGCTTGAGCTCCTTGATCTCGTCGCGCAGCCGCGCCGCCACCTCGAACTGCAGGTCGGCCGCCGACTGGTGCATCTGCTCGGTCAGCGACTCGATCAGCGACTCCATCTGCGCCCGCGGCATCTCGCCGGCGATGGCCTTGGCGTGCTGGCCGGCCTGCCGCGCGCCGAAGCCGGGCACCGGAGCCTTGCCGCGCGACTGCTGGCGGCCGCCGCCCAAGAGCCGGTCGGTGTCGGCGTCCTCGCGCTGCAGGGAGTCGAGGATGTCGGCGATCTTCTTGCGCAGCGGCTGCGGGTCGATGCCGTTGGCCTCGTTGTAGGCCATCTGCTTGGCCCGCCGCCGGTTCGTCTCGTCGATCGCCCGCTCCATGGACGGCGTGATCTTGTCGGCGTACATGTGGACCTGGCCGGACACGTTACGGGCGGCGCGGCCGATGGTCTGGATCAGCGACGTCTCCGAGCGCAGGAAGCCCTCCTTGTCGGCGTCGAGGATGGCCACCAGCGACACCTCGGGCAGGTCGAGGCCCTCGCGCAGCAGGTTGATGCCGACGAGCACGTCGAACTCGCCCGTGCGCAGCTCCCGCAGCAGCTCGATGCGGCGCAGCGTGTCGACCTCGCTGTGCAGGTAGCGCACCCGGATGCCGAGCTCCAGGAGGTAGTCGGTGAGGTCTTCGGACATCTTCTTCGTCAGCGTGGTGACCAGCACGCGCTCGTCGCGCTCGGCCCGCTGGCGGATCTCGTGGACCAGGTCGTCGATCTGGCCCTTGGTCGGCTTGACCACGATCTCGGGGTCGACCAGGCCGGTCGGGCGGATGACCTGCTCGACGACCTCGCCCTTGGCCCGCCCCAGCTCGTAAGGCCCCGGCGTGGCCGACAGGTAGACGGTCTGGCCGATGCGCTCGAGGAACTCCTCCCACTTCAGCGGCCGGTTGTCGAGCGCCGACGGCAGCCGGAAGCCGTGCTCGACCAGCGTGCGCTTGCGGGAGGCGTCGCCTTCGTACATGGCGCCGATCTGCGGCACGGTCTGGTGGGACTCGTCGAGGACCAGCAGGAAGTCCTCGGGGAAGTAGTCGAGCAGCGTATTGGGCGCGCTGCCGGCCTCGCGCCCGTCCATGTGGCGCGAGTAGTTTTCGATGCCGGAGCAGGTGCCGATCTGCCGCATCATCTCGATGTCGTACGTCGTGCGCATCCGCAGCCGCTGCGCCTCCAGCAGCTTGCCCTGGCGCTCCAGCTCCTCCAGCCGCGCGGCCAGCTCCGCCTCGATGCCTCCCACGGCGGCGGCCATGCGCTGCTCGCCCGCGACGTAGTGGGAGGCGGGGAAGATGTAGAGCTCCTCGTCCTCCGTGATCACCTCGCCGGTCAGCGGGTGCATGGTCGAGAGCTTCTCGATCTCGTCGCCGAACATCTCGATGCGCACGGCCAGCTCTTCGTACTTCGGGATGATCTCGATCGTGTCGCCCCGGACCCGGAACGTGCCCCGGGTGAAGGCCAGGTCGTTGCGCGTGTACTGCATGTCGACCAGGCGGCGCAGGAGCTGGTCGCGGTCGACGTCCATGCCGACGCGCAGCCTGGCCATGCGGTCGACGTATTCCTGCGGCGTGCCCAGGCCGTAGATGCACGACACGGAGGCGACCACGATGGTGTCGCGGCGGGTGAGCAGCGAGTTGGTCGCCGAGTGGCGCAGCCGCTCGACCTCGTCGTTGATCGAGGAGTCCTTCTCGATGTACGTGTCGCTCTGCGGGACGTACGCCTCAGGCTGGTAATAATCGTAATAAGAAACGAAATATTCGACCGCGTTGTTGGGCAGCATCTCCCGCAGCTCGTTGGCGAACTGCGCGGCGAGGGTCTTGTTGGGCTGCATGACCAGCGCGGGCCGCTGCAGCCGCTCGATCAGCCAGGCGATGGTGGCGGTCTTGCCGGTGCCGGTGGCACCCAGCAGCACGTTGTCCTTCTCTCCGGCCTTGACGCGGCGCTCCAGCTCGGCGATGGCCGTGGGCTGGTCGCCGGAGGGAGTCATCTCGGTGACGACCTCGAAGGGCGCCACCTTCCGCTGCAAATCTGTGACCGGTCGCATGGTGCCACTGTAGGCGTCCCGACCGACAGAAAGGGTCGCGCCCCCTCTGACCTCCGCCGCCGGGGTCCCCGCGCCCCGGCGACGGTTACCGGTCAGAACCAGCCGCGGTGGCGGGCCATCTGCTCCAGGCCGCGCTGCAGCGCCCCGTCCGCCGAGTGCGGCGGGTCGTCGTAACGCACGGTGAAGCGGTTGTACGCGTCGTGGCTGGAGGTCAGGAAGCCGCCCCGCTTGTCGGCCTCCAGGATGACGTCCATCTGCCGCGCCCCGGCGATGAACGTCAGTTCGAGCTCGTTGAAGTGGCGCCGCCACTGCCCGCCCGCGTAGTACTCGATCTCCTGGAAGAACGGCATCGTCGAGCCGTACAGCGTGCCGCGCTCCAGGTCGGCCTTCTTGAACCGGAAGCCCAGCCGGTCGAGCGCGGCGATGACGTGGTCCTGCGCGGGCAACGGGCTCACGTACAGCGGGTCGAGGTCGCCCTTGTCGAGCGCGCCCGCCAGCGCCAGCTCCGTCTGGACGCCCAGCTTCATGCCGTGCAGCGGATGCCCGGCGATGGCGCTGATCGGCGTCTCCCAGGGGACCTGGATCTCGAAGGGCTGCTGGTGCTGCGCGCCCGCGGCGAGCTGGAACGTCCCGGCGACCTGCTGGCGCAGGAAGCTGTAGGCCGTCTTGTACTCGTTGTCGCCCGACTCGACCTCGACCACCGCGGTCAGGTCGATGTGGATGCCCTCGACCTTGTAGTCGGAGTTGCCGCCACGGAAGTGGACGACGCCGCGCAGGATCTCGCCGGGACGCACGCCCGTGTTGGTCAACACCGTGTCTACCTCGACGCCCGCACCGAACGCGGCCATCAATTTGCGGAACACCATGGGGTTCTCCTAAGCGGAAGGTGTCTGGCCGTTCACTTGACCCGTGCCCGAGATGCGGGGGAGCAACTGGGCAAGGAGGAGGGTGGAGAGCGCGGAGTCCGACTGGCCCTGCTGGGTGCGTACGACCAGCGGCTGGGGGGCGTTCTCCGCGAGTTTGGCGCCCACGTCGAGGCGCCTGCGGGCCAGCTCGTACTGCAGCACGGCCCGGTTGTCCCGGTACGACTCGGCCAGCCGGCGCAACGCCTTGGCCTCGTTCTCGGCGGCGGTCAGCTCGGCCCGGCCGCGCGCCTCGATCTCCCATGTCACGCGCTGCGCCTCGGTCTCCTGCTCCTCCAGCATGCGCGCCACGTCCTTGCGCGCCGTGTTGTGGGCGGCCTTGACCTCGACGACGCGGGCGTCACGGGTCTTCTTGGAGCGCTCGATCTCCATCAGCAGGGTGTCGATGCGGCGCTTGCGGGTCAGCTCCCACTCGCGCTCGTAGGCCGAGAGCTCCTTGGCCACCTTCTCGCGGGTGGCCAGGTGCTGCTGGTACTGGTCGGGCAGCTGGACGTCGGGGATGTTGGCGCCCGTGATGCGCACGCCGTACCGGCCGAGCTGGCGGTTGAGCGCGTCCTGCATGTCGCCGACGTCGGAGCCGCGCAGGTCGTACGCGCGCTCGGTGTTGACGCGGCGGCTGCGCTGCCTGATCGCGTCCTGCACCGCGCTGGAGAGCACGAGGTCGAAGTTGCCCGCGCCGATCGTGCGGACGAACGCGACGGGGTCCACGATGCGGAACTTGAGGAAGAACTCGATCGACTTCAGCGGCACGTTCTCGGCCGTGGGGCAGGCCACGATCGGCGCCGAGTACGGGATCTCCGTGGAGGTGTCGACGACCGCGTCCACCCGGTCCCACGGCAGCCACAGGTAGTGGCGGCCCGGCGGGAGGGTGCCGGTGATGGCGCCCCAGCGGCTGCGTACGCCGGTGGTGCCCTCCTCGATCTCGATGATCGCCTTGCGCCACATCGTGACCATGGCCACGACCAGGAAGAACAGCGCCAGCAGCGCGGCGATCAGGGTGAGGTCGGTCAGGGCCGCCATCCCGGCGAAGTACAGCCCCAGGAACACCAGCGCCATCCAGGCGAAGCCACGCCGGTCCTTGGGGATCACGACGGGGACGAGCTGGCCCTGCTCGCCGCCCCGCAGGAGCTGGCGGATGTCGCCCCAGGAGGCCAGCGACTCCTTGATCTTCGAGAATTCGCGGCTCATGTCAGATCTCCCCCTTCCCGGGCAGCAGGCGTTCGACGGTGCGCTCCAGTTCCGCGTCGGGCTCCGGCGCCGCCTGGGGCTCGGTCACATCGGCGGTGGCCTTCTTGAGCAGGGCGGCGATCTCGGCCTCGCGGCCCTGCACGCGGGAACCGATCTCGTCGAGCCTGGACCGGATGGCGGCCATGTCCTCGGCGGAGAACAGCGCCGCGTCCTTGCCGCCCACCAACTGCTGGGCCAGGGCCAGGAAGTCGATGTCGGTCTGCTCGCCCACCTGCACGACCTGCGGCAGCCTGGTGGCGACGGACTCCAGCTTGTTCAGCAGGTCCTGCTGGAAGCGGTAGTCGAGGATCTCGGGCGCCTCCGCGGCCGACAGCGCCCTGATGTCCAGCGCCTGGGCCTCCAGGAGCGCGGCGTTGGCGTTGGCCGTGGACTCGGCCTCGACCAGGCGCTGCCTGGCCTGCGCGGTGGCCTGGTGGCTGGCGCGTTCGAGGGCGGTGTCCATGCGGGCCTGGTAGCCGGCGATCTCCGCCTGGATGGCGCTCAGCGTCTCCTGCAGCCCGGCCAGCTCCTTGACGAGGTCGCCCTCGTTCTGCTCCTTGCGCAGCTGCAGCTCGTACTCGTAGGTGTAGGCCTCCTTGGCGACCCGGACCATCTCGGGGGCGGCCAGGTCCATCCGGTATTCCTGGCTGGACGGCTCGGCGTGCGTGATGTTCACGTCGGTGAGCCGTACGGCGGGCAGGAACTGCTGGTTGAGGCTCTCCAGCATGCCCAGCGTGCTCTCGCCCACCAGGTCGTAGATCTCCTCGGCCCGCTGGGCGTAGATGAGGGAGCGGGTGACCTCGCTGATGGCGTTCTGGAGCTTGGACTGGAAGCCGCTGACCGAGCCGAGCACGAAGATGAACTCCGCCGGGTTCTCGATCCTGAACTGCAGGAACAGGTCCACGCTGGCCTTGACGCCCTGCTGCGTCGGCGCCTCGCTGATCGGCGCGTTGAACGGGTACTCGCGGGTGGTGTTGACGATGTAGCTGACCCGCTTCCACGGGTTGAACAGCGTCACCCGGCCCGGGTCCGCGATGTGCACCAGCTTGCCGAACTGGGTGATCAGGGCCTTGCAGCCCTCGGGCACCATCACCACGCTGCGCCGCCACCACAGGAACGCGGCCGCCAGGACCAGCACCACCCAGTAGTGCGGGCCGAAGAACAGGTCGGTGTTCGGGATGACGTTGCCGAGCGCGCCGATCAGGCCGAGCACCACCAGGATGCCCAGCGGCACGATCACCTTCGCGGTGCTCCCCTTGGGGATCACCACCGGGGAGATGACGTGCATGCCGTTCTCGGTGAAGCTGCGGTTGACGATCTCGCCGGCCTCGTTCAGCGAGGCCGACCTGGCCTCGATGGCCGTGCCGACCGACGCGCCGCCGTCGCGGGCCGCGGCGAAGTCGTGGGGGTTCAGCGCGAAGCCCCGGGCCTGGCCCGCGAACTGCCCCGCCTGGTCGACGACCTGGCCCATGGCCTGCCCCATCGCCTGCCGCATGTCACCCCCTTGGGCAACCGCTTGGGCTATGCCCTGACCTGCCTGGATCAGTGCCTCTCTGGGTCGTGACATCGAACCTTCCTTTTCCGCTACAGGCGAATCCGACCGTATCGGGTGCGACTTACTGTTCGCTTGCAATGGATGTCATATGTCTATTGCGTCCCGTAGTAGGTGTGCTATCTATGTAGTAGACCTACTATCTGGAGAATTGATGGATGCGGTAAGAGAGCTCGCAGGCGGTCTCGACCCGGGCCAGACCGCCGCCGCCATCGAGGTCGACGGCCTGCACATGGCGTACGGCCACAAGGAGGTCCTCCGGGGCGTCGGCTTCACGGTCGCACCCGGCGAGGTGATCGCCCTGCTCGGGCCGAACGGCGCGGGCAAGACGACGACGATCGAGATCCTGGAGGGCTTCCGGGTGCCCTCCTCCGGCTCCGTCCGCGTGCTCGGCACCGTGCCGGCCCGCGGCGACGAGCGCTGGCGGGCCAGGCTGGGCGTGGTGCTGCAGTCCTGGCGCGACCACGGCCGCTGGCGGGTGCGCCAGCTCCTCCACCACCTGAGCCGCTACTACGAGCCGTACGCGGTCCCGGGCCGGCGGCCGTTCGACATCGGCGAGCTGATCGAGGCCGTCGGGCTCGGCGAGCACGCCGACCACCGGATCAACCGGCTCTCCGGCGGCCAGCGCCGCCGCCTCGACGTCGCCATCGGCATCGTCGGGCGGCCCGAGGTGCTCTTCCTCGACGAGCCGACGGCCGGGTTCGACCCGCAGGCCCGGCGCGACTTCCACGACCTCGCGCACCGCCTGTCGGACCTCGACGAGACCACCATCCTGCTCACCACGCACGACCTCGACGAGGCGGAGAAGCTCGCCGACCGGATCCTCATCCTGGCCGGCGGCAGGATCGTGGCCGACGGCAGCGCCGACCGTCTGTCCCGCGAGGTCTCGCGCGACGCGCAGGTGCGCTGGAGCCGGGGCGGCGAGCAGTTCGTGCACGCCACGCAGGACGCCACCGGGTTCGTGCGCGAGCTGTTCGCGCAGCACGGCACGGAGATCGCCGACCTGGAGGTGCGGCGGGCCACGCTGGAGGACACCTACATGGCGATCGTGCGTCAGGAGGAAGCATGACCCCCACGCTGCACGCCGCCCGGCTGGGCCTGTCCCGGGGCTGGATCGAGTTCAAGCACTCGCTCACCAACCCGCCGAACCTCGGGGGCATCCTGGCGGGCACCGCGGTCCTCGTCGTCGTGCTCTACTTCCAGCGCGACGCGAAGTTGCCCGGCACCGGCCTGTCGCTGGCGTCGGCCTCCCTGCCGGGCACGCTGGCCTTGATGGTCCCGCTCAACGGGCTCCTGGGCATGGTGGGCTCGCTGGCCCTCGAGCGCGAGGACGGCACCCTGCTCAGAGCCAAGGCCCTGCCCCAAGGCATGGTGGGCTACCTCGTGGGCCGGGTGACGATGCACTCCATGTCCACCCTTTCCGCTCTGGTGGTGATGCTCGTCGCCGGGCTGTTCTTCGTGCCCGGCCTGCTCGGGATCGGGCCGGGCAAATGGCTCGCGCTGGCCTCGTTCGCACTGCTGGGGCTGCTGTCCGCGCTCCCGCTCGGTGCGATCATCGGTTCCCTGGTCGGCAGCCCGCAGGGCGCGGGGGCGCTGTCCATGATCGCCATCGGCGGTCTCACCGCCATTTCGGGGATCTTCTACCCCATCACGGCGCTCGCCGGGTGGCTGCAGGGCCTCGCCCACGTCTTCCCGCTCTACTGGCTCGGCCTGGGCATGCGCTCGGCGCTGCTGCCCGACTCGGCCGCCGCCGCGGAGATCGGCGGCTCGTGGCGGCCGGTGGAGACCACGCTCGTGCTGCTCGCCTGGGCCGTGGCGGGGCTGGTGTCGGCTCCCCCGATCCTGCGCCGGGTGGCCAGGCGCGAGTCGGGCTCGCTGATGGAGGCCCGCCGTCACCAGGCGATGCAGCGGCTGACCTGAGAAGATACGCGCTGATGAGCGAGACCGTCTACAACCGCATCGCGCTGCTGCGCGCAGAGCGGAACGTGACCCGCAGGCAGCTGGCCGACGCCCTGGGGGTCCACTACCAGACCGTCGGCTACCTGGAACGGGGGGAATACAGCCCGAGCCTCTTCCTGGCGCTGCGGATCGCCGAATACTTCGAGGTGCCGGTGGAGGTGGTCTTCTCGACCAGCCCGTTCCCCCGGATCGGGGAGCGGACCGCCTGACCGCGGCCGGGGCGCGCGGTCAGGCAGTCGCCACGGCCAGGAGGTGAGCGCTGACCCCCAGGAGCGACGGCTCCGACTCCAGCCTGCGGGCGGCGTCGAGCAGCAGCTCGCGCCGCTCGTCGTCGTCCAGCCACTCGTCCACGTCGCCGTAGAGCCAGAAGGCGCCCTCCAGGCCGTAGCGGTCGGGACGCGGCAGCCCGGCGTCGGCGAACTCGTCCAGGATCTCCTCGAGATCGTGGAGGTAACCGCGGAACCCGCCCGGCCTGGGCGAGATCATCACCCCCGTCTCCAGGCCCCGGTAGTCGGCCGTCCGGTACTCCTCGTCCACGAAGCCGCCGCGGTAGACGCCGTCGTGCACGCTCGCGTACCGGCTGATGAAGGCCGCCACGACCGGCCCGCCCGGGCGCACGGCGCGCTTGGCCTCGGCCAGGGCGCGGACGCGGTCGGCCCGTTCGGGCAGGTGGTAGAGCGGGCCGAGCAGCAGCGCCGCGTCGGCCCGGCCGGAGGGGACGGGCAGGTCGCGGGCGTCGCCCAGACGGGCGCTCACCCCGGGCAGCGCGGACGCCTCCCGTACGTGCAGCGGCACCGGGTCGATCAGCTCGACCTCGTAACCGTCGGCGGCCAGCCACTCGGCGTGCGCGCCGGTGCCCCCTCCCACGTCGAGCACCCGCGCGGGCGCCGGCGGCAGGACGCGGCGCAGCACGTCACGCGTGCGCCAGTACTCCAGCCGGTCGCGCCCCCGCCGCAGCCTGGTCAGCTCGCCGCCCTGCTCGTAGTAGCCGAGCACTTCGGGATCCATGATCATGCGAGCCGATGCTACCCACGGGAGCCGTTCGGGTTCGAGGCAATAAAGCTCCCTGGCTCTGGGTGTACTGGTGGTCGCTTGGCGCGGTCGTTACCATGACCTCGGGGACTGAATGATCGTCGAACGGCGGGGCGAGCGATGACACGGTTCGTGGCGGCGGTGAAGCAGGTCGCCCCATGGGCTGCGCAGAACGCCGACGGGGCCATCGCGCTGGTGCTCGCGATCGTGATCGGCGTCGTGGGCGTCATGCCCAACGAGATCGTGCCCGACGAGGTGCAGTCCCAGCTGGTCAACGCCGCGACCTTGGTCATCATGGCGCTGGTGGCCACCGCGCTGCTGCGCGACCGCGCGCGCCAGGCCCCGGTCGAGGAGACGATCACCTCGGGCGCGCTGGCCGAGCTGCCCGCGCGCCTGGCCCGCCTGCAGGAGATCGAGTCGCTGGTCGGCAGCACCCGCAAGGCCCTCGACGCGCTCCAGCTCGTACGGGTGCTGGGCAGCAGCCAGGAGATCGCCCAGTCGCACGCGGAGGCGCGCAAGGACACCCACCGGTGGAGCTTCAAGGGCGGCACCGGCACCTACCTGCGCGCGGTCACCCTGCCCGAGTGCGTCGCGGCGGCCCGCAGGGACAAGCGCCACCTCACGGTCAGGGTCGAGGTGATCGACCCGTCCAACCTGGAGGTGTGCGAGACGTACGCCCACTACCGCCGCTCGCTGTCGGACGCCCCCGACGGCACCGGCGAGACGTGGACGACCGACCGGGCCAGGAAGGAGTCGTACGCGACGATCCTGGCCGCCTTCTGGCACCGCCAGCGCTACGGACTGCTCGACATCGCGGTGGGCCTGTCCTCGACGATGACCACGTTCCGCTGGGACGTGTCGGCCACCCGCCTGATCATGACGGTCGAGGACCCCAACAAGGCGATGACCGCGCTGGCCGGCACGTTCTACTACGAGAACTGCGACACCGAGCTGCGGCTCAGCTTCGAGCAGGCGCGGCGAGTGCCGCTGGAGATGTACAAGAAGGTCCCGTTGAGCGACGAGCCCACCATCGAGGAGGTTCAGGAGCTGTTCGAACGCGTCGGGATCCCGCTGCCCAAGGCGTACAACGGCCGTGACGTCGTCGACATCGCCCGCAAGGCGTTGCGGGCGATGGACCCCTACGGTGAGCCGCTTGATCGAGCTGGTGCGTGATGAGCCATCACGGCGTCCACCAGCGGGTCATCGGGGGCGAGGCCAGGGCCTGGGCGCTGGAGACGCTCTCGTCCGGCGGCCTGACGGCGGTGCGCCACCCGCTCGGGTTCGTGTGCCTGCCGCTGGAGCGCGACGGCGGCGAAGGGGTGTGCCTCCACCTGTGGTCCGACTCGTTCGCGCACGCCGAGAGCACCACCTCGCAGATCCACTGCCACAGCTGGGACCTGGTCAGCCACGTCCTCTACGGCCAGGTGCGCAACGTGCACGCGGTGGTCACCGACGCCGGCCGGGACGCCACGCACCGGGTCTTCGAGGTGGTCAGCGGGGCCGACGGCGACCGCATCTCGCCTACCGGTCGCACCGTGCGGCACGCGACGGGCCTGGTGGAGGTCTTCGGCCCCGGCGACACGTACACGCTGGCCGCCGACCGCTTCCACAGCAGCGTCGTGCCGGAGGGCGGCGAGGCGGCCACGATCGCGCTGGGGCGGGGCCGGCCGGGCAGCCGCGACCTGTCGCTCGGGCCGCTGGGCGGCGGGCCGCACCACGTGGCCAGGCAGCCGCTGGACGCCCGCGAGACCGAGCTGGCCGTACGCCTGATCACCGCTCACCTGACCTGAGAGGCATCCGATGGACCTGGATCACGCCCGCACGGTCGCCGTCGAAGCCGCCGAGGCCGCGGGGGCGCTGCTCCGGGAAGGCATGAGCGGCGTGGTCGGTGTCCGGGCCAAGGGCGAGGCGGGCGACGTGGTGACCGACCTCGACCTGGCCTCGGAGAAGCTGCTGCTGGAGCGCATCCTGGCGGCGTACCCGTCGCACACGGTGATCGCCGAGGAGTCGGGGCTGGTGGGGGCCGCGGGCGGCGAGTGGACGTGGCTGGTCGACCCGCTCGACGGCACCAACAACGTGGCGATCGGCCTGCCCGCCTACGTGGTGGGCGTGGCGTTGTGCCGGGGCGGGCGTCCCGTGCTGGGCGTGGTGCACGATCCCGTCTCCGACCGGACGTGGTCGGCCGTCCGCGGGCGGGGGGCGCTGTCCGCTCCGGCGGGGTCGTCCTCCGGGGTACGCCTCGCGCCCCCGTACGCGCCGAGCCCGCACGGGCCCCTGCTGGCCTGGACCCAGGGCTACGGCGTGACCAGGGACGACGCGACCGCACGCGCGCTGCGCACGGCGCTGGAGCTCAACGCGCGGCGGGTGCTGCAGCTGTGGGCGCCGCTGCTGGCGTGGGCGATGCTGGCGCGCGGCGACATCGACGGCATCGTGGGCTACCGGGCCGAGGCGGTGGACCTGCCCGCGGGCGCGCTGCTCGCCCGGGAGGCCGGCATCGAGATCAGGGCGCTGGACGGCGGCCCGTTCGAGGAGTGCATCGACGGCACGGCCGACGACCGCAGCTTCGTCGCCGCCCATCCCCGGGCCGTCCCCGGGCTGCTCGCCCTCCTCCGGCCCGAATGAGGAGAAGTCCGCAGAACATGTGTGTCCTTCGCCGATGAGTTCCGCTCCCGTTCGAGGTCTATTGAGAGAGAACGGAACAAGGGAGAGGGGCTCGACATGATGACCACGACCGAGCTGGCGCAGGTGCTCTTCGCGACCGCTCTGCAGCCGTCCGACCGGCTGTCCCCGTTCCAGATCCGCGAGGCCGTGGACGAGCGGCTGTGCCGCTGCGGCGGCGACGCGGCCCGGTGCGCGGCGTACGTGGCGCAGGAGGCCGGCGACCACCCCGAGACGTACGTCGTGCGGATGCGCTGGGCGCTGGACGCGGTCGCCGGCGCCTACGCGCTGGCCGCCGCCTGATCAGCTGAACCGCACCAGGGTCCACACGGTGGCGAGCAGCCCGGCCACGGCCAGGCCCGTGCCGGTCAGCAGGAAGCGGCGCATCGGGACCTTGACCTCGTGGCGGCGGCACGACTCGAACCACAGCAGCGTGGCCAGCGACGCCCACGGCGTGATGACCGGGGCCACGTTGGTGCCGGCCAGCAGGGCCAGCAGCTGGTCCTGGTCGGCGGCCGGGATGACGGTCTCGACCGCCTTGTAGGCGGGCAGGTTGTTGATGGTGTTGGAGAGCCCGGCCCCGACGGCGGCCGTGCGGTAGGGGTCGCCCTCCGTTCCGACCATCCAGGTCATCAGGTCGGACAGGCCGTGCCTGCTGAGCGTGGGCACCACCAGGAACAGCCCCGTCACGAAGATCACGAGCTGAAACGGGACGAGGCTCCAGGTCAGGCGGTCGCGGGCGCGCACCAGGAAGGCCACGACGACGATCGCGGCCGCCGCGGTGGCGGCGATGGCCACGTGCGTCTTGAGCAGCAGCATCGCGATGAACAGCAGGCAGCCGGCCGACGCGGCGCCGAACAGCACGCGGTCGGCCACCGGCTCCAGCAGCGGCGGGGTGTAGCGCAGGTCGCGCCGCTCGCCGCGGCGCCAGTAGAACACCCACAGGAACGCCATCGTCACCGCGATCGAGGCGAGCTGCGGGGCCCACATGCGCGCGGCGAACTCCTGGGCGTCCAGGCCGATCTTCTCCATGCCCAGGAGGTTGGTCAGGTTGGAGACGGGGAGCAGCAGGCTCGCGGTGTTGGCCAGCCAGATCGTGGTCATGGCCAGGGGGAGGGCGGCGATGCGGGCCCTGGGGGCGAGGGCGAGCATGACGGGGGTGAGCAGGACCGCCGTCGTGTCCAGATTCAGAAATATCGTGATAAATGACGCGAAGGCGGTGCAAAGAAAGAAAAGGGCGGCGTAGTTGCCGCGTCCGAGCACCGCCATCCTCGCCGCGATGGCGTCGAAGACCTGGGCTTCCTTGGTGAGCTCGGCCAGCACGATGATCGCGACCAGGAAGATCAGCAGGGGCCCGATCTCGTCCAGGCTGGCGAGCGCGTCCTCCCACGGCAGCAACCCGGTCGCCACGAACACCACGCCGAGTATGAGCAGCCCGATCCTGATCAGGTCGAGCACGCCAAGACGCCACACCCGATAGATGATCCCACACGCTGAAAACCTGCGGCCCCACAGGGGATACTGAGCTCATGGCGCGTGACGGCAGGCCGACCGAGATCTTCGTCAGCTACTCCCCGGCCGACACGGCGTGGGCCACCTGGATAGCCTGGGAGCTCGAGGCGGCCGGCTACAAGACCATGATCCAGGAGTGGGACTTCGTACCGGGCACCAACTTCATCGACTTCATGGACCGCGGGGTCAGCGAAGCGCAGGTGGTCGTGGCCGTGCTCTCGCGCAACTACCTGACCTCCCGCTACGGCCGGATGGAGTGGCAGGCCGCGCTGCGGGCCGACCCCGACAACCCCTCCAACAAGCTCGTCACGATCAGGCTGGAGGACGTCCAGCTCGAGGGCCTGCTGTCCACGATCACCTGGGTCGACCTGCTGGGCGTCACCGACCCCGGGCAGGCCAGGGCGCTGCTGCTGGGCCGGGTGCGGGAGGCGATGGCGGGCCGGGCCAAGCCGGCGGCGGCGCCCGCGTTCCCCGACGGCTCCCGGGTGCCGGTGCCCGTCCCGACGCTGCCGCCGCCGGGCGATCGGGCCAGGGCCCGGCGGACGCCGGTGGCGGCGCCGAAGTTCCCCCCGGCGGTGAGCGCCGACCGGGCGCGCGAGTCGATCAGCGTGCTGCACATCGGCGGCCCCAGGTTCGGCCGGGCATTGCCCGATCCGGGCGAGCCGTTCACTCCCGAGGACATGCAGGCGCGCATCTGGGCGGACCTGACCGCCATGTACGACCGGGGCATGCCGCGTCCCGACCTCATGCTGGTCACGGGCGACCTGACGGAGTCGGGCAGCCTGGGGCAGTTCGGGCAGGCGACACGGTTCGTGACCGACCTGCGGCTGCTGATCGGGCTGGAGCAGCACCGGCTGATCCTGCTGCCCGGGCCGCGTGACGTGACCAAGGCCGCCGCCAGCGCGTACTTCATGACCTGCGAGGCCGACGACGTGAGCCCGCAGCCGCCCTACTGGCCCAAGTGGCGGCACTTCGCCGGGCTGTTCGGCGAGGTGTACCAGGGGCTGGACGACCGGGTGTTCGACGGCGGGCAGCCGTGGACGCTGTTCGAGGTGCCCGATCTGAAGGTGGTCGTGGCGGGGCTCAACTCGACGATGGCGATGAGCCACCTCGAACGCGACGCGTACGCGCAGCTCGGGGAGGCGCAGGCGGCCTGGTTCGCCGAGCGGCTGCGGCCGTACGAGGAGGGCGCGTGGCTGCGGCTGGGCGCGATCGGGCATCCGCCGGGCGAGCTGCGGGACGCGCCCACGTTCGAGCGGCTGCTGACCCACCGGCTCAACCTGCTCTTCCACGGCGGGTCCGCCCACCGGGCCGAGGGAGTGATCGCCGCGCCGCGCTCCGGGCGGCACCAGGTGGTCGAGATCACCGCTGACGGCCTGCGGATCTGGCTGCCCGACGCGGGCGAGCCGGAGCCGGTCCCGTACCGGTGGAAGGCCGTGCGGGCCACCTTCACCGGCGAGAGCCCGGCCCCCGAGCCGCCCGCGCCCAAGCCGGACGAGCGCGCGCCAAGCCCGGTCGAGCTGCTGCTCGACCGGATCGCCGAGGTCTGCGAGGCCAGGCACGAGCGGGCCAGGATCCGCCGGTTCGACGCGCACCTCGTGGTCACCCACCCGGAGGACGGTTTCGTCCGCCAGACGATGATCGGCGCGCACGTCGGCGAGCTGACCGAGAGCACCGCCGACGGCTTCGTCCGCCAGGCGCACGCCACCGGTCTGGCCGCCGAACTGGTCTACCAGGGCCCGCCCGCCTCCCGGGCGGTCCGCGACGACCTGATGCGCAAGGGGGTGCGGCTGCGCACCTTCACCGAGTTCCAGGGGTTGCTCGACCTGACCGGCTACGTCGCCGAGCAGACGGCCAGGCTGACGGCCGACCGCCGCTACCCGCCCGACCTGTACGTGCCGCAGCGCTACCGCGAGCTCGACCGCCAGGGCGGCCAGGTCAAGCACGGCCTGACCGACGAGCTGATGCGGCTGCTGGCCACCGACCACGGCCGGTTCCTGCTGCTGCTCGGCGACTTCGGCCACGGCAAGACGTTCGCGCTGCGGGAGCTGGCCCGGCGCATCCCGGTCGAGCTGCCGCACCTGACGCCGATCCTGATCGAGCTGCGCGCCCTGGACAAGGCGCACTCCGTGGACGCGCTGGTGGCGGCCCATCTGGCCGGGCACGGCGAGGAGTTCATCGACCTCAAGGCGTTCCGCTACCTGCTCAGGCAGGGGCGCATCGTGCTGCTGTTCGACGGGTTCGACGAGCTGGTGACCCGGCTGACGTTCGACCGGGCGGCCGATCACCTGGCCACGCTGCTGGCGGCGGCCGAGGACAAGGCCAAGATCGTGGTCGCCAGCCGTACACAGCACTTCAAGTCGCACAGCCAGGTGCTGACCTCGCTCGGCGAGATGGTGGGGGTGCTGCCGCAGCGGCGAGTGCTCAGCGTGGAGGACTTCACGCACGACCAGATCCGCTCCTACCTGGCCAACCGCTTCGACGACGGCGACGAGGCCGGCGCGCGCATGTCGCTGATGGGCGAGATCAAGGACCTGCTGGCGCTGGCCCAGAACCCGCGCATGCTGACCTTCATCGCCGACCTCGACGCCGACCGGCTGCGTACGGTGGCGGGCGCCCGCCACACGATCAGCCCCGCGCTGCTGTACGACGAGATCCTCAGCTCCTGGCTGGCCTTCGAGGAGCGGCGGGCCAGGATCCCCGGCTCGGTCACGGCGTTGACCGTCGATGAGCTGTGGCAGGCGGTGACGGCGCTGGCGATGCGGCTGTGGGACACCGGAGAGTCGCTGCTGGGCGTGGACGAGCTGACCGAGATCGGCGAGACGCTGACGGATCTGTCCGACGGGCAGCTGTCGGCGGCGCACGCGGCGTACCGGATGGGGTCGGGCAGCCTGCTGGTGCGGACCGAGGACGGGATGTTCGGGTTCATCCACGCGTCCGTGATGGAGTGGCTGATCGCCCGCCACATCGCCCTCGACAACTTCGCGCTGCTGTCGCGCCGGCCGCTGTCGGCGCTGACCGTGGAGTTCCTGTGCGACCTGGCCGACGTACGGGCGCTGCACGCGTGGGCGGCCGACCCGCCGGGCGACGACGTGTCCCGGGCGAACGCGGTCAAGATCTCGGCCAGGCTGCGCACCCCGGCCCGGGCCGACCTGCGCGGCGCGAACCTCAAGGGCGAGGACCTGTCGGCCAGGGACCTGAGCGACGTCGACCTCACCGGCGCCGACCTGTCCGAGGCCACCCTGGCGGGCACCAACCTGTCCCGGGCCACCCTGCGCGAGGCCAGGCTGACCGGGGCGCGGCTCGACGGCGCCACGCTGACCGGGGCCGACCTGACCGGCGCCGACCTGTCGGGGGCGCGGCTGGCGCGGGTGGACCTGAGCGACGCGGCGGTCGAGGGCGCCCGCTGGCACCGGGCCTCGCTGATCAACGTGACCGGCACGCTGCCCCACCTGCCCGGCGCGGCGGTGGTGCCGGGCCAGCCGGTGGAGGTCGAGTTCGCCCCGGCCGGCATCGGCGTCCCGTACGGCTACCACTTCCAGACCAGCCGCCTGCCCGAGCCCATCGCCTACAGCCCCGACGGCTCCACGATCGCGATCGGCAACGAGGACGGCGGCGTGCTGCTCTGCGTCGGCGGCGCCCCCGTGCGCACGCTGCAGGGGCACCGGGGCCGCGTCTACGCGGTCACGTTCGCCCGCGCCCGCGACCTGCTGGCCACGGGCGCGAGCGACGGAGCCGTCCTGCTCTGGGACTCCCTCACCGGCGAGTGCCTGCACGCGCTCAAGGGCCACGCCGACGGCGTCTGGCCGGTACGCCTCAGCCCGGCCGGCGACCTGGTGGCGGCCGGGGGCGGCGACGGCATCGTACGCGTGTGGGAGACGGCCACCGGGCGGCTCGCGCACGCGCTCGAAGGGCACCAGGCGCCGATCTACACGGCGTCGTTCGGCCACTCGGTGCTGGTGACGGGCGACGCGGCCGGTGTCGTACGCGTCTGGGACCTGACGTCCGGGCAGGTGAGGGAGACGCTCGACGGCCATCGCGGCAGCGTCTACCGCGCCGTGCACAGCCCGGACCGCCGCCTGCTGGCCACCGGCGACGAGGCGGGCACCGTCAGGCTGTGGGACACCGCCACGTGGCGGCCGCTGCACGTGCTGGGCGGGCACGCGGGCAGCATCTACTGTGTGGCGTTCTCGCCGGACGGCTCGCTGCTGGCCACCGGCGACACGGCCGGCGCCGTACGCCTGTGGGAGCCCTCGGGCGAGTCCCGTGGCGTGCACACCACGCACGCGGCGGCCGTCTACCAGGTGACCTTCAGCCCCGACGGGCAGGCGCTGGCCAGCGGCGACTCGGGCGGCGTGCTCCGGCTCCAGCCGGTCGGCGGCGGCCAGCGGGTCGAGTTGACGGGCCACCGGAGCTCGGTCTGGCCGTTCGCGTTCCGGCCCGACGGCCAGCAGATCGCCACCAGCAGCAACGACGGCACCGTGCGCCTGTGGGACCCGGGCTCGGGCAAGTGCCAGCGGGTGCTGCGCGGCCACGGGCGGCGGATCTCGTCCGTCAGGTTCAGCGCCGACGGCTCGATGCTGGCGACCAGCGGCAACGACGGCGTCGTACGCGTGTGGGAGCCGCGTACGGGACGGCGGCTGCGGGAGTTCACCGGCACGGCCGACCGGCTCATCTCGGCCCTGTTCTCCCCCGCCGGGCCCGTGCTGGCCACCTCCAGCAACGACGGCGGCGTGCACTTCTGGAACGCCGTCACCGGCGACTACGAGCGCGAGCTGAGCGCCGAGACCGACCACGTCTGGGCCGAGGCGTTCAGCCCCGACGGCCTCCTGCTGGCCACGGCCAACGACGACGACAGCGTCAAGATCTGGTACCGCCCGACCGGACGGCTGGCGGGCCACCTGGCCGACCACCGCGGGCGGGTGCGCTCGATCGCGTTCAGCCCTGACGGCGAGTACGTGGCCACGGGCTGCGACGACCGGCTCGTGCGCCTGTGGCACGTGGCCTCCGGCGGCCGGGTCGCCACGCTCAAGGGCCACACCGACCGGGTCTACTCGGTGGTCTTCTCCCCCGACGGCCGCCACCTGGCCAGCGCCGGCAACGACGGCCGGGCCATGGTGTGGGAGCTGCGCCCGGGACAGCCGTGGCAGCCGCGGCTGGTGCACGAGCTCTGGCACGAGGGGCGGCTGTGGAGCCTGGCGTTCGACGCGACGGGCGAGCGCCTGGCCACGGGCGGCGACGACCTGGTGGTGCGGGTCTGGGACACCGCGACCGGGCGGCCGCGGCACACGCTGGCCGGGCACGCCCGCCGGGTGTGGTCGGTGGCCTTCAGCCCGGTCGCCGACCTGCTGGCCACCGCGGGCGACGACGGCGTGGTGATCCTCTGGGAGGGCGGCGAGCGGCGGGCCACCCTGCTCGGGCTGGCCGAGGGGTGGGCGGCGCTGGCGCCCGACGGGCGCTACAAGGTCCATGGCGAGCCGGCGGGGCAGTTCTGGCACGTGATCGGGATGTCCCGGTTCGAGCTGGGTGAGCTGGACCCCTACCTGCCGGGCGTGCGGCAGGTGCCGCTCGACTCGCCCTTCTGAGCACGGGTCAGCCGCGGCCGGCGCGCCTCTTCAGCTCCTCCCAGACCTCGTCCACCCGGGCGTCCAGCTCGGCCAGCGAGCCCTCGTTGGGGATCACGATGTCGGCCACCGCCAGCCGGGCCTCGCGGGAGGCCTGGGCGGCGATGCGGGACTTGGCGTCGGCCTCCGGCATGCCCCGATGCTCGGCCAGGCGCCGGATGCGGGTCTCGTCGGCCGCGTCGACGACGATGACCACGTCGTACATGGGAGCCAGGTGGTTCTCCGCCAGCAGCGGCACGTCGTAGACGGTGATCGCGTCGTCGGCCGCCCGGCTCTGCAGCTCCGCCACCCGCTCCCCCACCAGCGGGTGGACGATCGCGTTGAGCGTGGCGAGCCGCTCGGGGTCGGCGAAGACGATGGAGCCGAGCTTCTCCCTGTCGAGCGAGCCGTCGGGGCGCAGCACGCCCTCCCCGAACGCGGCCACCACCCTGGCCAGCCCCGGCGTGTCCGGCTCGACCACCTCGCGGGCGATCCTGTCGGCGTCGATCACGACGGCGCCCTTGGCCGCGAGCCGCTTCGACACCTCGCTCTTGCCCGATCCGATACCGCCTGTGAGCCCAGTCTTCAACACGGGAAAAAGCCTACGGGGTCATCATCGTAGACATGAAGACGACGATCGTACGGGCCGCGCACGAGCAGGCCGCGGCCGTCGGGGACGACTGGGTGGGGCCGCAACACGTCGTGCTCGCCCTGCTGGCCGGCGAGTCCCTGGCCGCGCGGGTATTGGCCGAGGCGGGGCTGGACCGCGCGCACGCGCTCGAATGCCTGCCACACCACGCCAGGCCCGCGCACGGGGCGGGCGGCTTCGCCAACCCCGCCTTCTACAAGCTGTACGGCATCGCGACCGGCCTGGCGCTGGCCGCGGGCCGCCGGCAGGCGGAGCCGGCGGACTGGCTCATGGCCCTGGCCTATGACGTCGAGGAGGACCGGGGGCCGACGCCGCTGCACCTGTTCGGGGTGGACCCGGCGGCGGTGGCCGAGGCGCTGCGCGCGCACGGGGTCGGGACGCCGCCGGTCGACCCGCCCGTGCACGTGCCGTGGCGGGGCCGCCACCAGGTCATCGTGCCCGCCGCCGCCCTCCAGGGCGTGCTCGACCGGCTCAACGCCGACCATCCGGCGGGCTCGGAGTGGCGCTGGGGATGGAACTGGGTGGACGACGACCTGGGCCGCGTCATGATCACGGCTGAGGAAGGGATCGATCTGGCCGCATACGCAGATGGATCAGCGTCAGATGATCGTCCATCCGCTCCCGGCTTGTCTCCCGGTAGCCCAGACGGCGGTAGAGCTTGAGGTTGGCCCCTGACAGGTGCCCCGTGAACAGGTCGAACGCCTCCGCCTCCGGCACCGCCTCGTGCAGGGCCGTCAGCAGCGCCGTGCCGATGCCCCGGCCCTGGTGGTCGGGCGCCACGACCAGGCGGCCGACCAGGCAGGTCGTGCCGGACACCTGCCCGCGCACCGCCCCGATCACGCGGCCGGCGTCGAGCGCCTTGAGCACGACGGCGCCCTCGATGACCTTGCGGACCTGCTCCAGCGACTCGATGAGCGGCGGGATGTACGGGTCGCCGTACAGCTGGGCCTCGCTCACGTAGGCCGCCCGCTGCAGGGTGAGGATCTCGCCCGCGTCCGCCGTGGTCGCCCGTTCGATCAGCACGCGCAGCACCCTACCGTCCGCTCCTCACGGATACATGCCCGCCGTGAGCTCGCCGGGGCACTCGGTGTCCTCCTGCGGCAGCGTCCCGTTGACGAGGTAGTCGTGCACGTGCGTGCGCAGGCAGGTGGCGCGGAGCCTGCCGACCCCCTGGAGCAGGTACGCGTCGGGCCCGTCGCCGTGCGACAGCACGACCGCCCCGGGGATGTGCCCCACGGGCCGGGCGCCGGTGTCCAGCCGGCCGATCCCGACCAGGACCGTGGGGCCGTGACGCGGGGCCGGCACGTTCGGGGGCCAGGTCGGGGCGCCCTTGCGCGGCATGCCGAGGCATCGCGCGATCTCGTAGCGGCCGCTCACCCATCCCACGCGCGGCGCCACCTCGCGCAGGCGCGTCTCCATCGCGAGGAAGCGCTGGTAGGCGGGCACGGCGGGCATGAAGTCGTGGCACCACATGGCTCCCGACACGGTCGCGGGCGCCGCCGGCGCGCTCACCTTGTCCGGCTTGGCCGCCTCGGACGCCTGCTTGGCCGCCTCAGAGGTCTGCTTGGTCGCCTCGGAGGCCCGCCTGGTCGCCTCGGAGGCCATCGCCGCCAGCCTGGTCGCGTCGCCCTCCCTGGCCTCGGACATGGCCCGGGCCAGCTCCGGCCAGCGCCCCGGGGCCAGCCCGGCGTGGACGGCCGCCGCGAGGCGCCGGGAGCTCACCGTACGCCCGGGGCCCGCGTGCAGGGGCGTGCGGCGGGTCAGGGCGTCGTAGACCTCCACGGCGTCGGTGTCGGCGTCGCCGAGCGGGCACCCCAGGTGCCTGCGGCACCAGTCGCGGAAGGAGAACAGCTGCCGCTCGGCCCCCCGTGCCTGGTCGGCCAGCCGCTGCGCCAGGTCGGGCTCGGTGTGGTCGGGCCCGCCTTCGAGGTACATCCGCCCGGTCCGGTGCGGGAACAGCTCCATGTACGCCTGCCCGTACACGGCCCCGTAGGAGGAGCCGAAGTACCGCAGCCGGGGCTCCCCCAGCTCGGCGCGCAGGGCGTCGAGGTCGTGGGCGACCTGCCAGGACGTGAGCCCGTCGTAGGCGGGTCCGGCGGCGGCGCGGCAGCTCCTGTCGTAGGCGGCGTTGTCGCGGGCGTAGGCGCGCCACCCGGCCCGTCCCGAGGCGAGGACGAGGCGCAGCGGGTCGGGCTGCGCCACCGCGCACTGAACGGCGGCCGCGCTCCCCCGATCGCCGAGCCCGCGCGGCTCGACCAGCACCACGTCGAACCACCTGGTCAGCTCGCTCACCCCCTCCGGCCGGGCGCGCACGGCCTGGACGGTGGAGGCCGATCCGGTGTTCACCACCAGGAAGCCGCGGCTGTGCTGCGGGTCCTGCGCGGGCATCCTCGCCAGGTCGATCTCGGTACGGGGACCGTGCGGCCTGGCCCAGTCGACGGGCACGGACAGCTTGGCGCACTGCAACCCGTCGCCGCAGTCCTGCCACTGGGGAACGGCCGCGCCCTTCACCGCCGGCGAAGCGGCGGCCGCGGCCGCCAGCGCGGCTGCGGCAAGGATGATCACCCGCTGAACCATGCCCAATGCGTCGCCCCTGGGAATCGATCGTGGTGTCAACAGCGCAGGTCAGTCTGTCAGCGCCGATCGCCGCGGGCGGCGGGCTCGCCAACACCCAAGGTAAAATCTGCGACCCCTCAACGCCTCGCCCGAACCCCCCACGCCACACCCGCCGCACCCCCACGAGCCTCACCCATGACGCTGCCGGGCCGACGGCACCGCACCGCACCACGCGCCCGCCTTCCGCCGCCGCACACCAACGGCGCGGCTGCGACGCCTCCGTGCGGGCCTCTGTGGCACGGTGCGAGCGGAGCGCCGTGGCCCCGGTGTCATCCACCGCCCCGGGTGCCGCGACGCGCATAGTGGCACCCACGGCGTTTCTCGCCCAGTGCCCAGATGCCCAGCGCCTCCCGCCCCGGTCCCCGGCGGCCGAGCGCACGGACAGCCGGGCACACGGAAGGCGGACGCAAGAGCAGCCGAGCGTGCGGAAGGCCCCGCACCGCGAACGGTACGGGGCCTTCCGGAGTTAAGGCTGTGCCTCAGCCGGACCCGAAGGTCAGCTCTGGCCGCCCGCCAGCTTCTCGCGCAGAGCCGCGAGCGCCTCGTCCGAGGCGAGCGCGCCGCTGGCCGGAGCCGACGACGAGGAGGAGGAGCCGCCGGCCGGAGCCTGCGTCTCGCCGCTGTAGGACGAGGGAGCGGCCTCGCCGGCCTCCGCCTCGGCCTTGCGGGCCTCCTCGATCTGCTTCCGGTGAGCCTCGAAACGCGTCTGGGCCTCGGCGTACTGCCGCTCCCACTCCTCACGCTGCTTGTCGAAGCCCTCGAGCCACTCCCCGGTCTCCGGGTCGAAGCCCTCGGGGTAGATGTAGTTGCCCTGGTCGTCGTACGTGGCCGCCATGCCGTACAGGGTCGGGTCGAACTCGACCTCGGTCCCGACGCCCTCGTTGGCCTGCTTCAGCGAGAGGCTGATGCGACGACGGTCGAGGTCGATGTCGATGATCTTGACAAAGATCTCGTCGCCGACCTGGACGACCTGCTCCGGGATCTCCACGTGGCGCTCGGCCAGCTCGGAGATGTGGACCAGGCCCTCGATGCCCTCCTCGACCCGGACGAACGCGCCGAACGGCACCAGCTTGGTGACGCGGCCCGGCACGACCTGGCCGATCTGGTGGGTGCGGGCGAACTGCTGCCACGGGTCTTCCTGGGTCGCCTTGAGCGACAGGGAGACGCGCTCGCGCTCCATGTCGACGTCGAGGACCTCGACCGTGACCTCCTGGCCGACCTCGACAACCTCGGAGGGGTGGTCGATGTGCTTCCAGGACAGCTCGGACACGTGGACCAGACCGTCGACCCCACCGAGGTCGACGAAGGCGCCGAAGTTGACGATCGAGGAGACGACGCCCTTGCGGACCTGACCCTTCTGGAGGGTGTTGAGGAACGTCTGGCGAACCTCGGACTGCGTCTGCTCGAGCCAGGCGCGGCGCGACAGAACCACGTTGTTGCGGTTCTTGTCGAGCTCGATGATCTTGGCCTCGAGCTCGCGGCCGACGTACGGCTGCAGGTCGCGGACGCGGCGCATCTCCACGAGGGACGCCGGCAGGAAGCCCCGCAGGCCGATGTCGAGGATGAGACCACCCTTGACGACCTCGATGACGGTGCCGGTGACGATGCCGTCCTCGTCCTTGATCTTCTCGATCGTGCCCCAGGCGCGCTCGTACTGCGCGCGCTTCTTGGACAGGATCAGGCGGCCCTCTTTGTCCTCCTTCTGGAGGACCAGGGCTTCGACGTGCTCTCCAACTTCCACGACGTCAGCTGGGTCGACATCGTGCTTGATGGAAAGCTCGCGCGAGGGGATGACACCCTCGGTCTTGTAGCCGATATCGAGAAGAACCTCGTCTCGATCGACCTTGACGACGGTGCCCTCGACGATGTCGCCGTCGTTGAAGTACTTGATGGTCTCGTCGATCGCCGCGAGGAAGGCTTCCTCGGACCCGATGTCGTTGACCGCTACCTGCGGGGTGCTCGAGGTGGCCTCAGTGCTGGACGTCATGTGTGGAATTGCTCCGAACGCGGACAGGATGTCGATGTGGCGGATGCGCGGCAGGCCCTCTTCCGCATCAAGCCGAGGAATTACGACATCGACGTGACCGAGCGCGAGCCCGCTCCGTCTGAGGCGCGCGCGAGCCCACAGCGCAGCGATCAGCATATGAGACCATCGCCACGGGGTCAATCCGGGGAGCAATCAATACGCGTTGACCTGCGGTCCGCGCTTGGCGTCGATTTTACCTCGCAGTTTCTCCGGTATGGAGATGCGGGCCGGGTCGCCGTCGGAGACATAGCGCTCGCCGGGGTGCTTGTTCAGCCATTCCAGCCAGTACTGCGAGCACCACTTGCGGCACTCGCCCTTCTTGCCGTTGCTCTGGATGCGCTGGATGGCTCCCCGGTCGAATTTTTTCGCGTAAGGCGAAAGCGACGGCTCCGCACCGGCGAGGAACACGCCGGCGAAATCATACCGGGTGCCGTCCCAGGACCCGGTACGGGCGAGCTTCTTCGGCCGGGGCATCGACCCGAACGGCAGGGCCATCGTCCGCGACTCCGGCACGCCGAGCTTCTTGAGCAGGCGTTCGAGCCGGACGATCTGCTCGCGGACCTTCTTCTTGCGCATCACGCGCAGGTTGGGGTGGTTCCAGGTGTGGTTGGCCACCTCGTACCCGTGGTCGACCAGCCACTTGACGGCGACCGCCTGGGACTCCCGGTCGGTCAGCCCGAACGGCTCCCTGTTGATCCAGAAGGTGGCGACCGGCCGGAACCCCGGGTATTTCCCGGCCACCTCCTGGAGGACGGCCACGGCCGTGCCGGCCTTGGGGTTGCCGTTCGCGTCGAGCGCGAAGTGGCTCGGGTGCCCGTCGTCGAACGTCAGAACGACCGGGAACTTCCCCGCCGGCACCTTGATGTCGCCGGTGACGAAGTCTCTGGCGGTGATCGGCACGTAGCCCTGCTTGGCCAGCTTCTCCAGCTCTTTCCTGAGCTGGTCGGGCGTCCTGTCGATCGAGGCCAGCCGCTTGCGGAGGATCCGGTGGTACATCAGGACCGGCACCAGCCCGGCCTCGTTGGCGTGCACCTGCCGGGCGAACTCGGGTGTGGCCACGACCCCGGGCGGCTCGCCCACCGGCGTCTGGCTCGGCGGTGCGACGCTGCCCTGAACCTTGGCCACGTCTTTCGGCTCGGCGTGCGGGCGCTGCTCGGACGGTAAGAGGCTCAGGCCGACGACGGCCACCGTTACCACCACCACGTTGGCGATGCCGATGACCCGCGTGAGGGACGCTGAAATCCGCACAGAGCTCCTGGCCGCCTAGTGAAATTTCCTCCAGGTTAGTCGAAAAAGATGATCAGTCAGTGCCCGGCGTCCTCCCACGTACGCCCGACGCCCACGGAGACCTCCAGCGGGACGCGCAGGTGGTAGGCGGCGTTCATCTGGTCGCGCACGAGCCGCTCGAGCCGCTCCAGCTCCCCTGGCGCGACCTCGAAGACCAGCTCGTCGTGGACCTGCAGCAGCATCCTGGAGGCCAGCTTCTCCTCGCGGACGGCCTGGTGGACGTTGAGCATGGCGACCTTGATGATGTCGGCGGCCGAGCCCTGGATGGGGGCGTTGAGCGCCATCCGCTCGGCCATCTCGCGGCGCTGGCGGTTGTCGCTGGTGAGGTCGGGCAGGTAGCGGCGGCGACCCATGATCGTCTCGGTGTAGCCGTCGGTGCGCGCCTGCTGGACGATGGCCTGCAGGAAGTCGCGCACGCCGCCGAACTCGGTGAAGTATTCCTCCTTCAGCGCCCGCGCCTCCGCGACCGGGATGTTGAGCTGGCCGGACAGCCCGAAGTCGGACAGGCCGTAGGCCAGGCCGTAGTTCATGGCCTTGATGCGGGCCCGCAGCTCGCCGTCGATCTGCTCGGGCGGCAGGTTGAACACGCGCGCGGCGGTGGCCTGGTGGAAGTCGTGGCCCGACTCGAACGCCGCGATCAGCGACTCGTCGCCCGACAGGTGGGCCATGATGCGCAGCTCGATCTGGCTGTAGTCGGCCGTCAGCAGCGTCTCGTAGCCCTCGCCGACCACGAAGCCCTGCCGGATCCGGCGGCCCTCGGCGGTGCGGATCGGGATGTTCTGCAGGTTGGGCTTCTCGGAGGACAGGCGGCCGGTGGCGGCGATGATCTGGTTGAACGTGGTGTGGATGCGCCCGTCGTCGGAGATCTCCTTGATCAGGCCCTCGACGGTGGTGCGCAGCTTCTGCTGGTCGCGGTGGCGCAGCATGATCGTCGGCAGCTCGTGCTCGGTCTGCGTGGCCAGCCAGGCGAGCTGGTCGGCGTCGGTGCTGTAGCCGGTCTTGATCTTCTTCGTCTTGGGGAGGTTGAGCCGGACGAAGAGGATCTCCTGCAGTTGCTTGGGCGAGCCCAGGTTGAACTGCTCGCCGACGGAGCGGTGGGCCTCCTCCACGGCGTGCTTGACCGCGGCCCCGAACTCGGCCTCCAGGCCCGTGAAGTACTGGCCGTCGACGGCGATGCCCGCCCGCTCCAGCTCGGCCAGCACGGTCAGCAGGGGCAGCTCGACGTCGGCCAGGAGCTGGGTGCCGCCGCGCCCGGCCAGGAAGGTCTCCAGGGAGTCGGCCAGCTCGCGCACGGCGTGGGCGCGCAGCGCGAGGTCCTTGGCCGGAGCGTCCTCGTCGTCGCCGAACAGCGCGGCCTGCCCGGTGGACTCCTCCTCGGCCCGCAGGTCGCGGTGGAGGTAGCGCCTGGCGAGGTCCTCGAGCGCGAACGTGCGCTGCCCCGGCATCGCCAGGTAGGCCGCCAGCGCGGTGTCGCAGCTCAGGCCGCGCAGGTCCATGCCCTGCGCCCAGAGCGCCAGGATGGGCCCCTTGGCGTCGTGGACGGCCTTGGGGCGGCTCTCGTCGCCCAGCCAGGCCCGCAGGGCCGCCTCGTCGGCCTCGGTGAGCTTGACGGGGTCGATGTGGGCGGCGGTGCCGTCGGGCGAGGCGACGGCGATGGCGTCGATGCGGCCGGTGCCGCTGCCGTAGGCGCCCTTGAAGGCCAGCCCGGCCCGGCCCGCGGGCATCGCCGACAGCCAGCCGGCCACCCGGTCGGGGCCGAGCAGCACGGTCTCGACCTCGAAGCCCTGCTCGGGCTCCTGCTCGCCGCTGCCGAGCACCTTGAAGACGCGCTCGCGCAGCTCGCCGCGGATCTGCAGGGAGTCGAACAGCTTGTTGATCTCCTCGCGGTCCCACACGCCCTGTGTGAGGTCGCCGAGGTCGACGTCGAGCGAGACGTCGCGCAGCAGCTCGGTGAGGCGCCGGTTCATCAGCACCTGGGCGACGTGCTCGCGCAGCTTGTCGCCGACCTTGCCCTTGACCTCGTCGACCCGGTCGACCAGCGCGGTCAGCGAGCCGAACTCGCGCACCCACTTGGCGGCGGTCTTCTCGCCCACGCTCGGGATGCTCAGGAGGTTGTCGCTGGGGTCGCCGCGCAGGGCGGCGAAGTCGGGATATTGCTCCGGCGTCAGGCCGTACTTCTCGACCACGGCATCGGGGGTGAACCTGGTCATGTCGCTGATGCCGCGCCGGGTCATCAGGACGGTGACGTGCTCGTTGACCAGCTGCAGCGCGTCGCGGTCGCCGGTGACGATCAGCACGTCCATGCCCTCCCTGGCCGCGCGGGTGGCGAGCGTGGCGATGAGGTCGTCGGCCTCGAAGCCCGCCTTGGACAGGTGTGGGATGCGCAGGATGTCGAGCAGCTCGTAGATGAGCTGCATCTGACCGCGGAAGTCCTCCGGCGTCTCGCTCCGGTTGGCCTTGTACTCGGAGTAGGCCTCGTGGCGGAACGTCGGCTCCGACCTGTCGAAGGCCACCGCCACGTGGGTCGGCTGCTCGTCGCGCAGGACGTTGGTCAGCATCGAGGTGAACCCGTAGACCGCCTCGGTGTGCTGACCATCGGTGGTCATCAGGTTGGCGTCCTTGAGCGCGTAGAAAGCGCGGTAGGCCAGGGAATGCCCGTCAAGCAGCAACAGGCGCGGGCGGCTGGGGGTCACTTCACTCTTCGGCACACACGCAGCCTAGTCTGCGTCTGCGACAGAAAACCTGAGCTCGGAAGAGTGGAGACGTCCCTTTGACGCAGACCAACCCCTTGGACTTCTCGGTGCTCGGCGCCCTGCACGAGGGCACGCTGGCCGACCGCATGGGCATCGAGTTCCTCGAGGCCGGCCCCGAGCGGGTCGTGGGCCGCATGCCGGTCGCGGGCAACACCCAGCCCTACGGCCTGCTGCACGGCGGGGCCTCGGCGGTGCTGGCCGAGACGTTGGGCTCGGTGGCTGCCGCCATCCACGCGGGTCCGGAGCGCATCGCCGTGGGCATCGAGATCAACGCCACCCACCACCGCTCGGCGACCGCCGGGCACGTCACGGGCGTGGCGACCAGGCTGCACGGCGGCCGGACGCTGGCGACGTACGGCATCGAGATCACCGACGAGCAGGGAAAACTCGTGTGCACCTCTCGTCTCACGTGCATGTTGCGCGACAGGTGAAACTCCTGTCCCTTTGCGCGCCGCGCCCGTAGGTCGATACGGTGGTCCGAACGCGAGCCCGCGGGGTGGCCCAGTAGAAAACGTGTGCGGCCGGGGAAGCCCTACACGGTCCCAAAGGCCGCCCGCGCGGGCTCGTCCACGTTTTACGGCGATCGTTACGGATTCGTGCGCCGAGCCGCCAGGCGTCTACGGCGATTTAGCCCCTGACCTGGCTTGTTGTTTGCTCACATCAGCGACACACACATGTCACTAATTGGTGACGAACGATACTGAACCGGGCGTCACCAGAATAAGCTCCCGCCACAGCATCCCAGTTGTGCCTGCGATGCGCGCGTGTCGAGATGGAGGGGTTACAACCCCGCCTTGACCTACTTGAGGGAGCACCATTGCGCAGAGCCGTGATCGCGTTCACGGCCTTCCTGGGTGGACTCGTCTTCCTGCTGGCCAGCCCCGCTCACGCGGGGCCCGCCGACTGCCAGGGACTGAGGGGAACACTCAAACTCCAAGGCCAGCCAGTGAACGGCGCCAAAATCGCCGTGACCACCGAGAGCGGACAACCCGTTAAGGAGGTCACGAGCAACGCACAAGGCACTTGGGACGTTCCGGTCGACAAGCCCGGTAAGTACAAGGTCACCTTGGATGTCAGCAGTCTTCCGAAGAACGCGGAGGTGCGTGGCGGCAACAATGTCCGCACGCCGACCGTCTTCGAGGGCAACTGCTCGACGGTCCTGTTCGCCCTCCAGGCCAAGGGCGCTCCCGGGCAGCAGCAGGAGAGCGGCGGCGAGAGCTCGTTCTGGACGACGGCCGCGCAGCTGACCTTCGAGGGCCTGAACCTCGGCCTGATCATCGCCCTGGCCGCGCTCGGTCTGTCGCTCATCTACGGCACGACCGGCCTGACCAACTTCGCCCACGGCGAGCTGGTCACGCTCGGCGCGATCCTCGCCTACGCGTTCAACGTGGGCTTCGGGCTGCATATCATCCCGGCCGCCATCATCGCGGTCGTGGTCGGCGGCATGCTCGGCTACCTGCAGGACCGCCTGTTCTGGGGCCAGCTGCGCAGGCGCGGCACCGGCACCATCGCCATGATGATCATCTCGATCGGCGTGGCGCTGTTCCTGCGGTACGTGTTCCTGATCTTCTTCGGCGGCCAGAACGAGGCCTTCGCCCAGTACACGGCCCAGCCCGGCATCCAGGTCGGCCCCATCACGGCCGCACCCAAGAACTTCGTCGCCATGGGCATCGAGCTCGCGGTCCTGATCATCGTCGGCCTGGCCCTGATGCGCACCCGCACCGGCAAGGCGGCCCGCGCCGTGGCCGACAACCCCGCGCTCGCGGCCTCGTCCGGCATCAACGTCGACCAGGTCATCCGGATCATCTGGACCACGGGCGGCGCCATCGCCGCGCTGGCGGGCATCATGCTCGGCCTGTCGCAGAGCCTCAAATACACCATGGGCCAGGACATCCTGCTGCTCATCTTCGCCGGTGTGACGCTCGGCGGGCTCGGCACCGCGTTCGGCGCGCTGGTCGGCTCCTTGGTGGTGGGCCTGTTCATCCAGGTCTCCACCCTGTGGGTGCCGCCGGAGCTCAAGAGCGTCGGCGCGCTGGGCGTACTCATCATCGTGCTCCTCGTCCGGCCACAGGGCATCCTGGGCCGCCGCGAGCGGATCGGCTGATCGGGGGAGGATCAGAATGGACTGGATCACGATCATCAGCACCACGCTCAAGTCCGCCATCGGCGTGGACACGGTGCTGTACGCCCTCGCGGCCATCGGCATCAACATCCACTTCGGTTACACGGGCCTGCTCAACTTCGGCCAGGCCGCGTTCATGGGCGTGGCCGGCTACGGCCTGGCGGTCACCGTCACCGTCATGGGCCTGCCGTTCTGGATCGGCATCATCGTCGGCCTCGCCGCCGCCGTGCTGCTGGCGATCCTCATGGGCATCCCGACGCTGCAGTTGCGCGCCGACTACCTGGCCATCGTCACCATCGCGGCGGCCGAGATCATCAGGCTCGTCTTCCGCTCGGTGGCCTTCAAGTCGGTCTTCGGCGGCTCCGACGGCCAGCGCGGCTTCTCCGACGGCTTCTACGCCCTCAACCCGTTCTCCGAGGGGGACTACGGCTTCAACCTCGGCCCGGTGCCGATCTTCTTCAACAACCGGGTCCTGTGGGTGATGGTCGTCGGCTGGGCGCTGATCGCCATCTGCTGCGGCATCGTCTACCTGCTCATGAAGAGCCCGTGGGGCCGCGTGCTCAAGGCCATCCGCGAGGACGAGGACGCCGTGCGCAGCCTCGGCAAGAGCGTCTTCTCGTACAAGATGCAGTCGCTCATCCTGGGCGGCGTCATCGGCTCGCTCGGCGGCTTCATCTACGGCCTGGCCTTCGCCTCCGTGCAGCCGGACGTCTTCGGCACCGAGACGACCTTCTACGTCTACACCATGGTCATCCTCGGCGGCGCGGCCCGGGTGCTCGGCCCGGTCGTCGGCTCGATGATCTTCTGGGTGCTGCTGGTCTTCATCTACGGTGTGCTCACCGAGGCGGTCGGCGCCGGGTACATCACGTTCATGGACACCAACCAGGTGGGCGCTTTCCGCTACATCATCGTGGGTCTTGGCCTCATCCTGTTGCTCGTCTTCCGGCCACAGGGCGTCTTCGGTGACAAGAGGGAGATAGCAATCGATGCACGCTGAAACCACCACCACCGAGCGCAAGGCGGCCGCCCTGGCGGCGTTCAAGGACCTGGCGCGCGATCCCGGCGTGCCCAAGCCCGACCCCATCCTCGTGGTGGACAACGTCGTGCGCCGCTTCGGCGGCCTGACCGCGGTCGAGGTCGGACACGTCGAGATCCAGCGCGGTTCCATCACCGCGCTGATCGGCCCCAACGGCGCCGGCAAGACCACGTTCTTCAACCAGCTCACCGGGTTCGACACGGCCGACTCCGGCTCGTGGACGTTCAACGGGAAGTCCATGAACGGCGTGCCCGCGCACAAGGTGGCGCGCGCCGGCATGGTGCGCACGTTCCAGCTCACCAAGGCGCTGTCCCGGCTGACGGTCATGGAGAACATGCGCCTGGGCGCCCAGCAGCAGAAGGGCGAGAGCTTCTTCCGCGCGCTCATCCCGAGCCTGTGGCGCGGCCAGGAGGACGAGATCACGGTACGGGCCGAGGAGCTGCTGGAGCGGTTCAAGCTCGACGCCAAGCGCGACGACTTCGCCGGATCCCTGTCGGGCGGCCAGCGCAAGCTGCTGGAGATGGCCCGCGCGCTCATGGTCCAGCCCGAGCTGGTCATGCTCGACGAGCCCATGGCCGGGGTCAACCCGGCGCTGACGCAGTCGCTGCTCGGCCACGTCAAGGACCTGCGCGAGCAGGGCATGACGGTGCTGTTCGTGGAGCACGACATGGACATGGTCCGCGACATCAGCGACTGGGTGATCGTCATGGCGCAGGGTGCGGTCATCGCCGAGGGCCCGCCCTCGACGATCATGTCCGACGAGCGCGTGATCGACGCCTACCTGGGCGCCCACCACGACGCGCCGCTCTCGGAGACCGAGCTGGAGGCCCAGCTTCACGAGGCCGAGGCGGCGCTGGAGGCCGAGATCGAAGAGGAGACGCAGAAGTGACCGTCCCTGAGCCGGCCCAGTCGAAGGCGGCCGTCACCGACCGCGGCGACCACCTGGCAGGCGCCGAGGACGCCGTGCTGAGGTGCGACGAGCTGATCGCCGGCTACCTGCCGGGCGTCAACATCCTCAACGGCTCCGACCTCTACGTCAAAGAGGGCGAGCTGATCGGCATCATCGGCCCCAACGGCGCCGGCAAGTCGACCCTGCTCAAGGCCATGTTCGGGCTGGTCACCATCCGCAGCGGCACCGTGCTGCTCAAGGGTGAGGACATCACGAACATGAAGGCGCACTCGCTGGTCGCCCGCGGCGTCGGCTACGTGCCGCAGACCAACAACGTCTTCCCCAGCCTCACCATCGAGGAGAACCTCGAGATGGGCGCCTTCCAGGTGCCGGGGAAGTTCAAGGAGCGCTTCGAGTTCGTGGCCGAGCTGTTCCCCGCGCTCAAGGAGCGGCGCAAGCAGCGCGCCGGCTCCCTGTCCGGCGGTGAGCGGCAGATGGTCGCGATGGCCAGGGCCCTCATGACCGAGCCGTCCGTGCTCCTGCTCGACGAGCCGTCGGCGGGCCTGTCGCCCAAGCTGCAGGACCTGGTGTTCATCCAGGCCCAGCAGATCAACAAGGCGGGCGTGACGGTGATCATGGTGGAGCAGAACGCGCGGCGCTGCCTGCAGATCTGCCACCGCGGCTACGTCCTCGACCAGGGCCGCAACGCCTACACCGGCACCGGTCGGCAGCTCGCCAACGACCCCAAGGTCATCGAGCTGTACCTCGGCACGCTGGCCAAGGCGTAAGACGATCGAGAACGGCGAAGGGGCTCCCATGGGCCCCTTCGCCGTTCTTTAATGTGCGTTGTGAAACGTTTAGCGACAGTCGCGCTCATGCTTCCCGTCCTGCTCGTCGGCTGCCAGGGCAACGCCTCGTCCGCGTCCAAATACAGCACCGGCGGCGATCCCACCGACAGCCCCTGCGCCCGCGTGGTCTCGGCCATCGGGTACGCCAACCTCATGCTGAAACCGAAGGGTCAGGAGGACCGGCAATATTTCGAGGACGCCGTGATCGGCCGCCTGGCGGAGCTGCGCGGGATCACGCTGGAGTTCGGCGACCGGCTGCCCGACTCGCTGAAGGACGCCGTACAGACGATCAAGACCACGACCGCCGGCCTGTCCAGGAACGACGTGCCCCGGGAGCGGCAGGTGGCGCTGCTCAAGCAGTACCGCGTGGCCGCCGACCAGATCGTGGCGGGCTGCAAGTAGCGACGAGAAGGGCCCGGCCATGGCGGCCGGGCCCTTCCGTGTGAGGCGGCGGTACTAGCCGGCGATGTTGCCGGTGCGGTACTCGAGTGCCTTGGTGGCGTACTTGTTGTTGGCGCCGTACTGGTAGATGCCGATGGTGGCCACGGACGGGTCACCGGCCTCGTTGAACTCGACCGGGCCGCTGACGCCCTCGTAGTCGATGTCCTTGCCGGCCTTCAGCAGGTCCACGCACTCCTTGAAGCTCTTGCACTTCTCGCCGCCCTTGCTCACCTCGGCGAGCTTGGCCGCGATGTCCGTGCCGGCGTCGCTCTTGGCGGCCTCGGCCGCCAGCGCGATCAGGTTGGCGGCGTCGTAGGACTCGGGGGCGTAGCTGAAGTCCTGGAGCTTGGGGTTGACGGCCAGGAGCTTCTTCTCGAACTCCTCGGGGGCCGCGGCACCCGGGATCGTGCCCTTGACGCCGTCGAGCGTGCCCTTGGGCATCTTCACGTAGTTCGTGTTGGACGTGTTGCCGTCCACCATGTACCACTTGTGCTTGTCGGCGGGCAGGCCCTGCTTGACCAGCTCGGCCACGACCTTCGCGGTCTCCTCGAACCCGATCAGCACGATGCCCTTGGGGTTCTTGGCCTTGATCTTGGCCACGTCCGCGGAGAAGTCGGCCGCCTTGGGGTCGTAGTCGACCCGCTCGACGACCTCGCCACCGCCGTCGGTGACCGTCTTCTGGACCTGGTCGGCCAGACCCGTGCCGTAGGAGTCCTGCATGGCCAGGATGCCCACCGTGTCGTTGCCGTCGGCCACCACGAGGTCACCCAGCACACGCCCCTGCAGCTTGTCGGGCGGCGAGGTACGGAAGTACAGGCCCTTGTCGTTGATCGTGGTGAACTTGTCCGACGTGTTCGCCGGCGAGAACTGCACCACACCCGCACCGGTGATCTTGTCGATCACCGACTCCGACACCGACGACGACGCGGCGCCGATGATGGCGTCGGCCTTCTGCGCCAGCAGCTTGTCCACCGACTGCGAGGCGATGTTGGTGGTGGTGTCACCCGAGTCGGTGTCGTACTTGGTGATCGGCTTGCCGAGCACGCCACCGGCCTCGTTGATCTCCTTGACGGCGGCGTCGACTCCCGCGATCTCGGGCGGGCCGAGGAAGGCCAGCGAACCGGTCTGGGGCAGCAGGGTGCCGATGGTGAGAGTGCCATCGCCCTTCGCCGCGGCGGGCGCCGACGACGACGGCGCGGCGGCAGACTCTGACGTCTGCGTGGCGGTGTTGCCGCCGCCACCGCCGCAGGCTGTCAGGGCGAGGCTGGTGGCAGCCACGACAGCCAGCGCCCGCCCCACGGGAGCAATGCGGATCATGAAGTGTCTCCTTCATTTCCAGGCCGGGATCGGTCAGCACCGCCGAGCGTTCCCGAACGAATGCAGGAAACGTATAAAACTGCTGCATGCTCCAACCAGATGCACTGGGGAACTGTCGGCACTTGGATGCGGAGTCGTAATCAGTCCTCAACTTACGGACCTGGGCAAGCGCGCTTAATCTGCATCGAGTGAAGCGCTTTACGGTCCCCCTCGCCATGGTGCTCCTCCTCGCCGGTTGCGCCGCCTCCGAACGGCCTTCGCCGCCACCCGCGACACCCCCGGCGGGCGTATCCGTCTCACTGGCGCAATGGCGTTCGGACGAGCCCGTGCACGCGCTGGAGGTGGCCGTCCGCAATACCACGGACACACCGGTCTATTTCGCCGACGTCCAGCTGGTCACGCCGTCATTCAAAACCCTGCCGGCGCAACGGACCGACGCCACCCTCAAGAAGACCGAGCGGACGGACCTGCGCATCACGTACGGGCCCGCCAACTGCCTCCCCCAGGGGCTGCCCGAGGTCCAGCCGGCCACGGTCGTGGCGCACGTCAGCACCGGCTCCGAGCCGCCGCGCAAGGTGGTCTTCACCGTCCCCCACCCCGACCCGCTGCTGGCCAGGCTGCTGCGCGACGAGTGCTCGGAGTTCCTGATCAAGGAGGCGGCGGACATCGAGTTCGGCCCGGAGTGGAAGGACATCGACAAGGCCATGCGGGGCACCCTGGTGATCACCCGGCGCGGGAACGGCGCCGTCACCGTGACCGACATGGGCGGGACCACCCACTTCATCGTCACGCCCGAGCACCGGCCCCTGGGCGTGCTGGCCGCCGGTCGGCAGCGGCTGGAGGTGCCGATCGCGCTCACCCCCGGCCGCTGCGACCCCCACGCGTTCGCCGAGGCCAAGAAGGCCTTCCTGTTCCCCGTGCGGGCCAGCATCGACGGGGGTCAGGAGCGCGTGGTCATCGTGGTGCCGCCCAAGCCGCTGCAGGACCGCCTCATCCCCTGGGCGATGAAGACGTGCGGCTTGGGCTCCTAGCCCTCGATCTTGCCGGTACGGTACTCCAGCGCCTTGCCGGGGTACTTGTTGTCGTCGCCGTACTGGTAGACGCCGATCGTGGCCACCGCCGGGTCACCGGCGTCGTTGAACTCGACCGGGCCGCTGAGGCCGTCGTAGTCGATGTCCTTGCCGGCCTTGAGCAGGTCGACGCACTCCTTGAAGCTCTTGCACTTCTCGCCGCCCTTGCTCACCTCGGGCAGCTTGGCGGCGATGGACGCGCCGGAGTCGTCCTTGGCCGCCTCGGCGGCGAGGGCGATCAGGTTCGCCGCGTCGTACGACTCGGCCGCGTACGTGAAGTCGCTCAGCTTGGGGCTGAGCTCGACGAGCTTCTTCCTGAACTCCTCGGGCGCCTCGGCGCCGGGGATGGTGCCCTTGACGCCCTTGAGCGTGCCCTTGGGCATCTTCTGGTAGTTGGTGTTCGACATGTTGCCGTCCACCATGTACCACTTGTACTTGTCCGTCGTCAGGCCCTGCTTGACCAGCTCGGCCACGACCTTGGCGCCCTCCTCGAAGCCGATCAGCACGATCGCCTTCGGGTTCTTCGCCTTGATCTTGGCCACGTCGGCGGAGAAGTCGGCCGCCTTCGGGTCGTAGTCGACCCGCTCCACGACGCTGGCGCCGGCCTCCTCGGCGGTCTTGGTGACCTGGTCGGCCAGGCCGGAGCCGTAGGAGTCCTGCATGGCCAGGATGCCGATGGTGTCGTTGCCGTCGGCGGCGATCAGGTCGCCGAGCACGCGGCCCTGGAGCTTGTCCGGCGGCGCCGTACGGAAGTACAGGCCCTTGTCGCTGATCGTGGTGAACTTGTCGGAGGTGTTGGCCGGCGAGAACTGCACCACGCCCGCACCCGTGATCTTGTCGATGATCGACTCCGACACCGACGACGACGCGGCGCCGATGATGGCGTCGGCCTTCTGGGCCAGCAGCTTGTCCACCGACTGCGAGGCGATGTTCGTGCTCGTGTCACCCGAGTCCGTGTGGACCTTGGTGATCGGCTTGCCGAGCACGCCACCGGCCTCGTTGATCTCCTTGACGGCCTGGTCCACGCCGGCGAACTCGGGCGGGCCGAGGAACGCGAGCGAGCCCGTCTGCGGCAGCACGGTGCCGAGGGTCAGCGTGCCGTCGCCCTTCGCCGCGGGCGCCGAGGAGGCCGCCGTGGACGGGGCCGCCGACTCGGACTGCTTCGCGGCCGTGTCGCCGCCGCCACCGCCACAGGCCGTCAGAGCCAGGCTCGCCGCGGCCGCGACGGCCAGCACGCGCCCCGTTGGAGCAATGCGGATCATAAAAGAGACTCCCCCTATCTCAACGAAGGAACGATCACCTTCGCTGGGTTTTCCGAGCTCAGCATGCCTGTTCGAACAGGTGATGGGGAGTTCTTACGCGGCTTTTATGCGGATTCGTAATGTCACAAACACTGATGGTAATGATGTGTTTCGTGTGAGTTACGGTCCTGTCAGACACGACACACCCCAGATCCGGAAATTTCCTGATCTGGGGTGTGATGGGCGCTCCTCAGCCCGCGATGTTGCCCTGGCGATATTCGACCGCCTTCGCCGCGTCGAACGTGTTGTCCGCCCTGTACTGGTAGACCCCGATCGTCGCCACCGACGGGTCGCCCACCTCGTTGAAGTCGACCGGCCCGCTGACGCCCTCGTAGTCGATGTCCTTGCCGGCCTTCAGCAGGTCCACGCACTCCTTGAAACCGGTGCACTTCTCGCCGGACTTGCTCACGGCCACCAGGTTCGCCGCGATGGCCGCCCCCGAGTCGTCCTTGGCCACCTCGGCCGCCAGCGCGATCAGCGTCACCGCGTCGTACGACTCCGCCGCGTACGTGAACTCGGTCAGCTTGGGATTGACCGCCAGCAGCTTCTTCTGGAACGCCTCGGGCGCCGCCGCGCCGGGCAGCGTGCCCTTGACGTCCTTGAGCGTGCCCTTCGGGGCCCTGACGAAGTTGGTGTTCGACATGTTGCCGTCCACCATGTACCACTTGTGCCTGTCCGCCGTCAGACCCTGCTTGACCAGCTCCGCCACGACCTTCGCCGTCTCCTCGAACCCGATCAGCACGATGCCCTTCGGGTTCTTCGCCTTGATCCTGGCCACGTCCGCGGAGAAGTCGGCCGCCTTCGGGTCGTAGTCCACCCGCTCCACGACCTCGCCACCACCGTCCGTGATCGTCTTCTGCACCTGATCCGCCAGACCCGTCCCGTACGAGTCCTGCATGGCCAGGATGCCCACCGTGTCGTTGCCGTCGCCCACCACCAGGTCACCCAGCACCCGGCCCTGCAGCTTGTCCGGCGGCGCCGTACGGAAATAGAGCCCCCGGTCGTTGATCGTGGTGAACTTGTCCGACGTGTTCGCCGGCGAGAACTGCACGACCCCCGCCCGGGTGATCTTGTCGATGATCGACTCCGACACCGACGACGACGCCGCGCCCACGATCGCGTCCACCTTCTGCGTCAGCAGCTTGTCGGCCGACTGCGAGGCGATGTTCGTGGTGGTGTCACCCGAGTCCGTGTCGTACTTGGTGACCGGCTTGCCGAGCACCCCGCCCGCCTCGTTCACCTCCTTGAGCGCCAGGTTCACACCCGTGAACATGGGCGGGCCCAGATACGCGAGCGAACCCGTCTGCGGCAGCACCGTGCCGATCGTCAGCGTGCCGTCCCCCTTCTTCGCGGCCCCGGCCGAGGAGGACGAAGCCGAGGCGGACCCGGCGGGGGCGGCGGTCGTGCCTCCGCCCGAGCACGCGACCAGCACCAGACACGCCGCCGTGACGGCGACCGGTAAGCGGGCGGCGGCGAGCACCGGTACGCGGATCGCTGTGGCGGCGACCGGCGTGCGGGAAATACGGATCATCGAAAGCGTCTCCGTTCGAGATGAGCGGACCTTCTGTCCGCCCATCAGTTACGCGCCGGGACACCTCCCACGAAAAGCACTCGAAGCCGGTTGGATGCCCACTCGTGACCACACCACAACCCACCGGCCCAAAAGACTTGATATAGGCCTTATTCAGCCCCGCTCGGCCGCGTCATCTATAACGATCTGAGCAACCTCACGCATGCTCAACCGCCGATCCATCGACGCCTTCTGGATCCACCTGAACGCCTGCGGCTCACTCCAGCCGTGCTGCGTCATCAGCTGACCCTTGGCCCGCTCCACCAGCTTCCTGGTCTCCAGCCGCTCCGACAGGCTCGACACCTCGGACGCCAGCGCCACCATCTCCTCGTGCCTGCTGACCGCCATCTCGATCGCCGGCACCAGATCCGCCTTCGTGAACGGCTTGACCAGATAGGCCATCGCCCCCGCGTCCCTGGCCCGCTCGACCAGGTCACGCTGGGAGAACGCGGTCAGGATCAGGCACGGGGCGATCCGCTCGGCCGCGATCCGCTCGGCCGCCGAGATGCCGTCGAGCACGGGCATCTTCACGTCCAGGATCACGAGGTCCGGCCTCAGATCGGCGGCCAGCCGGATCGCCTGCTCACCGTCCCCGGCCTCGCCCACGACGACGTAGCCGTCCTCCTGGAGCATCTCCTTGAGGTCGAGGCGGATCAGGGCCTCGTCTTCCGCGATCACTACTCGCCGCTGCGTACTCACGAGCAGAAGAGTACCGATGTCCGGTACATTAGAGCGACGCTGGCGGCCAGCAGGCGATCTAGCTCGGCGCTAGGATGCACCATAAATCCGGAAATGCCCCGGTATTCCAACGGCAGAGAAGATGGCCTCAAAATCCATTCAGTGTGGGTTCGAATCCCACCCGGGGCACTGACCAACCGCTCGGTTCTCTCCGCCGGGCGGTTTTGTCGCACCTGGATGCAACACTCTTCGCATGTACGATCTCGCCATCCGTGACGAAGCGCTCCGTTTGCTCGCATCAGGGATCAGCATTGGCGAGGCGAGCCGCCAGACTGGCCTCAGTCGGACCACCATCAGCCGGTGGCGCAATCGGCCTACCCACGACTCTCCCATGACCGGCACGTGCCCCCGCTGCGCGTCGCAGCCCCATCCTCCCTCTCCTGCAGGCAGTTATGCCTACCTGCTGGGCCTCTATCTCGGCGACGGCTGCATCTGCTGGGTCGGCGACCGGGACAAGCACGTGTGGGCCTTACGGATCATGTGCGCGGACAGCTGGCCTGGCCTCGTCCAGGAATGTATCGAGGCGCTCCAAGCCGTCCGCCCGACCAACAAGGTGCGCGTGGTGCAGAGGCACGGGTGCAGCGACGTGAACTCCTACTCCAAGCACTGGCCGCATCTGTTCCCGCAGCACGGCCCCGGCAAGAAGCACAACCGTGCGATCGTGCTCGACCCGTGGCAGCAGGAGATCGTCACGGCGCATCCCGGGCAGTTCGTGCGAGGCCTCATGCATTCAGACGGCTACCGAGGGATGAATCGCGTCCGCCGCGTCCTCCCCAGCGGCGTCCGCTGGTACGAGTATCCGCGTTACCTGTTCAAGAACGAGTCCCCCGACATTCTGGCACTCTGCGGTGACGCGCTGGATCTGCTCGGGGTCGCCTGGCGGTTCAACAAACGCAACGAGCTCTCGGTCGCCCGGCGGGAGGCGGTGGAGCTGCTCGACCTTCACGTCGGCCCGAAATACTGACCGGTCACCAGGGCATGACCCCGGCGTCGTCGTAGAAGCCGCCGGTCGGGCCGTCGGGGCCGAGGGTGGCCAGCCGGATGACGACGGCGGCCCCGTCCGCGGCCGTGCGGGTGGGTTTGTACGGCAGGTCCTTGGTCAGGTCGGTGGCGCAGGCGCCCGGGGCGGCGGCGTTGACAAGGATGCCTTCCTCGCGCAGTTCCTTGGCGTACTGGACGGTCAGGGAGTTGAGCGCGGTCTTGGACACGGGATAGGTGGCCGAGGGCGGCAGGGCGGACATGTAGTGGCCGGGGTCGGTGTGGTGGGCGAGGGAGCCGACGCCGCTGGAGACGTTCACGATGCGGGCCGCCGGTGAGCGTCTGAGCAGGGGGAGCATGGCGTTGGTGACCATGAGGACGCCGACGACGTTCGTCTCGAGCACCTCCCGGAGGGTCCGCGGGGACATGGCGCTGGGCGGGTCGCCCATGGGGCCCGCGATGCCGGCGTTGTTGACCAGCACGTCGAGGCGGGTCAGCGTGGCGGCGGCGGCGCCGATCGTGGCGGGGTCGGTGACGTCCAGCAGGACGGGGCGCACGTCGCCGCCCTCGGCGCGGAGCCGGGCGGCGGCCTCCTCCCCGCGTGCCCGGTCGCGGGAGGCGAGCAGCACCGTCATGCCCGTGCGCGCGAGTCCGGCGGCGACCTCGTATCCGATGCCCTTGTTCGCCCCGGTCACCAGGGCTGTGGTGTTGTCGGTCATGTCGGGAAGCACACCATCGCCGGCGGTTCCGGGGCCAACACCGGGTGGGTCTTGGGCCATACCCTGAGGGTATGGAAACGCGCGAGCTGGCCTATTTCGCCGCCGTCGCGGAGGAGCTGCACTTCGGGCGGGCGGCCGAGCGGCTGGGCATGGCGCAGCCGCCGCTGTCGAGGGCGATCCAGAAGCTGGAGCGGCGGCTCGGGGTGACGTTGTTCGACCGGTCGGGGCGGCGGATCTCGCTGACTCCGGCGGGCGAGGTGCTGGCCAGGGAGGCGGCCAAGGTCCTCGACGCGGTGGCCGCCGCGACGGTGCGCACGCAGCGGGCGGGGCACGCGGTGCCCCGGCTGGTGGTGGCGATGAAGGCGGGCGGCGACGGCGGCCTGCTGCCGGAGATCCTCGCCGCCTATCGCGACCATCCGGACGCCGTCGAGGTGGATCTGGTCCTGTGCGCGGTGACGGAGCGGGCGCGGATGCTGCGTGACGGCACGGCCGACGTGGCGTTCCTGCACAGCCCGTACGAGGATCTGACGGGTTTCGACAGCGAGCCGCTCCGTGAGGAGGGCAGCGTGGTGATCGTGCAGCCCAGGCACCGGCTGGCGGGGCGGCCCTTCGTGCGCCGGGCCGAGTTGGAGGAGGACCCGACTCCGCGCTGGCCGGGTCAGCATCCGGAGCCGCACGATCCGTCCATGGCGATGCAACTGGTGGCGTTGGGGCGGTTGATCGCGGTGGCGCCGGAGTCGGTGCGGGATCATCTGCGGCGGGATCTCGTGTGCGTTCCGGTGCTCGACGGCGCTCCGACGACGGTGGTGCTGGCCTGGCCGGAGGGGGTCCGGTCGCGGGCGCTGGCGGGGTTCGTGCACACGGCGACGACGGTCGCTGCCCGGAACCTGGCCGCCGCAGATGGGGATCACCTGGGCAAAACCGCGATCGAGGAGCTTTCGGGATCGCTCCCATCGGGAATATCGGTCTCAAGATCGATGAAGACGGGGGTGGGGCGGCATGCCGTTGAGCGTGGCGGCGAGGGAGGCGTTCCTGGCGGAGCCGCACATCGCGAGCCTGGCGGTGGAGACGGGTGACGGGCGCGCGCCGCTGATCGTGCCCGTCTGGTACGACTACGTCCCCGGCGGCGAGATCCGCTTCCTGACGGACGGCGGCTCGCGCAAGGCCAAGCTGATCGCGAAGGCGACCAGGTTCTCGATGCTGGTGCAGCGGGTCAGCCCGACCTACCGGTACGTGTCCGTCGAGGGGCCCGTCGTGCGCTCCGGGCCCACGACGCTGGAGGACCTGACGCGCATCTCCTCCCGCTACCTGCCGCCCGACGCGGTGGAGGGATACGTGCAGGGCTCGGACCTGCACGTGCTCATGACGTTCCGGATGCGACCCGAGCATTGGCTCTCCGCCGACCTGGGCGCTCTCGGCTGACCCGGAAACGGTATTTTTGGGCCCGTGACTGCTATCGATCCCACCTCGACCGGCGCGTTCGGCGTCGGCCTCGCGACCATCGCCGCCGACGGCACCGTACTCGACACCTGGTTCCCCGCCCCCGAGCTGGGCGACGCGCCCGCGACGGGCACCGAGCGGCTCTCCGCCGGCGAGGCCGGTGAGCTGGCCGAGCTGACGGGTCCCGACGCGGCGCGGGGCGTGGAGGTGGTGGCGGTGCGCACCGGCATCGCCAAGCTCTCCGAGGCGCCCGTGGACGCCCACGACGTCTACCTGCGGCTGCACCTGCTGTCCGCGCGCCTGGTCAGGCCGCACGGGGTCAACCTGGACGGCGTCTTCGGCCTGCTCGCCAACGTCGCGTGGACCAATTTCGGTCCGTGCCCGGTGCCGGACTTCGAGCGGACGCGCCTGCGGCTGCGGGCGAGGGGCGCGGTGACGGTGTACGGGGTGGACAAGTTCCCGCGGATGGTGGACTACGTGCTGCCGTCCGGCGTACGGATCGCCGACGCGGACCGGGTGCGCCTGGGCGCCCACCTGGCGAGCGGCACCACGGTTATGCACGAGGGCTTCGTGAACTTCAACGCCGGCACCCTGGGCGCCTCCATGGTCGAGGGCCGCATTTCGGCCGGCGTGGTCGTCGGCGACGGCTCCGACGTGGGCGGCGGCGCCTCGATCATGGGGACGCTGTCCGGCGGCGGCAAGCAGGTCATCTCGATCGGCGAGCGCTGCCTGCTCGGCGCCAACGCGGGCATCGGCATCTCGCTGGGGGACGACTGCGTGGTGGAGGCCGGGCTGTACGTGACGGCGGGCACGAAGGTCGCGCTCCCGGACGGCACGGTGGTGAAGGCGGCCGAGCTGTCGGGCTCGAACGGGGTCCTGCTGCGCCGCAACTCGCAGTCGGGCGCGGTGGAGGCGGTGCCGCGCACGGGCGGCGGCATCGAACTGAACGCCGCCCTGCACGCCAACTGACCCCCTGACCAACCCTATGGGCGGCGCCCCGCCACCGGCGCCGCCCGCGCTGGGGGCACATGGTGGTGGGGCCGCCCATCAAGACGCGTGGGCGCCCCCCAGGTCCTTCGCGCGATCAAGTCGGAACGCGCGGGCACCGTGGGCGTGCCCCGTCTCCCCCTGGCGCGCCGGTCAGGCGAAAACCACGGAGATGGCCCAGGGCGCGCCGTTACGGCGGCGCGCCGGTGAGGCGGGTAAGCGTCTCCCTGGAGGGCCCTCAGCCACGGGCGGCGGGTGGTGCCCACCGTGCGCAGCCGTAAAGGATTCAAAGACCGCCACGGCCGGCGGGTGGCGCCGACCGTGCGCAGCCGTAAAACTGAAGGTTAGTGCGTGTGGGAGACGGCCGAGCCGACGGTGTGGACGCGCAGGGCGTTGGTGGAGCCCGGGGTGCCGGGAGGCGAGCCGGCCACGATGACCACCTTGTCCCCCTTCTCCAGCCGCCCGGACGACAGCAGCGAAGCCTCCACCTGCCGCACCATGTCATCGGTGTGGTGCACGAACGGCACGTGGAACGTCTCCACCCCCCACGTCAACGACAGCTGCCCCCGCACGTGCGGCGACGACGTGAAGGCCAGCAGCGGGATCGGCGAGCGGTAGCGGGCCAGGCGGCGCGCCGTCTCCCCCGACATCGTGAACGCCACCAGTGCCTTGGCCCCCACGATGGCCCCCACCTCGGCCGCCGCCCGCGCGATGGCGCCGCCGGTGGTCTCCGGCATGCGCTCCAGCGTGTGCGTGGCGTGCAGGGACGTCTCCTCGGCGGCGCAGGCGATGCGGTCCATCGTGGAGACGGACTCGATCGGGTAGTTGCCGACCGACGTCTCGCCCGACAGCATGACCGCGTCGGCGCCGTCCATGACCGCGTAGGCCACGTCGGAGGCCTCGGCCCGGGTGGGGCGCGGGGCGTTCATCATCGAGTCGAGCATCTGGGTGGCGACGATGACCGGGTGGGCCTTCTCACGGCACAGCTCGATGATGCGCCGCTGCACGATCGGCACCTGCTCCAGCGGCAGCTCGACGCCCAGGTCGCCGCGGGCGACCATGATGCCGTCGAAGGCCTCGACGATCTCGGGGAGGCGGTCGACGGCCTGCGGCTTCTCGATCTTGGCGAGCAGCGGCAGGCGTACGGCCTCCTGCTCCATGATGTTGCGCACCACGTCGGCGTCGGACGGGCGGCGGACGAAGGACAGGGCGATCATGTCGAAGCCGGTGCGCAGCGCCCAGCGCAGGTCGGCCTCGTCCTTGTCGGTCAGGGCGGGGGCGCTGACGTTGACGCCGGGCAGGTTGAGGCCCTTGTTGTCGGAGATCATGCCGCCGATGACGACACGGGTGGTGATGCGCTCACCGTCGACGCGGGTGGCCTCGAGCACGAGGCGGCCGTCGTCGACGAGGATCGTGTCACCGGGGCGCACGTCGTTCGGCAGCCCCTTGTAGGTGGTGGAGACCTGCTCGCGGTCGCCCGGGACGTCTTCGGTGGTGATGGTGAAGACGTCGCCGAAGCCCAGCCTGACGGGGCCCTCCTCGAACGTGCCGACGCGGATCTTGGGGCCCTGCAGGTCGGCGAGCATGCCTACGCCGCGGCCGAGGTCGGCCGCCACCTCCCTGACCCGGTCGTAGACCTCTCTGTGCATGTCATGAGTGCCATGGCTGAGGTTGAACCGTGCCACGTCCATGCCTGCGGCGATCAGCTCGCGGAGGCGTTCTTTGGAGGAGGTGGCGGGGCCTAGGGTGCAGACGATTTTCGCGCGACGAGTCACGAGTCCTACCTTAATTGGTACAGACCACTTGGCAGTCACTGACGACGGAGAACGTAGCCTACGTAAGAGAACAGAACGAGAACGGCGACCCCCAGACGTACCAAGTTCGTGTACTGCTCCGGGTAGATCACGCCCTCGATGTAGTTGTCGATGAATCCGCCGCGGGGCAGCTCGGGCAGCCCTGCGTTGCGGCGTCCCCAGTCCTCGATCACGGTGAGCGGGCACTCGACGCCGGTCGCGAGTGAGAGCAGGCCCCAGCCGACCACGGCCAGGTGCGCCCAGATCGTACGCCGCCAGCGCCACGCGAGGAACCCGCCCACGGCCAGGTAGGCCAGGAACGCGAAGTGCACCACCATCGCGGCGTCCGCGATGATGCGATACATCATGGTTCGACGGTAGCCGCTTTCCATGCGTCCACGACACCGTGCCCGAAGAAGCCGTTGTCCGCCTGGTCTCCCTCGCAGACCTGCGTGACGTCCTGCCCGTAGGCTTTGTACACATATTGGCGGGGCGTGGGGCAGGCCTTGGGGGTGGCGGTCTTGTACAGCAGGTCCTCGACGGTGGTCGGGGCCAGTTCGAGGCCGCCCTTGCCGGGCTTGCCGAAGCGGCTGATGAGGATGGCGGCGACTCCCGTGGCGTGCGGGGCGGCCATGGAGGTGCCGTCGAGGTACTGGTAGTAGGCGCAGGTGTCGCCCTTGCAGTCCTTGACGACGTCGGCGCCCTTGGGCTCGCCCTTCGCGTCGATCCGCCCGGCGGCCCGCAGCACGTGCTCGGGCGCCGCGCCCAGGATCGAGCGGGTGGCCTTGGCGCCCTTGCCGTCCAGCGCGTCGCCGCCGGGCGCGGACACGTCGGCCTGCTCGGCGCCGTAGTCGCTGTAGATCGCCTTGCGGCCGGAGGGGCCGAGCCCGGCCACGGAGATGACGCCGGCGGACTCGGCGGGCACGTTGACGCAGGAGTTGTCGACCTGGCGCTCCTTCTTCTCGCCCACCGGGTAGCCGGGGCTCTCCTTGTCGACCTTGGGGTGGCCGAGGTCGGTGGAGCCGTTGCCGAGGGCGGAGATGAGGGTGACGCCGCGCTGGCGGGCGTAGTCGAGCGCCCGCTGCATGCCGGTGATGATGGCCGCCTGTTCGAGCTGTTCCTTCCTGGAGTCGGCCTTGTTGTTCGTGCAGTTGAACAGCCAGGGGTCGACGTAGTAGCTCATGTTCACGATGTCCACGCCGATGTCGCCGGCGTAGGTGAGCGCGTCGAGGCTGGGCTTGAGGAAGAAGAAGCCGGAGTCCTGGCCGGCTCTGATGTTCACGATCTGCACGCCGGGGGCGACGCCGGCGATGCCGATGCCGTTGATCGGGGCGGCGATCGTGCTGGCCACGTGGGTGCCGTGGCCGTCGTCGTCCTCGTCCACGGGGTCCTTGCAGCTGCTGACCTCGCAGGGGCCGTCGAGCGTCTCGCCGTCCTCGTCCTTGGGCTTGTCGGTGACGAAGTTGCGGCTGAGCTCGCGGTTGAAGTTGGGGGCGATGTCGGGGTGCTTGCCGTCCACGCCGGTGTCGATGACACCGACCAGCACCTGCCTGCTGCCGGGTACCTTGGCGTTGGCGCGGTCGGCGCCGATCATCCGCATGTCCCACTGGCGGCCGGCGAGCGGCTCTCCCGAGCCGCTCTTGGTGAACGAGCGCGCGTCGGGGAAGGCCGCCGTCCGGCCCTTGGCTCCTCCGGTACGGCGGGTGGCGGCGCGGGCGGCGCCGGTTTCGGCGAAGCCGATGCTGCGGTCCGGGGACACCCCGACGACGGATCCGTCGGCGCCCACGTTCTCGACGAACCTGCCGCCGCCGCCCGTGGCCGTCAGGTAGCCGAGCTTGGCGTCGTTCGCGAGCGTGGTGCCGCCGGCGCTTTCGACGGCCTGCTGTGCCTGTTGCTGCCCGTCTTGGGCGTAGAAGACGAGGTATTCGGGGCCTCGGGGGGTGGCGGCGCGGGGCGGGGCCTGCGAGGTGCCGGCCGAGCAGGCGGCCATCGCGACCACGGTGGCCAACGCCGTCAAGCCAGAGGTGACCCGCCGCATTGCTCCCCCATCCGCCCAGTGCCGCAGATTCTGCATCTTCCCGACACTTACCAGGTGATGCAACTTACTGACGAAATTTCGGCCTAAAGGTAGCTAAGCGGACCCCGGGTACGGGATCCGCTCAGCCCTGGGCTCAGGCCCGTACGCCGGGCTCCGGGGCCGGTTCCTGCGCGACCGGCTCGGACGGGGCCTGGTCGGTCAGGCGTACGTTCCTCAGGAACGCCAGCAGCAACGCGGCGGCCAGCAGGATCGGCCCCACCCACCCGAACACCCCGCTGATGGCGTCGGAGAAGGCGAGCTGCGTGGCGTGCCGCGCGGCCTCGGGCAGCGCCTGGATGGCCTCGGGCGTGAGCGAGGCCTGCCCCGGCGCGAGCCTGCCGCTGAAGACGCCGCCCAGCACCGCCACGCCCACCGCGCCGCCGACGCCCCGGGCGAACGTGACGGCCGAGGTCGCCGCGCCCCGGTCCGCCGCCGCGGTGGTGGTCTGCACGACCAGCAGCACGTTCTGCATGACCATGCCGAGCCCCGCCCCGAAGAGCGCCATGTACGAGCCGGAGACGAACCCGCTGGTCCCGAGGTCCATGGTGGAGAACAGGAGCCCGGCGACCCCGGCGAGCGCCGTCCCCGTGACCATGAACCACTTGAACCGGCCGAACCGGTGCACGAGCTGCCCCGTCAGCGTCGACGAGACGACCATCCCGACCATCATCGGGAGCAGCAGCAGCCCGGAGTCCGCCGCGCTCGCGCCGGTGGCCAACTGCAGGAACACGGGCAGGAACGTGGCCGCGCCGAGCATCGCGGTGGCCATGAGCACGACGGAGGCCACCGGGATCGTGAACGTCCGGTCGCGGAACAGCCGCAGCGGCAGCACCGGCTCGGCCGCCGTCCGCTCCACCAGCACGAACAGCACGGCCAGCAGCACCGCGCCGCCACCGAGCCCGATGACGACCGGCGAGGACCAGGCGTAGAGGGTGCCGCCCCAGGAGGCGAACAGCGTCAGGCAGGTCAGCAGCCCGGAGATGAGCACGGCGCCGAGCCAGTCGATGCGGTGCGGGGAGACGCGCTTGGGCAGCTTCAGCACGGCGAACGCCACGGCCAGCGCGATCACGCCGAGCGGCAGGTTGATGTAGAAGATCCAGCGCCAGGAGACGTGCTGGGTGAGGTAGCCGCCGAGGATCGGCCCTGCGATCGAGGCCAGCGTGAAGACCGCGCCGAAGATGCCCTGGTACTTGGCCCGTTCGCGGGGCGTGACCAGGTCGCCGACGATGGTCATGGTCAGCACCATGAGACCGCCCGCCCCGATGCCCTGGAAGGCCCGGAAGGCGATGAGCTGGCCCATCGACTGCGCGAGCCCGCACAGGGCCGAGCCGAGGACGAACAGGACGATGGCCGACAGGTAGAGGTTCTTGCGGCCGTACATGTCGCTGAGCTTGCCGTAGAGGGGCGTGGCGATGCCCGACGTCAGCGCGAACGCGGTGACCAGCCACGACAGGCTCTCCAGGCCGTTCAGCTCGCCCACGATGGTCGGCATGGCGGTCGCCACCACGGTCTGGTCGACGGCGGCCAGGAACATGGTGAGCATGAGTGAGGCCATGCTCACCCAGAGTGAGCGCCGAGGTGCTGCCTCGGGCGTGGTTGTGGATAGCATTGGTCGTCTCCTTGCTTCTTTCGCGAGGGCAGGAGTGATCCGCGGCGATCGGGGGTGCCACCCCGGTCGCCGCTTTCCCTATGGGGTCAGAGCCCGTTCTCCAGCAGCGTGAACGCCTCTTCGAGCAGGTCCTCCACCGAGTCGCCGCCGGCGGTCGCCTCCTGGATCGCCGAGATGGCGGCGCCGAACGACGCGACGATGAGCAGCCTGGCGTGGATGGGGCTGGTGACGCCCGGACGGCTCCTGACGGCGTCGAAGACCGTGTCCATGATCTTCGTCTCGTCGGCCGCCCTGGACTTGGCGGCCAGTTCGGGGTGGCGCTTGCGCAGCTCCATGAACGGCTGCATGTCCGTCCAGATCCGCTGGCTCCGGACGGCGAAGGTCCGCATCACCGTTTTCAGCGACTCGAAGGCGGGCTCGTCGGCGGGCCTTTCCGCGAGCATGCCGACGAGCTCCTCGGGGTGCCAGAGAGGCTCCATGACGAGCGCCTCCTCCTTGGAGGCGAAGTAGTTGAAGAAGGTGCGCGGCGAGATGTCGGCCGCCGCGCTGATCGCCTCCACGGTCGCGGCCTCGATCCCCTCGTCGAGCGCGATCTTCACCGCGGCGACCCTGATGGCCTGCCGCTTCTCGGCCCGCCGACGGTCTCGACGCTGCTGCGGACTCTCCATGTCTTGCACTGTACGCAACTCTTGCACGCTCTGCAAGACTTGCAGGGTGTGCAATTCTTTGGACATGCCGTGCATGCTCCACCCGGGCCCGCGCGACTTCTTCCGCGACAGGGAGCGCACGCTGCGGCCGGCCATCTACCGCGCCGCCGACGCCGGCTCGCAGCGCGTCCTCGACGCCATCGCCCGCGAATGCGCGTGAAAAAGCCGGGACCGCGCTGAGCGGTCCCGGCCTCTTTGAGTTACACCAGCGGGCGCGCGGTCGGCAGGATCGGGTACGGCAGCGCCGTCTCCCCGGTCAGGTACCGGTCCACGCCCGAGGCGGCGGCCCGCCCCTCGGCGATGGCCCACACGATGAGCGACTGCCCGCGGCCCATGTCGCCGGCCACGAAGACACCGTCCACCTTGGACATGTACGTCTTGTCACGCGAGACGTTGCCCCGCGCGTCGTAGAAGCCGTCACCACCGGCCTCGGCCAGGTCCTGCAGCAGCGAGCCCTTCTCCGGGCCGAGGAAGCCCATCGACAGCGTCACCAGCTCGGCCGGGATCTCGCGCTCGGTGCCCGGGATCGGCTTGAACCCGCCCTGCGGTCCCTCGACCTCGACCAGCCGCAGCGCCCGCACGTTGCCGTCCGCGTCACCGACGAACTCGGTCGTGGAGACCGCGTAGACCCGCTCTCCCCCGCCGTCGGCCAGCTCCTCGTGGGCGCTCTCCATCTTGAACAGGATCGGGAACGTCGGCCACGGCTGGCTGCCGGGCCTGTTCGCCGGCGGCTGCGGCATGATCTCGAGCTGGGTGACGGACGCGGCACCCTGCCGGATCGCCGTGCCGATGCAGTCGGCGCCGGTGTCGCCGCCGCCGATCACCACGACGTGCTTGCCCTCGGCCGAGACGGGCGCGGTCTCGAAGTCGCCCTCCTGGACCTTGTTGGACAACGGCAGGTACTCCATCGCCTGGTAGACGCCCTTGAGCTCGCGCCCGGTCACCGGCAGGTCGCGCCACTGGGTGGCCCCGCCCGACAGCACCACGGCGTCGAACTGCTCGCGCAGCTCGGCGGCGGTGACGTCGACGCCGACGTTCACGCCGGTGCGGAACTCGGTGCCCTCGGCACGCATCTGCTCCAGGCGGCGCTCGATGTGCCGCTTCTCCATCTTGAACTCGGGGATGCCGTACCGCAGCAGGCCGCCGATCCGGTCGGCCCGCTCGAACACGACCACGTCATGCCCGGCCCTGGTGAGCTGCTGCGCGGCGGCCAGGCCCGCAGGGCCCGAGCCGACGACCGCCACCCGCTTGCCGGTCTTGACGGCCGGGGGCTGCGGAGTCACCCAGCCCTCGGCGAACGCCCGGTCGATGATCTCGACCTCGACCCGCTTGATCGCCACGGGGTCGGAGTTGATGCCGAGCACGCACGCCGCCTCGCACGGGGCCGGGCAGAGCCGGCCCGTGAACTCGGGGAAGTTGTTCGTGGCGTGCAGCCGCTCGATCGCCTCGCGCCAGTCGGTGCGGTAGACGAGGTCGTTCCACTCGGGGATGAGGTTCCCGAGCGGGCAGCCGTTGTGGCAGAACGGGATGCCGCAGTCCATGCAGCGGGCCGCCTGCTTGGTCAGCTTCTCCCGCGAGAAGTCCTGGTAGACCTCGCGCCAGTCGCTGATGCGGACGTCCACGGGGCGGCGCGCCGGCAGCTCCCGGTCGTGCGTGAGAAAACCCTTGGGGTCAGCCATTCGGTACGCCTCCCTAACCCTGCACCGCGGCGGCCATGACCGCCTCGTCGATGTCCCTGCCTTCGATGCGGGCGGCCTCGGCGGCGGCCAGCACCCGCTTGTAGTCGGTCGGCATGATCTTGCCGAACCGGCCCAGCGCCGCGTCCCAGTCGGCCAGCAGCTCCTTGGCGACCGGCGAGCCGGTCTCCGCGAAGTGCTTCTCGACGGTCTCCTTGAGGAACTCGCCGTCCTCCTCGGTGAGCGTCTCGATGGCGACCATCTCGCGGTTGACCCGCTCCGACCTGAGGTCGAGCAGGTAGGCGATGCCGCCCGACATGCCGGCCGCGAAGTTGCGCCCGGTCGGGCCGAGGACGACGGCCCGTCCGCCGGTCATGTACTCGCAGCCGTGGTCGCCCACGCCCTCGACGACCGCCGTGGCGCCGGAGTTGCGCACGCAGAACCGCTCGCCCACGACGCCGCGGATGAACACCTCACCGGACGTGGCGCCGTACAGGGCGACGTTGCCGGAGATGATGTGGCCGTCGAGCGGGGCCTCCTCGTGCGGCCGGACGGTGATCCGCCCGCCGGACAGGCCCTTGCCGAGGTAGTCGTTGGCGTCGCCGGTCAGCCTCAGCGTGACCCCGCGCGGCACGAACGCGCCGAGCGAGTTGCCCGCCGAGCCGGTGAACGAGATGTCGATCGTGTTGTCGGGCAGGCCCTGGCCGCCGTACCGCTTGGTCACCTGGTAGCCGAGCATGGTGCCGACCGTGCGGTTGACGTTGCGGATGGGCAGCTCCAGCGTGACCGGGGTGCCCTCGTTGAGCGCGCCCTCGGCGAGCTGGATCAGCGTGTTGTCCAGCGCGTGCTGCAGGCCGTGGTCCTGCTCGACGACCCTGCGCAGCACGGTGCCCGCGGGCAGCTCGGGCCGGTGCAGGATCGGCGCCAGGTCGAGGCCGCTGGCCTTCCAGTGGTCCTCGGCCGCCGACATGTCGAGCATCTCGACGTGCCCGATCGCCTCGTCGAGCGAGCGGAAGCCCAGCTCGGCCAGGTATTCGCGGATCTCCTCGGCGATGAACTCGAAGAAGTTGACCACGAACTCCGGCTTGCCGCTGAAGCGCTTGCGCAGCTCCGGGTTCTGCGTGGCGACGCCCACGGGGCAGGTGTCGAGGTGGCAGACCCGCATCATGACGCAGCCGCTGACGACGAGGGGCGCGGTGGCGAAGCCGTACTCCTCGGCGCCGAGCAGCGCGGCGATGACGACGTCGCGGCCGGTCTTGAGCTGGCCGTCGACCTGGACGACGATGCGGTCGCGCAGGTCGTTCAGCAGGAGCGTCTGCTGGGTCTCGGCCAGGCCGAGCTCCCACGGCGCGCCCGCGTGCTTGAGCGACGTGAGCGGTGAGGCGCCGGTGCCGCCGTCGTGCCCGGAGATGAGCACCACGTCGGCGTGCGCCTTCGACACGCCCGCGGCGACCGTGCCGACGCCGACCTCGGCGACCAGCTTCACGTGGACCCTGGCCTCCGGGTTGGAGTTCTTCAGGTCGTGGATGAGCTGGGCCAGGTCCTCGATCGAGTAGATGTCGTGGTGCGGCGGCGGCGAGATGAGGCCGACGCCCGGCGTGGAGTGCCTGGTCTTGGCGATCCACGGGTAGACCTTGTGGCCGGGCAGCTGACCGCCCTCACCGGGCTTGGCGCCCTGGGCCATCTTGATCTGCAGGTCGGCCGCGTTCACCAGGTATTCGCTGGTGACGCCGAACCGGCCGGAGGCGACCTGCTTGATCGCGGACCTGCGGGTGGCGTCGTAGAGCCGCTCGGGGTCCTCGCCGCCCTCGCCGGTGTTGGACTTGCCGCCGAGCCGGTTCATCGCGATGGCGAGCGTCTCGTGCGCCTCCATCGAGATGGAGCCGTACGACATCGCGCCCGTCGAGAACCGCTTGACGATCTCCGAGGCCGGCTCGACCTCCTCGATCGGAATCGAGGCGCCCTTGCGCAGCTTGAACAGGCCGCGCAGGGTCATCAGCCGCTCCGCCTGGGAGTCCACGAGGTTCGTGTACTCCTTGAAGATCTCGTAGCGGCGGGTCCTGGTGGCGTGCTGCAGCTTGAAGACGGTCTCGGGGTTGAACAGGTGCGGCTCGCCCTCGCGCCGCCACTGGTACTCGCCGCCGACCTGGAGCCTGCGGTGGGCGTTCTCCGCACGCGGGTAGGCGTGGCGGTGCCGCTGCGCGACCTCCTCGGCCAGCACGTCGAAGCCGACGCCGCCCAGGCGGGAGGTGGTGCCGGTGAAGCAGGAGTCGATGACCTGCTGGCTCAGGCCGAGCGCCTCGAAGATCTGCGCGCCGGTGTAGGAGGCCACCGTGGACACGCCCATCTTGGACATGACCTTGATGACACCCTTGCCGTACGCCTTGATCAGGTTGCGCACGGCCTTGCGCTTGTCCATCTGGAGGGCGCCGGTGTCGACCAGGTCCTCGATGGTCTCGATCGCGAGGTACGGGTTGATCGCGCCGGCGCCGTACCCGATGAGCAGCGCCATGTGGTGGCACTCGCGGGCCTCGGCGGTCTCGACCACGAGCCCGATCTTGGTGCGGGTCTTCTCCTGGATCAGGTGGTGGTGCACCGCGCCGGTCAGCAGCAGCGCCGGGATCGGCGCCAGCGTCTCCGACGAGCCGCGGTCCGACAGCACGATGATCCGCGCGCCGCCCGCGATCGCCTGGGACGCCTCGGCCCTGATCTCCTCCAGGCGGCTCAGCAGCGCCTCGCCGCCGCCGGCGACCTCGTACAGGCCGCTGATGACGTACGGGTGGAAGCCCGGCAGGTCGTGCTCGTCGTTGATGTGGATGATCTTGGCGAGCTCGTCGTTGTCGATCACCGGGTACGGCAGCACGAGCTGGCGGCACGACGACGGACCCGGGTCGAGCAGGTTGCCCTCGGGACCGATGGTGCTGGCCAGCGACGTGACCAGCTCTTCACGGATGGCGTCCAGCGGCGGGTTCGTGACCTGCGCGAACAGCTGCGTGAAGTAGTCGAACAGGAGCCGCGGCTTCTCGCTCAGCACGGCCACGGGCGTGTCGGTGCCCATGGAGCCGATCGGCTCCTGACCCGCCTTGGCCATCGGCGACAGGATGATGCGCAGCTCTTCCTCGGTGTAGCCGAAGGTCTGCTGCCGCTTGACGAGCGCCTCGTGCGTGGGGATCTCCCGCTGCCGCGCGGGCAGCTCCTCGAAGCGGACGAGCCCCGCGTGCAGCCAGTCCTCGTACGGGAGCTCGGCGGCCAGCTCGGCCTTGATCTCGTCGTCCTCGATGATCTTGCCGCGGGCGGTGTCGATGAGGAACATGCGGCCCGGCTGCAGGCGGCCCTTCCTGACCACGTCCTCGGGCTTGAAGTCCAGCACGCCGGCCTCGGAGGCCAGCACGACCAGGCCGTCGGCGGTCACCCAGAAGCGTCCGGGGCGCAGGCCGTTGCGGTCGAGCACGGCGCCGGCCAGGGTGCCGTCGGTGAACGTGATCGACGCGGGGCCGTCCCAGGCCTCCATCATCGAGGAGTGGAACTCGTAGAAGGCCCGGCGCGCGGGATCCATCTCGGTGTGGTTCTCCCACGCCTCCGGGATCATCATCAGCACGGCGTGGGGCAGGCTCCGGCCGCCGATGTGCAGGAGCTCCAGGGCCTCGTCGAAGCTGGCGGTGTCGCTGCCATCTGGGTCGCAGATGGGGAAAAGTCGTGAAATATCGCCCGGGATGTGGGCGGACTCCAGCATCGCCTCGCGGGCCCGCATCCAGTTGCGGTTGCCCTTGACCGTGTTGATCTCGCCGTTGTGGGCGATGTAGCGGTACGGGTGGGCGAGCGGCCAGCTCGGGAACGTGTTGGTGGAGAAGCGCGAGTGCACCAGCGCGATCGCCGTCTCGTAACGCTCGTCGCTCAGGTCGGGGAAGAACGGCTCGACCTGGTCGGGCGTGAGCATGCCCTTGTAGACGATCGTCCTGGCGGACAGCGAGGGGAAGTAGACGTCCGCCTCGTGCTCGGCCCTCTTGCGCAGGCAGAACGCCAGCCGGTCGAGCTCCAGCCCCTCCCGGCCCTCAGGGTCGGTCACGAACAGCTGGGCGAAGTGCGGCATGACGGCCCTGGCGCTGGGCCCGGGCAGCTCGCGGTCGACCGGCAGCTCGCGCCAGCCGAGCACGGTGAGGCCCTCCTCGGCCGCGATCTCCTCGATCAGGCCGGTGGCGATGCCCCTGGCCTGCTCGTCGAACGGCAGGAAGGCGATGCCGGTCGCGTACGCGCCGGCCGGGGGAAGCGCGAACGGCACGCTCGCGCGGTAGAACCCATCGGGAATCTGCGTCAGGATCCCGGCTCCGTCGCCGGTGTCCGGCTCGCTACCCTTGGCCCCCCGATGATCAAGATTGCACAGAGCCGTCAGCGCCTTGACCACGATCCCGTGCCCACGGCGTCCAGCGACGTCGGCAACCATGGCGACACCGCAGGCATCATGCTCGTTGGCGGGGTGGTACAGGCCCTGGGGCTCGGGGAACCCGAGGTGGGCAGCAGGCATTTAATCCCTCCCGTCGTCATCGTCTGTCTCTAACTGCGCTACAGGCGGGGACGACGTTGGCCCTGCTGCATATCGTGGGTAGAGGTTACCGCACGCTGCCGGAATGGTGCCCGGCACGTCCGCATTGCGAACATTGGGGCCTATCCCAGCATCCGAACTCCCTATCCCAAACCCCGGACGTAGGCAAAGAAATTCCCGCTACACGTCCACGATTTACGGCATGGGGAGCGAGTCGTCCCCACTTCACCCCCCACCCAAACCCCAACCCGACCAATCCGCCCGTACACCACCCCACCCACCCCCAGATTTCACCCCCGCGCCGCCCCGCTCACCCGACCACCTCACTCATGCGCCACCACGATCACTCCACCACCCCACCCAAGCCCTGCCACATTCCCCTCGCCACTCACCTGAGGCACCACCACAACCCACCGCCTCACCCACGCCCTGCCACCATCCCCCGGCTCCCCACCTGAGGCACCGCCACAACCCCACCGCCCCACCCCCGAGCCACCACAACCCGCCATTCCTCAACCGACACACCACCACGATCACCCCACCGCCTCACCCACGCGCCACCGCCGGCGACCCTCAGGACTCCCACCCACCACCACAGTCACCCCGCTTTGACTGCCACCACGTGTCGCGACGCCAGCCAACTCCGCGACGACCTCCCTCACCACGGGGCCACCTGCTCGGACCTCCCTCACCGCCGAGCCCCCCGCTCGGACCTCCCCCGCCGCCGAACCCCCGCTCAGACCCCCCACTGCCGAACCACCCGCTCACGCCATGACCGCGAGAGAGCGGGGCCGCCTTCCCGCACGGGCATGGCCGGGACACGGACGACACCACCTCGCACGGACGGGTGGCCGGGGCGGGGACACCGCCGCCTCGGACGGATGCGCGCTCGGGCCGTCCACCCTCGTACCTCGATAGGGTTGCCCTCGTGACTCCTCCGCTCCTCGAAGGGAGCGGCTTCTCGCCAAGCCGCCTGCGCAGCGTCGCGAAGCTCGATCGACGCGCCGACATCGCCGTCGACATCGACGCGCGCACAGAGCCGGCGACGAGAACACGCACAGGAGATGCCGGCAGCCCTGTGCACAAGCACCGTCATCAACTCCCCCCGAGCCACCTCCAGGATCGATCCGCTCAATCTCGATCCAGACGTGCCGACGACGTCACACCCGGTCCGATCGATCACGCCGTACGCCTGCTCACCGGTGGGGCACAGCAGGAACACGGACGATCCGTGCACCACCACCTCCCACCCTCAGTAACGAGACCATCACGCTATCGGCATGCGCCGACAAAATCTGGAGGGAGGGAGCGCGGACTCCTCCGCCGGCCGAGGCAGGCAGCGGGGTCCGCGCGGATCTGATGGAGCGTGACGGGGTGGAGCGCCTGCTCGCGGAGGCAGGGCCGGACAGCAGGCGGTTGCGGCACGCCCTGACCCTCCTGTGCGACGCCCAGTGGTGGACGCTGGCCGACCTGGTCAGAGAGACCGCCACCTCCAGGCGTACCGTCGAGGCCCTCCTGCGTGAGCTCCCCCTGGAGCGGGAGGGCGACGCGTTCCGGATCCCGCTGACCCACACCAACGACTACCAGGACCTCCTCGCGCTGGCCCCGCCGCCGGAGGATCCGGTGGCCCACCTGCTCCCCCACTACGCTTCCGAGCTCGCCCGTCTCAAAGATCTCGTGGCGCGGGCTCCGCGCGCCCGACACGTACTCGACCACGTCTCGGCCACCCCCGAAACGATTCTGAGGCGGGCGCTGCTGCTCGGCGCCCGCTTCTGGCTCCCCGGCACGCGCCTGCTGTGCGTCGGCGACCACGACCTGACCTCGCTGGCCGTCAAGCTGATCCATCCGGAGACCGACGTCACGGTGGTCGACATCGACGAGCGCATCCTGGCGTACATCGACGCCCAGCGCCTGGGGGTCCGCACCCGCTGGGCCGACCTGCGCCTCGGCCTGCCCGCGTCCGCCCGGGACCACGACCTCGCGCTCACCGACCCGCCGTACACGCCGGAGGGTACGGGCTTGTTCGTGGCACGCGCCGCCGAGGCGCTGACGGACAACGGCCGCATCCTGCTCGCGTACGGAGCCAGCGAACGTACCCCGATGCTGGCCTTCAAGGTCCAGCAGGCCCTGGTGGAGCTCAACCTCGCCTACGAAGCCATCTATCCCGACTTCAACCGATATTTCGGGGCAGAAGCCATCGGCTCGGCCGCCGACATGTACATCCTCCGCCCCACCACCAAGACGCGCCCGGCCGTGACGTCCCGCCTGAGCCGCCAAACCACCACTATCTACACCCAAGGCCCACAATCGGTCGAAAGCGCCCATAACGCCCTCTCAGCCCCGCAGGAGGCCATCCAGGGCTTCGACCCCGACCTGCTGGTGGGCGAGTGGCCCAAGGACCTCACCGAGCCCCGGGTCCGGCTCTCGACCTGGCTCTCCAAGCCGTACGCCGCCACCCTGGACCGCGTGGCCGTGGCCCTGCCCCCGGGCCTGGAGGCCGCCCTCCCCCGCATCCTCCTGGCGACCCGCGCCTCCCACGTACGCGTCGTGGGCTCCGACCTCCCGCCGCTGCCTGACGTGCTGTCCACCGTCTACAAACTGAGCGCCGGCGGCGACGTCCTGGACGCCGTACGCCTCCCACAACCGCCCGGCGACGCGGCCTCGGTGCTGCGCAGGATCCTGGACAACGGGCACGCCAAGCTGGCCAACACATGGCGCGAGGCCCTCATCGCGGTGGCCCGTACCCAGGGCTCGACCCTGACCAAGAACGAGGCCCGCACCCTCATCGCCGAAGCCGCCCCCTGGTCGGAAGCCCTGACCCCCCTGGACGCCCCCCTCCACCGCCTGTCCGCCCTCCCCGAAGCAGTCACCACGACCATCTCCGCCTTGACCACAACCACCTGACCCGGGAAACCCGCCCTCCGAGGGGTCCGGGCGTCCAGTCGCTGCCAAAGCCAGGCCAATGCGCCACAGCCAAGTCCTGCCGAGGCCGGGTCCAGGTAGGCCGGGTCCAGCCAGGCGGAGTCCAGCCAGGCGGAGTCCAGCCAGGCGGAGTCCAGCGGAGGTCGAGGCCAGTGGAGTGCCAGTGGAGGTCGAGGCCAGTGGAGGTCGAGGCCAGTGGAGGTCGAGGCCAGCAGCGGCCCAATGTCGCAAGCCGCCCTGATCGCCATCCCAGTCACCCTGGCGAGTCGCCGTCAGGGTCGCCTGTAGCGATCGCCGTCCTGATCATCGTGGCGGCCATCATCGGAGTCGCTGGCCCTGGCCACCGTCGCGGGCTGCCGCCCCGTCGCGGGCCCGGCCACCGTCACGTGTCCTGGTTACCGTCGCGCTCGCGGATCCCACCGTCACGTGTCCTGGTTATCGTCGCGCTCGCGGATCGCCGACGCAATCCCGGCCCCGGTCGCCGTCGCGAGTCATGGGCCCGGCCACGGTCGCTAGCTCCGATCACCATTGCAGTCGCGGGTCCTGGTCACCGTCGCTCTCGCGGATCGCCGATGCAGTCCCCGCCCTCGTCGCCGTCGCGAGTCATGCACCCGGCCACGGTCTCGAGTGCTGGTCACCGTCGCGCTCAGGGGTTGCCATCGCGGTCGCGGCCTCTGCCTCTCAGGGGTTGCCATCGCAGTCACGACCTCTGCCTCTCTCAGGGGCTGCCATCGCGGTCGCGGTCGCCGGTCCGAGTCGCCACCACAGGAGCAGGTCGCCATCGGGGACGGGTGGGTGGCGGTGGCCTCAGGTTACGGCGACGATGCGGCCCTGGACCACGCGCCCCAAACCGTCCAGCGCCACGAGGGCGGCCACCAGGTCCTGGGCGGGCGCCGATCCTCCGGCCCAGCTCACAGTCACGTAGTGGCCCATCGCCCGCGCCTGTGCCCGGCTACCGACCGGCTCGAACACGATGTTCTGCCGTACGAACCCGTCCTTGCCCAGCGCCGACACCAGCGCGTCAGCCGCCCGCCCGTCGCTCAGGTTGAAGATGACGAACTGACCCGCCACCGCACCCCCCTTGTACGTGGCTTGGAGCGCCTGCGTGCAGCCCGTGGCCGAGACTCCCCAGAGAACCTCGTCACAGTCGCTGAACTGCTGCGTGGCGTCCAGACGTATGGCGCCCAGGCTCTGGGTGGCCGGGGTGAAGACCTCGTTCAGGGTGAGAGGCGCGGTGTCGTTCTGGCGTTTGTCGATGGCGGAGTAGAAGGCGGAGGTGGGCTCGGCGTGGAAGCTGGCGGGCCTGGGATCCTCGCGCCGCAGCCACAGCCAACCGGCCACCGCGACGACCGCCACGACGGCGAGCCCCAAGGGGATGACGACACGACGCGACATCAGCAGGCCACCTCCGCAATCGCGACGACATCCCGAGGCCTCGGGCCACTGCCCGCCACGATCACGGCAACTCCCCCAAACCTCAGCCGACCGCCCTCGGCGATCGCGACAACACCCCCAGGCCCCGGGCCGCCGTCCTCCACCGTCGCGGCAACTCCCCCGAACCTTGGGCATCCGCCCTCAGCGATCGCGATGACATCCCGGGGCCCCGGGCCGCCGCCCTCCACCATCGCGGCAACTCCCCCGGACTTCAGGCAACCACCCTCAGCGAGCGTGATGGCGGCACGGGAGCGGTGCCAGGGGCGGGTGTTGTTCGGGGGTAGGTGGTTCTGCATCAAGAGGACGGTCCGGTGATCGTGACGACGCGGCGGTAGACGGCCTTCTCCGCGCCGCGCAGCGCCAGAGTGAGCGAGACGAAGTCGTCCTTGGGGCCGGGATCCGCGCCGTCGGTCTTCCCCAGCCACACCAGGCCGACGTAGTGGCCGAGGGCGTAGCCGCCAGCCTCGGAGTAGCCGCCGGCGGGGAAGGTGGCCTTGGCGGACTCCAGGGGACGCGTCCAACCGCCCCGGTAAAGCGTCTTCAAGGACTCCACCAGGTCGGCGGCCGACTTGCCGTCCTTGAGGTTGAGCAGCGTGTACTGGCCGATGTACCGGCCGTCGGAGCTCGCGTAGAGGCCGCGGGCAACTTGGGTGCATCCGGCGTCCGACACCAGTTCGAGGAGGTTCGCGCCCCACAGCGCCGCCGAGCAGTCGGCATCGAGTTTCTTGGTGACCAGCTTGAGCTTGAGCTTCTTGGACACGGCGAGCTCGCTCTGCCCGAACACCTCCTTCTCGGTCAGGGCCCGCTGGTCCTTGGCCCTGTCCGTGACAGGGTCGAACAGCTTGGGTGAGCCCCATCCTCGGAAGACGTGCGGGAGGGCCGTGTCCGGCGCGATCATGGAGGAGCCGGCCTGCCGCTGCGGGGAGTAGCCGCCGATGGAGTTGATGGCGACCACCAGCCCGGTCCCGCCCGCCAGCACGCCGACGATCGTGGCGATGATGACGATCAGCCGCTGGTGCTTGGGCTGCAAGCCCATGTGGGTGAGCAGCGGGAGCTGCCAGTCAGAAGGCGGCGGACGCCGTCGCGTACGCGAGAACTTCCCCGGCCGCCCGTCGCCATCGGCCTTCCCGTCGCGAGTCTCAGAAGTCGCAAATCCACCGTCGGCCCCGAAGCCCAATGGACCGTCGTCAGCCAACCGATCATCCTCGGCCCCGAGCACTGACCAACCGCCATCGTCGCCGGCCACCAATCGGCCACCTTCGGCCCCTGCTGCCGAGCGGCCACCTTCCGCCCCAGCCACCGAGCGACCGCCGTCGGTCTCAGCCGCCGAGTGACCGCCTTGGGCCGCCGCCGAACGACGACCGCGGCCTCCGGATGACGAACGACCTCCATCGGTCTCGGCCGCCGAACGTCGGCCGCCGGATCGGCGGGGTCGGGTCCCCTCGGTGACGGACCGCATACCGCTGACCGCCCAGTCACCGCCGACCGCATCGGCCGCGGACTCGTCGCCGCCGGCCGCCCAGTTTCCAAGGTCGCCGTCTGCTGCCCAGTTTCCGCGGTCGCTGCCGCTCGCCGACTGGTCATCCGCGCCGTGGCTCGTCTTCGCTCGCCTGCGCCCGGCACGCCTTTCACCGCTCTTACCGGACGGCAGACGCCCGCCGCCGGTCGCCTCGGCCAGCAGTTGACCATCGTCGCCCTGGCCTCCGGCAGTCCAGCCACCGCTGCCGACGCCAGCCCCGCCAGTGGCACCAGCACCCGCCCCGCCAGCCGCACCAGGACCGCTCCCGCCAGTGGCACCAGGACCGGTGCCAGGCCCGGCACCGGCACCGGGCCTACCCTCGTCGCCAGCGTGCCGGCCACCTGCACCCGGCGTCGGCTGGGCATCGCCGCTCGGCTGCCAGCCGCCGTCCGCGCCTGCCGCCGACCAGCCGCCCGCCGCGTGGCCTCCACCGTCCGGGTCTACGGACTGCCGGGCGTGACCGGCCCGCCCCGAGTCGGCCGCGTCCGCCGACCGGCGACCACCGGCACGACGGCTGCCTCGCCCCTCCGACGCGGGCCGACCACCGCCGCCAGTACGGCCGGCGTCATCCGAGCCTGATGCCCGGCGACCCCCAGCACCGCCGGTGTCCTGCGCCTCTCGAGCGGGCCAGCTGCCACCGGCGTCCTGGACATCCCGAGCGGGCCAACTACCACCCGTGTCCCGCAGGTTCCGCGCAGGCCAACTGCCACCCGCGTCCTGCACATCACGCGCCGGCCAACTACCGCCAGCGTCTGGAACGTCCCGCGCGGGCCAGCTACCGCCCGCGTCCTGCACATCACGCGCCGGCCAACTACCACCGGCGTCTTGAACGTCTCGCGCGGGCCAACTGCCACCAGCCGGGCCAGCGCCATCCGAACCCGACGCTCGGCGACCACCAGCACGGCCGGCATCCCGCGCAGGCCAACTCCCGCTCGTGTCCTGCACATCACGAGCCGGCCAGCTACCACCCGCGTCCTGCACCTCTCGCGCGGGCCAACTGCCACCAGCCGGGCCAGCACCATCGGCACCCAACGCCCGCCGACCACCCGCACGGCCGGCATCCTGCACATCCCGAGCAGGCCAGCTACCGCCGGCGTCCTGGACATCCCGAGCAGGCCAACTGCCACCAGCCGGGCCAGCACCATCCGAACCCGACGCCCGCCGACCACCAGCACGGCCGGCATCCCGCGCAGGCCAACTACCGCCGGCCCGGCCGGCGGCGTTCGGGTCTGGGGTCGGCTGGCCGGAGGCGGGGGTGGGGGTGTCCTGGTCTCTGCCGGGCGAGCGGCCGCCGCGGGTGCGGCCCGTGCCGTCCTGGCCGGAAGAGGATCTGCCGTGACCGCCCGAACCGGCTCTCCTGCGGGCCATCACAGGCCCGCCGCCCCGATCAGGTTGCCGAGGCCGAACGTGACCGCCGCGGCGATCGCGCCCACCACGAGCTGGCGCAGCCCTGAGAACCACCAGCTGCGCGCCGTCACCGCCGAGACCAGCGCGCCCGCCGCGAACAGGGCCACGCAGGACACCGCCGCCGACAGCGCCAGGTCCCTGGCGCCGAGCAGGTACGGCAGCAGAGGCAGCACCGCCCCCAGGCTGAACGACAGGAACGACGACACCGCGGCCACCACCGGTGAGGGCAGCTCGCCGGGGGCGACGCCCAGTTCGTTCTGGGCGTGGACCTCCAGCGCGCGGTCCGGGTTGCGGGAGATCTGCCTGGACACCTCGGCGGCCAGGCCGGGCTCCACGCCCTTGTCGACGAACGTCTGTGCCAGCTCCGCCTGCTCGTCGTCAGGGTGGCGGGCGAGCTCGCGCCGTTCGACGGCGATCTCGGCCTGGGCCAGCTCGCGCTGGCTGGCGACCGAGACGTACTCGCCGCCCGCCATGGACAGCGCGCCGGCGGCGAGCCCGGCGACGCCTCCGAGGGCGATGACCTTCGTGTTGGTCGTCCCGCCCGCGACACCCGCGATGAGCGCGAAGTTCGACACCAGGCCGTCCATCGCGCCGAACACCGAGGGCCGCAACCAGCCTCCGGTGACGTCGCGATGCTGGTGGTGGATCTCCGCGCGACCACTCATCGCGAGTTCTTCTCCTTCGTCACGACTTCGGCGTCAGATGCCTCTACCCCGTCGGCGGGGGTCACATCATCCGCCGGCGGCGGGGCATCCTTCGCTCCGTCGTCCTCGGCCTTCTCGGCCTGCTCAGGCTTCTCGGCCTTTTCGGCTGCCGGCGCCGGAGCGTCCGTGACTTCTGTGACTTCCGCGTCCGTGGTCGTGTCGGTCTCCGGAGCCGGGTCGTCCGTGGCTTCGGGGTCCTTGGACGGATCGGCCGATGGTCGAGGGCTCGGAGTGTCCTCGCCGTCGTCGGTCGAGGTGGGCTCCTGGGGGTCCTCGGAGTCGGCGTCCGCCTGGTCGGCGGGGTGGGCCGGGTCGGCCGGGGCCACGATCTCCACGCTGTCCCGGTTCCTGGACAGCCAGAAGTACGCCAGCGCCGCCACGAACAGCACGATCGACGTCCACTGGTTGATCCGCAGCCCGAGGAACGTCACCGCGTGGTCCACGCCGCCGACCGGGTCGATGCGCAGCCCTTCGATCCAGAAGCGGCCCAGCGTGTAGCCGGCGACGTAGAGGGCGAACAGCCGCCCGTGGCGCAGGGCGAAGCGCCGGCCCGCGAAGAGGAGCACGAAGCCGAGCGCCACGTCCCACAACGACTCGTACAGGAAGGTCGGGTGGTAGAGCACCCCCGGCTCGCCCCCGTGGTCGGCGTCGATCTCCAGGCCCCACGGCAGCGTGGTCGGCGAGCCGTAGAGCTCCTGGTTGAACCAGTTGCCCCAGCGGCCGATGGCCTGGGCGAAGGCGATGCCGGGCGCGACCGTGTCGGCGACGGCGCTCATGGAGATGCCGCGTTTGCGCACGGCGAACCAGACGCCGAGCGCGCCGAGTGCGATCGCGCCCCAGATGCCGAGGCCGCCCTCCCAGATGAACAGCGCCTGGATGGGCTCCTTGATCGCGCGGCTGCCGAAATAGGTCTGCCAGTCGGTGATGACGTGGTAGAGGCGGCCGCCGATCAGGCCGAAGATGACCGCGGGGACCGCGATGTCGACGATCGTCCCCTTCTGGCCACCGCGGGCCTGCCAGCGCCGCTCGCTCAGCCAGACGGCGACGATGACGCCGAGCACGATGCATAGCGCATAAGCCCGGATCGGGATGATTCCGAGATACCAGACCCCCTGGGAAGGGCTGGGAATCGAGGCAAGGGGCATGTCACGTGAGGGTAGCGGAAGAGAGACTACTTGGCCGCCTTCGTAATCGCTTCGCGCAGATCTTGCGGGCTGAAGAGTACGGGATTGTCGATTTCCTTGCCGTTCAGTTTCACCGTCGGCGTATGGTCGATCTTCTGCGCATCGATGATCTTCTTGCTGTACGAGAGCTGCGCGTCGGCGTGCTTCTGCGTGGTGACGCACTGGTCGAAGTCCGGCGCGGTCACGCCGGCCTGCTTGCCCCAGTTCTTCAGCTGGTCGACCGTGAAGCCGGCCTCGGTCTCGGACGGCTGGTTCTGGTAGAGCAGGTCATGGAAGGCGACCCACTGCTTGCCGTCGGCGACACATCGGGCGGCACTGCCCGCGCGTACGGAGTTGGACTTGGTCGGCTCCTGGGAGAAGATCGTGATCGGGTGGTAGACGACCTTGGCCTTGCCCTCGGCGGCGAGGTTCTTGAAGGTCTGGCCGCTGACCCGCTCGAGCTCCTTGCAGGCGGGACACTGGAAGTCCTCGTAGATGTCGACCACGGGCGCGGCGACGCCCTGGTTGGCCATCACGACCGAGCCGTCGGGCTGCACCGTGACCGACGCGAGCGCTCCGGCGGCCTGCTCGGACTGCGAGTTGCTGGCGGCGTACCACCAGCCGAGCCCGACGGCGGCCACCGCGACCGCCCCGGCGGTCACGTACGTGGCGATGCGCCGGCGCCTTTCCCGTAGGCGTGCCTCGGCCTGCTGTTCCCTGATCTTCTCGCGCGCGCTCTTCGTCTTGGTGCGCTCAGCCTTGCTCATCGTCGTCATCCCCTTCAATACGATTGTCGCCCCCCAGTCCAAGGGCGCCGTCGAGCGCGAAACGGCCCGGCGGGAAACGCACCGCCCAGGCGCCGAGCAGCACGAGCCCGAAGTCGCGCAGGATGTCGAGCAAGTACGTCGGCTCCTCCCCTACCCCCAGCTGGCCGCCGCCACCGAAGCAGCCGCAGTCGATCCGCAGGCCGTGCACCCAGGCCCAGGCGATGCCGAACACGAAGGCGAACATGAGCAGCCCGGCGATCACCGCGGCCACCCTGGTCAGCAGACCGACGACCAGCAGCAGGCCGACGACGATCTCCAGGATCGGCAGGGCGTAGCCCACCGTGACGGCGATCGATTCGGGCAGCAGCTGGTAAGCCTTGACCGCCACGACGGAGTCGGCCGGGTTGCCGATCTTGAGCCCACCCGCCGCGATCAGCACCCCGCCCAGGACCAGCCGGGCGACGGTCGTCACCCAGGGTATCGCCGAGAACTCTCTGCGTGACGATAGTGACGCGTCCACACGCCATCTCCTCTTTCTCTGCGCCGGGATGGGCACAGTATCGGGAATCCATATGACCACGCGGCGGATAAGCACCGGCTAAGCCGTGTTTCTTGCGGGAATTACGCAGTCAAGTAAAAATTTACGCATGCAAGTAACGGTCACGGGCTCCGCCAGACGAGCGCAGATCGTGACGGCGACCATCGCGACGATCGCCGAGCTCGGCTACCGTCAGGCGTCGTTCGCCCGGATCGCCCGATCTGCCGGGCTCAGCAGCACGCGCCTGATCTCGTACCACTTCGCGGGCAAGGACGAGCTGATCGCTCAGGTGATCGCGACGATCCAGGGGCGGCTTTCGGCGTTCATGACGGAGCGGGTACGCACACAGCGCACGGCCGGCGCGGCGCTGGAGACGTACATCCGCTCCCTGGCGGAGTACGTCAGCGAGCACCGCGCCGAGATGCGCGCGGCCACGGAGATCCTCCTCAACCACCGCCCCGAGACCGCCGGCCTGTCGGCTCTGTCCCACCTCGAGCGGTTACTGGTCTGGGGGCAGGAGAGCGGCGAGTTCGGGGCGTTCAACGTGCGGGTGACCGCGATGGCGGTCCAGCGCGCGCTGGACGGCCTGCCGCTCCTGCTGGAGGCCGACCCCGACGCCGACCCGGCCGAGTACGCCGACGGGCTGGCCGCGCTGTTCGCCAGGGCGGTCCTGGCATGACGGGCCCGCTCAGCCGCACGTGAACCTGGCCTCGCCCCAGTCGGCGTGGTCGTTGCCGTTCCCGTCGCCGCCGTCCCCGGCCACCAGGTCCACGTAACGGGCTCCGGTCAGGTCGGCGCTCAGCTCGTACGCCGCGTCGGCGGCCCGCAGGACCGGGCTGCGCGCCTTCTCCACCCCGTCCGCCACCACGGCGAACTGCACGGACCCCCGCGTCGCCTGCACGTCGTCGACCCCCACGAACGCCGTGAACCCCGCGCACGCACCGCCCAGGTGGAAGCGGACCCTGGCCGGCGCGTGCGTGCCGAGCCCCTTGGCGAACGTCCGCCCGCCGATGACGATCGGCCCGCCGTCGGCCTCGCCGGTGTCGCCGTTGGACCGGTCGCGCTCCACCGGCCCCCAGCCGTTGTCCGCGGTGACCCACTCCAGGTCGCTCGCGTAGGCGTCCTCCGCAGGCGGCCGGGGCGGCGTGCGCACGGTCGCGGACGCGGTGAGCCGCTTCGCCGCGCCGCCCACGGAGTAGCCCGCGGCGGCCCCGAGCTCGTAGCTCCCGGAGGCGTCCGCGGGCGGGGTGACCTGCCAGGTCGTGGTCAACTTGGCGCCCGGCTCCACGACGCCGGTCCCGTCGCCGGTGGCCGTCCACCCGTCCGGTACGTCCAGCGTCACCCGCACGTCCTGGGCCGTCGAGTCCTCGTGGTTCGTGAACGTGGTGACGACCTCGTTGGCCCTCCCCTGCTCCAGGACGCCGGCGGGCGCCACCTCCAGCGACCCGCACGCCTGAGCGTCCGGCGCCGCGCCGAGGTCGGTCACGGAGAAGTCGTCGAGGACGAAGTCGGCCCCGGCCTGCTCGGCCTTGAGCGAACGCAGCCCGACCCACACGTCCCCGCACCCCGCCACCACCCGCTCCCTGAACGTCCCCGTCGTCCGCCGCTCGGGGATGGGCGTACGCCGCGTCTCGACGCTGGCGCCGCCCTTGTCGTAGCCGGTCACCCACTGGTACGCGTCCGCCTGCGCGCTCTGGTAGGCGAAGGACACCTCGTACGCGTGCCCCGGCTCGAACCGCGCGGTCCACGGCAGCGTGCGGTAGATGAGCCCCTGGCGCTCCTCGTGCGCCTTCAGCGACCAGTCGCCGTTCAGCACGTCGTCGATCGTCTTGCCGTTCCACCCGGCCTGCGTGTACGGCTCGTGCCGCTCGGACAGGTGCGTGCGCGCGTCGAACGACCCGCCCGCGTCCCCCTTCACGAACGGCCCCCAGCCGGGCTCGTTCGACTCGAACGTCTCCACGTCACCGGCCGGCTCCCGCTCGAACAGCCTCACGTCGTCCACCCGCACGTCACCGTCCGCGGCGGCGGCCGTGATCCGCAGGGTGGCCGACGTGCCGGGCGCGGTGAAGGTCACCTTGGCCCGCTGGAAGTAGGTGTCGTGCTTCTCGTCGGAGGCGATGTAGTTCCTGGCCGTGGACCGGCTGACGGTCACCGCCTGACCGGCGACCTCCAGGGTGGTCTCGCGGGTCCTGCCCGGCTCGACCTCGACAAAGGCGGAGGCGGTGTAGGTGCGGCCGGGCCGCAGGCCCGTCAGCCGCTGCTCCAGCCGCGCCCGCGCCCCGCCGCCGAGCAGCGCCACCCGCTGGCCCAGGTCGTTCTCGCGGACGCTCACGGGGCCCGTGACGGTCCATCCGGCGAGCCGGTCACCGTTGAAGCCGGGGTCGCGCACGCCGCTGTCCTGCCCCCAGTCCGGGTCCGGCTGCCGGGGCGCCTTGCCGGGGTAGAGCACGTACGGCACGCCCGCCTCCGCCCGCAACGTGATCTTCCCGTGCTCCGGGGTGACCGTGCCGACGGCCACGCGGCCCTGGCCGGTGAGCCGGTAGACGGTCATCGGCCGGTCGGCGTCCCAGGTCGTGACCCCTCCCGCCGGGTTGTAGTGGTAGTACCTGCCCTGCCACGGCAGCAGGTAGGTGCCCCCGTCGAGCACCTTGTGCCCGCCGGCGAACAGTTCGCGCCTCCCGTCCCGGTACGTGCCGCGCACGCCGCCGGAGAAGACGATCTCGTCCGCGTTCCAGTCCATGATCTTGTAGTGCTGCAGGAACTTGACCGGCAGGTTGTGCTCCCAGATGTTGCGGTAGAACGCGGTGAAGTCGTTCTTGGCCTGCCAGCCCTCGAACTCGACGATGCGGGCGTTGCCGAGGATCGGGTGGGCGTTCCAGACGTCCTTCTCGTCGTTGCGGATGAACCGGATGATCTGGGAGTTCAGCCCCTTGTTGGTGACCCCGCCGTAGTTGAGGTCGTTGGCCCAGTGGGACCACAGGGACGCGCGTTCGAGCTTGTCCGACCACTCCGTGGTCACCTGCCAGCCCTGCTCGCGCAGCTCGGCCAGCGTGCGGTCGGCGACCCAGCCGAACGGCCTGAACACGTCCACGTACAGCACCGCGAGGTTGCGGTCGGTCTCGGCGCGCAGCTGCGCGAAGCGCCCGGCCAGGGTGCCCCTGGTGAGGTCGCCGCGCTGGTCGATCAGGTACGCCTGGTCGAGCCAGTTCCAGCCCTTGGCGGCCTTGTCGACGAGCTGCTCGCCGAAGTTCCTGGCCTCGGGGTAGGACTCGGTGGCGTTGACGTGCACGCCGAACGTGGCGTTCCAGCCCTTGCCGGCCTTGAGCAGCGTGTTCAGGTCCTTCAGCCCGCCCGCGCGCCGGTTGTAGTTGCCGCCGTAGTCGGGGTGCGCCGCGTCGTGGCCCTCCGACTGGTAGCCCTTGAGCAGCGCGAGCTGCCCGAGGCCGTCGGTGGCCAGCGAGATGCGCTTGACGTCGTCCAGGGTGCGCAGGAACGGGTGCGTGGCCTGGCTGGAGAAGTTGAACGGGATGTGCGTGACCACGCGGTCCCCGGTCCGCTCGGCGCCGGGCGCCTTGACGGCGACGGCCCTGAACGCCACCGCGCCGTCCTGCCAGTCGAGCGTCCCGTCGCCGTTGGCGTCGGGCGTGACCACGACCTTGGCCCAGGGCGGCTCCTCGGTGAACGGCGAGCCGGTCGCGCGGTGCGTCCACTGGCCGCTCCACACGCCCACGGTGACCGTGCCGCCGGCGTCCTTCCTGGCCTGGTGCCAGAGCCTGGCGGCGTCCCGGTCGGTGACGCCCGAGGGGCGGTCGTACGTGGAGTTCGTCTCGATCGCGGCGGCCAGCCGGTCGGTGTTCACGATCGCGTACGTAGCCCCGATCGGGCCGTCGTCAGGCTCGGTGCCCGGCGTGACCTGCGCGAAGACGTCGGCGGTGCGGGTGGAGTTCGGGTCCAGCCGGGTGAACGCGGTCGCCGCGCCCGGCTGCGCGCTCGACACCGACACCAGGTCATGGCCAGGCAGGTCGATGGTGTTGACGCGGAACGCCTCGGTGTCGGCCACCGAGTCGATCCGGAACGTCGTCACCCGGCCCTTGACCCCGATGCTCGCCCCGAGCGCGACGCCGCCGAGATCGGGGAAGGTCAGCCGGTAGCGGGCGGTAGCGCCGTCGTTCGCGGTCAGCGCCACGGTGGCGGCTCGCGCCTGGCCGTTGAGGACGACGGCGGGCACGCCCGCGCCGCCCCCGAGCCTGGCGCCGCTCGCCCGGTCGGTGTAGCCCAAGACGCGCGGGAAGTCGGGGTCGAGCTCAACGCGCAGCGCCGGGGACGAGATCGCGATCGGCCGGGCCACCCGCGCGGGCCTGGGCGGCTCGTTCTGCGCGGTGGGGCTGGGCGGGGGCGTCCCGGTGGGCGGCGTCTCCGGGGACGGCAACGCGTACGTCGGGGTGGGCTCCGGGCTTGCAGACGCCGGTTCGGGGTCTACCGACGCCGGGGCAGGACCGGCGGAGGCCGGGGCGGTCATGGCCGTGACCGCGAGTACGAGGGCCGCTGCGAACGTGAGGGGGCTGGGACGCATCGGTGTCCTTTCGGGGTCGTGCGTCGCACCGCTTCGGGGCCCCGATCATCACCCGCCCCGGACCGCACGCCAAGGACTTACGCGCCAGATCCTTGCAGCAATCCCGAAATTTCGTCACATAGGCGGTAAAGCGCCCTTACCGGCGGACCCCCTGGGCCATGTCCCTGGCCAGGGCTCCGATGGAGGCCCGGCCCTCTGCCTCGTCGGACGCGTCGAGGATGCGGCGGATGAACGCCGACCCCACGATCACCCCGTCGGCGTAGGTCGCCACCTCGGCCGCCTGCGCGCCCGTGCCCACGCCGAGGCCCACGCACACCGGCAGGTCCGTGTGCGCCCGGGTCCGCTCGACCAGGCCCTCGGCGGCGACGTTGACGCTCTCCCTGGCGCCGGTGACGCCCATCAGCGAGGCCGCGTACACGAAGCCCGTGCAGCAGTCGACGACGGCCTTGATGCGCTGCTCGGTCGAGCTCGGCGCCACCAGGAACACCGTGTCGATGCCCGCGGACGCGGACGCCGCCCGCCACGGCTCCGACTCCTCGGGCGTCAGGTCGGGCGTGATCGTGCCCACGCCGCCGGCGTTGGCGAGGTCGCGGGCGAACCGCTCGGCGCCGTACTTGTCGATGGGGTTCCAGTAGGTCATGACGAGCGTGGCGGCACCGGTCGCGGCGACGCCCTCGACCGTGCGCAGCACGTCGGCGATGCGCGTGCCGTTGACCAGCGAGCGGTGCACCGCGTCCTGGATCGTCGGCCCGTCCATGAGCGGGTCGGAGTAGGGCAGGCCGATCTCGATGACGTCGCAGCCGGCCTCGACCAGGGCCGCAGCCGCGGCGACGTCGCCGCCCTTGGAGGGGAAGCCCGCGGGCAGGTAGCCGACGAGCGCGGCCCGGTTGTCCGCCTTCGCCTTGGCGAAAACCGTCTGAAGAGTCGTCATGTCTGTCCGTTTCGAAGGTCGAGTCCCACCAGTTATCCCCCGGCGCGGGACCCCACGCCGGGGTGGCGGCTCGTCAGAGGTTGAAGTATTTCATCGCCGTGCCCATGTCTTTGTCGCCGCGGCCGGAGAGGTTGACCAGGATCGTCGCCTCGGGGCCGAGCTCGCGGCCCAGCTCCAGCGCGCCCGCCAGGGCGTGGGAGGACTCGATGGCCGGGATGATGCCCTCGGTCCTGGCCAGCAGCGAGAACGCGGCCATCGCCGCGTCGTCGGTGACGCCGTGGTAGGTGGCGCGGCCCGAGTCCTTCAGCCAGGCGTGCTCGGGGCCGACGCCCGGGTAGTCGAGCCCGGCCGAGATCGAGTGGGACTCGATGGTCTGGCCCTCGTCGTCCTGCAGCACGTAGGTGCGCGAGCCGTGCAGCACGCCGATCGAGCCGGCGGTGAGCGTGAGCGCGTGCTCGCCGGACTCCAGGCCGCGCCCGGCGGCCTCGTAGCCGTGCAGCTGGACGCCCTCGTCACCGAGGAACGCGTGGAAGATGCCGATCGCGTTGCTGCCGCCGCCGACCGCCGCGCACACCGCGTCGGGCAGGCCGCCGGTCAGCTCCTGGATCTGGCGGCGGGCCTCGACGCCGATGATGCGCGCGAAGTCGCGGACGATCTCGGGGAACGGGTGCGGCCCCGCGATCGTGCCGAACAGGTAGTGGGTGGAGTCGACGTTGGTCACCCAGTCGCGGAACGCCTCGTTGATGGCGTCCTTCAGCGTCTGGGAGCCGTTGGTCACCGGCACCACGGTGGCGCCGAGCAGCTTCATCCTGGCGACGTTGAGCGCCTGGCGCTCGCAGTCGACCGCGCCCATGTAGATCACGCACTCCAGGCCGAGCAGGGCGGCCGCGGTGGCGGTGGCCACGCCGTGCTGGCCCGCGCCGGTCTCGGCGATCACGCGCTTCTTGCCCAGCCGCTTGGTCAGCAGGGCCTGGCCGAGCACGTTGTTGATCTTGTGAGCGCCGGTGTGGGTGAGGTCCTCACGCTTGAGCACGATCCTGGCGCCGCCGGCGTGCTCGCTGAAGCGCGGCACGTCGGTCAGCGTGGTCGGCCGGCCCGCGTACGTGCGCAGCAGATGGTCGAACTCCCGCAGGAACTCCGGGTCGTTCTTGGCCTTCTCGTAGACCGCGGCCACCTCGTCGAGCGCCGGGATGAGCGCCTCGGGGACGAACCGGCCGCCGAAGATGCCGAACTTGCCGTGCACGTCCGGGTCGTCGCCGAGCGGGCCGTTGCCCGTCAGGTCGGCGGCGGTCAGGATGGAGCCTTCGTGTGCCACTGCTATCCCTCTGCTGAGTGGTCGGGGCGCGTCGCTGGATGGGCTCCGGCGGTCACCAGGGCCTCCACTGCCTTGCGCGGGTCCTTGCCGGTGACCAGGCTCTCCCCGACCAGGACGGCGTCGGCGCCGGCCCTGGCATAGGCGAGCAGGTCGTGCGGGCCGCGCACGCCCGACTCGGCAATCTTGATCACATTATCGGGGATCTTGGGCGCCAGCTTCGTGAAGACCTCGCGATCGACTTCGAGTGTCTTGAGGTTGCGCGCGTTGATCCCGATGACCCGGGCACCGGCGGCGACCGCCCGCTCGAGCTCCTCCTCGGTGTGCACCTCGACCAGCGGGGTGAGCCCGATCGACTCGGCCCGCTCGATCAGCGACACCAGCGCCTCCTGCTCCAGGCAGACGACCATCAGCAGCGCCAGGTCGGCGCCGTGGGCCCGGGCCTCCCAGAGCTGGTAGGAGGTCAGGATGAAGTCTTTGCGCAGGATCGGGATGTCGACCCGGGCGCGAACCGCCGCCAGGTCCTCGAGGCTGCCGCCGAACTTGCGCCGCTCGGTCAGCACGCTGATGACGTGGGCGCCGCCCTCTTCGTAGTCGGCCGCCAGCGCGGCCGGGTCGGCGATGGCGGCCAGCGCGCCCTTGGACGGGCTCGACCGCTTGACCTCGGCGATCACCGAGATCCTGTCGCCCCCGAGCGCGGCCATGGCGTCTCTGGGCGCGTGGGCGCGCTCGGCCCGCCGCTTGAGCTCGTCAATGGACACGGCCTGCTGACGTGCGGCGAGGTCGGCGCGCACCCCGTCGAGGATGTCGTCGAGGACACTCGGCCCTTCCGTCCGCTCACTCACGCGCTTGAGGTCCCTCCGGTCGACTGTGGGGGCGGCGGAGAGTTCGCGTCGCGTCCGCTCTCTGCCTTGTCCTGCGATGGTATCGGCCCGCACGGGGTCACCTCACCACAGGCCCCCCGGCTGGGAGTCCCTACGGAGCGAGGAACGCCCCGAACGGCAGGTTACGGACGACCCAGTAGACCACGACGAGGGCGAGGAACGCCCACAGCCACGCCGGATGGGCGAGCGTGGTGCGTCTCGGCCTGCCCTGCCAGGCGCGTACGACCCATCTCCCCCACCAGAACAGCAGGAACGGCATCATGGCCACGGCGAGAGGGTTCATCCCGAGCGCGGTGGCCGGGTCGAGATGGGCGAGCGCGTGGATGGTCCGCAGCGTGCCGCAGCCCGGGCAGTAGAGGTGGGTGAGCGCCAGGAACGGGCAGGTCGGGTAGTGGCCCGGCTGGTTGGGGTCCACCATCCCGACGAACGCGAACACGGCGCCCGTCGCGCCCGCAACACCGAGCGGCGCGAGCAGGCCCTTGAGGCGCGCCGCGCCGCGCCACTCGGTTGTTGCGATGCTCATGCTCTCAGTATCCGCCTTCCGGCTCAGTAGCTCGAGCTCGGGACACTGGCGGCCAGGAGGACGAACACCACCACGTAGAAGAGGATGACCAGCACCCACCAGATGATGCCCGCGATCAACGACCGCTTCCACCAGGTCTTGGCCTCCTCGCTCGCCAGCGCGGCACCCTGGAAGTCGCCGACCTGCCACTTCGAGTTGACCTGCGAAGACTTGACGATCGACACGATGCCCAGGGGAAGGCAGCAGAACAGGGTGGTCAGGATGGCCGCGACCAGGTGGTTGTCCGGCGGGTTGCCACCGGCCGGGGGCTGCTGGCCGTAACCGTAGCCACCGCCGCTCGGAGGCTGCTGGCCGTAGCCGCCGCCGCTCGGGGGCTGCTGGCCGTAACCACCGCCGTAGCCACCGCCACTCGGGGGCTGCTGGCCGTAGCCACCGCCGCCGCTCGGAGGCTGCTGACCGTAGCCGCCACCACTCGGGGGCTGCTGGCCATAACCGCCGCCGGGCGGCTGCGAGCCGTAGCCGCCGTCGCCCTGATTGCCGTAACTCATGAAGGACCTCTCATGTTGTTATCCGTGGCAAGTTGCGCGCGGCAGCCTAGCGAGGATACGCCCCCTACGTGGAAGAACGTCCATTTTGCGGACAATTCGTAATCGGACCGCAAGCGGCTCGTCACGGTCCGGCCACGCTCGCGGAGGGTTACCGGCCGGTTCAGTAGTCGTACGAGGACGACGTGGCGGCGGCGCTGAGCCCGATCATCGACAGGATGAACCCGCCGAAGATGAGCCAGCACAGCACCCAGATCACGACGGTGATGTAGGACGTGACCAGACCGCCGACGGCCATGCCCGAGCCCTCCTCGCCGGTCTTCTTGATCCGGTTGAGGGCGATGTGGCCGAGGATCACGCCCGGGATGCTGGTGACCCCGCAGAAGATCAGGCCGATGATGCCCAGGACGAGCGAGGCCACCGCCATGCCGTTGGTGGACCTGGGCTGCTGGGGCGGCGCGCCGTAGCCGTAGCCCTGCTGACCGTAACCCTGCTGACCATAGGCCTGCTGGCCGTAGCTGGGGGGCTGCTGGCCGTAGCCGCCGGCGCTCGGGGGCTGCTGGCCGTAGCCGAGCGGCTCCTGCGGATAGCTGGGCGGCTGCTCCCCGTACCCGCCCTGGCCGTAACCGCCCTGGCTGGGGGGCTGCTGCCCGTAACCGCCGCCCCCGGTCGGGGGCTGCTGCCCGTACCCACCCCCGTAGCTGGGCGGCTGCTGGCCGTAACCGCCGCCCCCGCTGGGGGGCTGCTGGCCGTACCCACCGCCGGGCTGCTGCGCGCCGTAGCCGCCGCCGCTGCCCTGATCCCCGTAGCTCATGCGCCTGGCTCCTAAGTGTTCGTGGCGAGTTGCAACGGCAGCTTATTGAGGAAACGTTTGCCAAGGAGACAGAGGTTCAGAACAGTAAAGAAATCGTCATAGCGCGGAGAGTCAGCGGGAGTCGGTGGGGTCGTCGCCGCGGTCGAGCGCGTCCCACAGCGCCCGGTCGTCCTTGACCTCGGCGCGGGCCTTGCCGGCGCCCCCATTGGCGTCCCCGTCGGCGCCCGGCTCGGTGCCCCTGTCGTAGCGCGCCGACATCCCCGCCCATCTGCCGCCGCGCACGATCGCGACGATCCCGCCGGCGATCACCAGGACCGCTCCGGCGGCCGTGACCGCCGGCCAGAGCGGGGCGGCCTCCCAGGGGAGGTCGGCGGCGCCGCGCAGGACGTTCTGCTCGCGCAGCCAGCCGGTGACGGTGTCGCCGCCGAGCGCCGTCCACGTCCCGGCCGCCGCGCCCGCCCCGCACAGGGCGACCAGCGCCCCGACGACGCGGCGCCCCGCGCCCTTGGTGGCCAGCACGGCCACCACCCCGGCCAGCGCGGCCAGGGCGACGGGGGTCAGGACGGGGCTGAGCTCGGCTCCGGTGGGCGCGGCCACGCCCGCCTCCAGGATCCGCACCCAGGCCCGGCTCGCGCCGAACAGCACGAGCACGCATCCGAGGACGGTCGCCCCCAGCCAGCTCCACAGCTCTCTGTGCCCCATGCGGCCTGCTATCCGAGCGGGATCTCGAGCTGGTCGGCGTCGAAGCACGTGCGGTCTCCGGTGTGGCACGCACCGTCGACCTGGTCGACCTTGACGAGGACGGCGTCGCCGTCGCAGTCGAGGGCCACCGCCTTGACGTGCTGGACGTGGCCGGAGGTGTCGCCCTTCACCCAGAGCTCGGCGCGGCTGCGGGACCAGTAGGTGGCCCGGCCGGTGGTGAGCGTCCGATGCAGCGCCTCGTCGTTCATCCAGGCCAGCATGAGCACCTCGCCGGTGTCGTACTGCTGGGCGATGGCGGCGACCAGGCCGTCGGCGTCGCGCTTCAACCGCGCGGCGATCTTGGGGTCAAGGGACATGCGTCCATTCAACCAGCCTGCCCGCCTGCCCGGCTTACCGGGCACGCGGGCAGGGACGTCACATTCGGTCAGGAGCGGGCCGCGGAGATCCACGACGCGTGCAGGTCGGCGTACACGCCGGGCTCCCCCACCAGCTCGGCGTGCGGGCCGCGCTGCACCAGGCGGCCCGCGTCGAAGACCAGGACCTCGTCGGCGTTCTCCGCCGTCGACAGGCGGTGCGCGATCGAGACGGCCGTACGGCCGCGCGTCACGCCCTCCAGCGCCCGCGCCAGCCGTACCTCCGTGGCCGGGTCCACCGCCGAGGTGGCCTCGTCGAGCAGGAGCAGGTCGGGGTCGGCCAGGTACGCCCGCGCCAGGGCGACGAGCTGCCGCTCGCCCGCCGAGAGGGACTCGCCACGCTGGCCCACGGGGGTGTCCAGCCCGGCGGGCAGGCCCTCCAGCCAGTCGGCCAGGCCCAGCTCGGTCATCGCGAGCCGGATCTCCTCGGCGGTGGCCGACGGCTTGCCGTAGCGGACGTTCTCCTCCAGCGTCCCGTCGAACAGGAAGCCGTCCTGCGGCACCATGACGATCCGCTCGCGCAGCGAGGAGAAGCGGACGTCGCGCAGGTCGTGGCCGTCCACCGTGACGCGGCCCGCGGCCGGGTCCATGAGGCGGGTCAGGAGCTTGGCGAACGTGGTCTTGCCCGACCCCGTCTCCCCCACCACCGCGACCCGCGAGCGCGGCGGGATGTCCACGGTGACCTCGCGCAGCACGGGCGCGCCGCCGGGGTAGGAGAAGTGCACGTTCTCGAAGGCGACCGAGATGGGGCCGCGGGGCAGCGTCACGCCCCGGTCGCCGGGGTCGGCCACGTCGGCCGGCGTGTCGAGCACGCCCAGGATGCGGCGCCAGCCGGCGATGGCGTTCTGGGCCTCGTTCAGCACCTCGGTGGCCGTCTGCAGCGGCGAGACGAACAGCGTCACCAGGAACAGGAACGCCACCAGCTGCCCCTGCGTGATGTCGCCCGACAGGCCGAGCCGCACGCCGAGCAGCACGATCGCGCCGATGGCGACGGCGGCCACGATCTCGGTCAGGGGGAAGACGAAGCCGACGATGGTCTGCGCCCTGATCTGGGCGCGGCGGTTGGCGTTCACGGCCGTGTCGATGCGCTCGGCGGTGCGGCGCTCGGAGGCGTACGCCCTGATGACGGTGGCCCCGACGACGGACTCGCTGACCGCCGCCAGCATGTCGCCGGTGCGCTCGCGCACGATCGTGTACGCCCGCGACAGCAGCCGCTGGAAACGCGGCAGCGCGATCATCAGCGGGATGAAGCACGCCCAGACGAGCAGGGTGAGCTGCCAGGAGTAGACGAACATGAGCACGGTCGCCACGAACAGCTGCCCGAACGCCACGATGATCATCAGCCCGCCCCACTGCATGAACGCGCTGATCTGGTCGATGTCGTTGGTGACGCGCGAGACCAGGGAGCCGCGCCGCTCGGTGTTCTGGGTGAGCACCGACAGGTCGTGCACGTGGCGGAAGCCGCGCACGCGCAGGGTCGCCAGGGACGACTCGGTGGCCTTGTAGAGGCGGACGTTCATGATGTAGGCGGCCAGGGCCGTGAGCAGCACCGCGGCCGCGCAGACAAGAACAGCCTTGGTGATGTACGGAAGGTCCGGCGAGCCGCCCTTGAGCCCCGTGTCGATCGTCTGCTGGACCGCGATCGGCACGATGATCTTGCCGATGGTCGCGATGACGGCCAGCGCCAGCGTGCCCGCCAGCCCCTTGCGGAACTCGGGCGTGAGCGAGAGGCCATGCCGGATCGTGGCGAGCGCGGAACGTTCAGAGTTGCCCTGGATGCTCTGCGCCGTCATGCGCTGACCCCTTCTTCCTCTTCTGCCTGCAGGTCGATGGCGGCGCGCTCGGCTTCCTCGCGCTCGTAGGCGGTCACCAGGTTGCGGTAGCCCTCGCAGCGCTCCAGCAGCTCCTCGTGCGGGCCCCGGTCCACGACCCGGCCGTGGTCGAGGAAGACCACCTCGTCGGCCAGGGCGATCGTGGCCATCCGGTAGGCGACGACCACGACGGTCGAGGACTCGGCCGCGTCCCGCAGCCCGTACAGGATCCTGGCCTCGACCTGCGGGTCCACGCTGGAGGTGGCGTCGTCGAGGATGAGCAGGCGGGGCCGGCGCACGACCGCGCGGGCCAGCGCGAGGCGCTGGCGCTGGCCGCCGGACAGCGTCGCGCCGCGCTCGCCGACCCGCGTGTCGAGCCCGTCGGCGAGCCTGGCCACGAAGCCGTCGGCCTGGGCCAGCCGCAGGGCGGCCCACACGTCCTCGTCGCCCGCCTCCAGCCCGAGCGCGATGTTGCCGCGCACGCTGTCGTCGAACAGGAACGTCTGCTGCGGCACCAGCGCCACCGACTCGGCGATGCCGCCGTAGGCCAGCTCGCGCAGGTCCACGCCGTCGAGCAGCACCTGTCCCGTGCCGGGGTCCACGAGCCGGACGAGCAGCTGCACGAGCGTGGACTTGCCCGAGCCGGTGGGCCCGACCAGCGCGACGGTACGGCCGGCGGGCACGTCGAAGGTGACGTCGTGGAGCACCTGGGCCTCGCCGTAGGCGTACGAGACGCCGGAGACCTCCAGCGCGGCGGGAGTGGAGGCGGCGGTGGTGGCGGCCACGCCGCCGTACTCCATGGAGCCGGTGGCCTCCAGCACGGCCTGCACCCGCTGCCAGCCGACGACGCTGCGCGGCAGCTCGGCCAGCACCCAGCCGAGCGCCCTGATCGGGAAGGACAGCAGCGTGAACAGGTACGCCACCTGCACCAGGTCGCCGGAGTCGATCGCACCGGCGGACAGCCGCGCGGCGCCGACGGCGAGCACCGCGAGCACGCCGATCGTGGGCAGCGCCTCCAGCAGCGGGTCGAACAGCCCGCGCACGCGCCCGACCGCGATGTTGGCGTCGCGCAGCTCGTGGGCGCGCCGCCGGAACCGGTCGGTCTCCAGCTCCTCCCGGCCGAGCGTCTTGACGACAAGCGCGCCGTCGAAGCTCTCGTGCGCGATCTCGCTGACCTCGGCGCGCAGCTGCTGCGCGCGGGTGGCCAGCGGGCTGAGCTTGCGCTGATAAATCAGGTTAAGTACGGCGATCGCCGGAAAAATCAAGAAGCCCACCAGCGCGAGCACGAGGTCCGTGAACAGCATCGCGATCGCCGCGGTGAACAGCATGACGATCACGCCCACGGCCATCGGCAGCGGCGCGAGCGGCGCCCAGGCGGCCTCGGCGTCGGCGCTGGCGTTCGACAGGAGCTGTCCGGTCGGGTGCTGATGGTGCCAGGACAGCGGCAGCCTCAGGTACTGCTTGGTCACGTCCCTGCGTGACCTGGCCTGCATGCGGTACTGCATGACCCCCGCCAGGATGCGGCGCCCGGCCACGCCGACCGCCTTGAGCAGCGCCGTCCCGACGATGAGGAGCGCTCCCGTCCAGAGCGCCCCCGAAGCGATGCGGCCCGACCCGAAGGCCGGCAGCACCACGTTCTGCGTCGCCCAGCCCAGCGCCCACGCGGACGCGACGGTCATGCCGCCGTAGACCGCGCTGGCCAGCACCGCCAGCGCGAACACCGCTTTCTCCGTCTGAATGGCCACCCCAAGGACACGCAGCCCTTGACGCATCACGGCCGAGGTGACCTTGGTCGCCACGCGGCACGTTCCCCTTCCAATCCGACATATCTGCCTAAGTCACTATCACTCCAGATATGCACGTTATTCCCACCGGTAGGGTTGACCACGTGACGTACGCCCGCGACGAACGCTCCGCGCTCTGCGACCTGTTCGACCGCCTCGGTCCCGACGCCCCCACGCTCTGCACGGGCTGGACCACCTACGACCTGGCCGCCCACCTCGCACTGCGCGAGCGCAGGCCCGACGCCATGGGCGGCATCGCGCTCAAGCCCCTCGCCGGCTACACCGCCTCGGTGCAGAACGGACTCAAGGCCAAGCACCCCTTCCCCGAACTGGTCGGCCTGGTACGCGAGCCGGGCGGCGTCTACGGGCTGCTGCCCTTCCTCGACGACGCCGTCAACACGCTGGAGTTCTTCGTCCACCACGAGGACGTCCGCCGCGCCCAGCCGTCATGGGAGCCCCGCGAGCTGTCCGACGACCTCGAACGGCTCATCTGGAAGCGGGTCGCCAGCGGGGCCCGGCTGATGCTGCGCAAGGCGCCGGTCGGCGTGGTGCTGCACCGGCTCGGCGGCGGCGTGGCGCTCGGCGGCCCCCGCGGCGGCGCGCGGGTCGAGGTCACCGGCCGGGCGGCCGAGCTGCTCATGTTCTGCTTCGGGCGGCAGCGGCACACCAAGGTGGAGCTGACCGGCGACCCGGAGGACGTCGAACGACTGCGCGAGGCCTCCCTCGGCGTCTGAGCGATCCGGACGACCTATCACGGAAATCCCGGCGAACAAGGGGTTCACGCCAGACCTTCTGCGCTTACCATTGGCTCAGTAAGGAAGCCCCCCGGTTAGGATCATGTACATCTTCACCAAGATGCCTGATGATCGCCCAGATCCGGGTATATACGGCTGGGAATGGACTGCAGGAGGCCCCCATGCAGGTCAAGAAGGTGATCACCTACGTGGCTGTCGCGTTCGTGGTGTTCTACCTGTTCACCAAGCCGACCCAGGCTGCGGCGGCGGTCAACGGAGTGTTTGAAGGAATCCTTCACGGAGCAGACCAATTGGCTGTGTTCTTCACAAATGTTCTGACCTGACGCGAGGCTTCTGTCTGCGCCAGATGCTTCCCCGCGCTGCCGGATCGTGTTACGCAGGCAGGATGAGAGATCGCCCGAGCGGCACAAAGATCAATCAGCTCGATCCCAACGCGCGGCGGATCCTCGAGCGAACCGAGCTCGAGGGGATCGAGCTGATCCGTTTTCTGTACGCCGACCACGGTGGCGTGATCCGGGGCAAGGCCGCGTCCCGGTCGAGGTTGGCGGAACGGCTCAGCACGGGCATCGGGCACACGGTGGCCATGATGGCGATGAACATGCTCGACCAGCTCCAGGAGGTCGAGCACATGGGTCCGGTGGGCGAGGTGCGCATTGTCCCCGACCCCGCCACCTACGTCCCGTTGCCCCATGCGCCGGGCGCGGCGGCGATGCTGTCCGACCTGCGCCTGCCGGACGGCTCGCCGTGGGGGGCCTGCGCGCGCACCTTCCTCAAAGAGGCCATCGCCGAGCTCGCCACCGAGGGCTACACGCTGGTCGCGGCGTTCGAGCCGGAGTTCACGCTCGGCCGCCGCCTGCCCGACCCGGCCGGCGGCCCCGACCGGCTGGTCCCGCTCGACGACTCGCTGTGCTACGCCAACGCCGGGTTCGACACGGCCCACGACTACACGATCAAGCTCATCCACGCCCTGGAGACGCAGGGGCTGCGGGTCGAGCACTACCATCCCGAGCTGGGGCCCGGCCAGCAGGAGCTGTCCGTGCGTCACGCGCCCGCGCTGCGCGCCGCCGACAACCACGTCCTCTACCGCGAGACCGTGCGCGGGACGGCGATGCGCATGCAGATGTGGGCCACGCTGGCCCCCAAGCCGCTGGCCGACCAGGCGGGCAACGGCGCGCACCTGCACCTGTCCCTGTGGAGCGACAACCGTAACGTCTTCGCCGAGGACGGCGAGGTGCGCGACGGGTTCATCGGCGGCCTGATGGCCCATCTGCCCGGCCTGACGGCGCTCACGTGCGGGAGCGTCAACAGCTTCCGGCGGCTGGCGCCCCGCACATGGGCGAGCGCGTACGCCGTCCACGGGCCCGACAACCGCGAGGCCGCGGTGCGCGTGTGCTCCCCGCTCGGCGAGAGCGGCGAGCCCAACCTGGAGCTCAAGCCTTCCGACTCCTCCGCCAACCCCTACCTGGCGCTCGGGGCCGTCATCCACGCCGGCCTGGACGGCATCCGGCGCAAGCTGGACCCGGGGCCCGCCGTGGACGTGGACCCGGACACTCGGCCCGGCCAGTACACCCGCCTGCCGGCCTCGCTGGACGAGGCGCTGGACGCGCTGGAGGCCGACGAGGTGCTCATGGAGGCGCTGGGGCCGCTGCGGCGTAGCGCGTACCTGGCGGTCAAGCGCTCGGAGGCGGCGGCGTTCGCCGCGAAGGACGTCGCGTACGAGCTGTTCCACCACCTGCGGGTCTTCTGACGGACGCGCGCAGGCGGGCCTCGCGACCCGCCCGCACGCGCTGACACCCGCCCCGGCGGGCTAGCCCCGTTTTCCGCATGTGAGTGATCTTCAGCGGAGGTCTCGTGGATCGATGTCGAGGAGGTCCAGGAGATCGAGTTGGAGATCGGTGGGT
>NZ_JBFAWA010000045.1:0-114520 GCF_040680035.1 Nonomuraea sp. NPDC052116 | reverse complement strand
GTTCGCGATGATCATGGCCTTGCGGGTGAACCCCTCGATGCCCGAGCCCGGCATCTGGAACGTGGTGACGACGTCGACCCGGGTACGGCCGACGGAGGTCACGCACAGGGCGGAAACGGCGAACGTGGCCGCGTTGAAGACGAGCAGGGGGACGGCGCCGAAGACCTGGACGGCGAGCCCGCCGACGGTGGCGGACAGCAGCATCCCGGCCTGGGTGGCCATCTCGTAGCGGCCGTTGAACCGGCGCAGGACAGTGCCACCGGGGACCCGCTCCTTGATCAGCGCCGCGCTCGCCGGTACGAAGATCGCGCTGACCAGGGCGAGCGCGAAGTTCGCGACGTAGATGCCGGCCTCGGCCGCGCCGCCCGCCGCCAGCCACAGCGGCAGGCCGAGGGCCACGATCGCGCTCACCGTGTCACAGGCGATCCACAGGACGCGGCGATCCAGGCGGTCCGCGAGCCGTCCCAGGTACGGGGACAGGACGGCCTGCGGCAGCGCGACGGCGATGAACAACCAGCCCACGGCCATCATGGTCTGCTGCTCCCTGGCCAGCAGCAGCGCCCCGGTGATGAGCTGGACGTTGTTGCCGAGCGCGGTGGTGAAGGCCGCGGCGATGAGCAGCCGCATGGTCGTGCGATGAGGGATCTGAACGGGCATGCGCACAGTCTCCGCATTATCACTGACATCAAACGTCAGTGATATTGCTCTTCCGGAGCGATGCGGGTGTGCTCCACGCGACCCGACGCGGTGTCCGTCTGCCTGATACGTTCCCGTAGGCAACTTGTATAGCTGCTTGACACCGTGGCCGCCCAGGCCTGTTACTGGGCCTATCCGCATCAAGAGGGATATCCAAGGTGCCAAGATGAGCGCAAAAGGCAAGGCGGCCGGAGTCGCCGGTTTACTCGCTGTGGCACTTCTTTCGATGGCCGTACGACCTCTCGCAAGTCATGCCGACATCATCACTCTCGAAAAGGCTGACCAACCTCGGATGAAGCGGCCGGTTCTTGGTCGGATAAAAGCGTCGGCGCGGCGCGACGGCATCACCCTCGCCCAGGCGATCGACAGGTACGCGGCCAGGAACCCGCGCATGACCGCGGACACGCCGGACGGCCCCGTGACGTATCCCGACATCCTCATCGACGATCTGCCGTTGGTGGAGCTCATCGACCTGCGACTCGCCGCCAAGAGCCTGGGCATGTCCTACGAGCAGGCCATCGACCGATACGCCTGGCAGCCCCGACTCAACGAGATCGGCGAGCGACTCCTTCTGACCCACCCCGGAGAGCTCTCCGGGATCGCCCTCGTGGAGGGTGCCACGAAGGTCCGCATCGGGTTCAAGAACGAGGTGCCCGACGAAGCCGTGACACTGGCCAGGACGCTGCCGGTCGAGGTCGAACTCCAAGGCCGTAAGGGATTCTCGGAATCAGAGCTGGTAGAGGTCATGGAAGAAGCCCATGATTCGCTGCGCGCACGGCCGGAAATACGCCAGGTTCAGGGCCGCTATGACATGGACACAGGTCGCATAACCCTCGGCGTGCGTTTCAACGAGGAAACCAGGAAAAACATGGTGGCCGATCTCCGGCTGCCCCCGCCGGCCAATCCAGCCATCACCATAAAGCTCGAATCAGGCATCGGCGCACAAATGATTCCGGAGGACAGATACCTGCGGGGCGGCGGCCATCTCAAACGGCCTGGCGATTCCCGCTCCGGCTGCACCTCGGGGTTCAACCTGGTCTCCGTCACCAGCGTGACCGTTCGAGTCGCCGCGTCCGCCCGCCACTGTGCGTTGAGCACACTCATCTACAGCAATCACTCCGTCCAAGGTGACTCGACGACCATCTCCCGCGCAGCGGTCGCCGCGAACTACGACCTCGCCCGGCTCACGTCCGGCAGCATGATCACCACTCGGACGTTCTACTCCGACTGGCAGAGCAGCCGGTATGTCGACAGCGTGGGGACGAGCCCCTTCCGCGGACAGCTCATCTGCAAGTTCGGAATCAGCACCGGGGCAGGCTGCAGCACCGTCAAATCGATCAACGAGTTCATCGACGACCCCGACGGGCGGCCCGTCAGAGGGCTGGTCGTGATGGCGACGCGTATCACCGAACGTGGCGACAGCGGCGGGCCATGGTATTACGGGGGCACGGCCTGGGGATTCCACCAAGGCACCTACAGCCCCAACCGCCTGGAGCCCAAGACCTCGGCTTTCACCCCTGCGTATCTCGTGCCCACCGCCCTTGGCGCGCAGTGGAAGATCTATCGACGATGACGGGATCGGCATCGCTCAGGATCCGGGTGGTGCTCGCGGGCGTGGCTTTCGCCGCCACCGCGTGCGACGCCGGCGACACCGTTCAGGTCATCGGCACCGATCCGGTGATCGTCGTCCATGACTTCTCGTCCGGCATGCAGATGCAAGTGGAGGCCACGCTGGCCTACGATCCGCGGAGCAAATGCCTGAGACTGGATTTCCGTAGCGGTCCCAGCATGCTGCCGGTGTGGCCGAGGAGCACCCGCCCGCTGATCCATGGCGGGAAACGCGGCGTGCAGGCCCCTACCGCGGGACGCATGGTCGAGGGTGACACGATCATCGCCGGAGGCGGATCGGCCGACTGGGCATCGAATCGGCCCGGAGGCGTCAAACTACCGCCCGATTGTCTCCCTGCGGAGCGGGACTTCAACGCCTTCGTCATCAACGCGGACGACCCGATCAGCGTTTCTTCACGGTGAAGCCGCGACGAGGCGGTTCAGGGGTGTGGTGGGCAGGGCGATCCAGCCCTCCGTGGTCGCCGCGCTCGCCTGCTCCCCCGTCGGTACGGTGACCAGGCCCAGGGCTGCGGCGCGGGCGGCGAGGGACGACACGACGGCGTCCGTGACGTGGTCGGAGGCTCGGCAGAGGGGCTCGTGTTCGCCCAGGTCCAGCCATGGCGCCTCCTCCTGGAGCCGGTCCACGAGGTGGCCCAGCTCGGCGAGGTTGGCGGTGCGCTTGTAGCCGCGGTGCGGCAGGCCCCACTGCTTCAGGCAGGCTGCGGGGTAGACCTCCACGACGGCCCCGGCGCCGCTCCGGTCGACCGGACGGCCCCTTCGTGCGAGCTCGGCCAGGAGGGCGGCGCAGCGCATGGTGGCGTGCGCGATGCGGTCGGCCGACACGCTCAGCGGGGTCAGGCCGGTCTGCTGGTGTACGACCTGGTCGGTGACCCGCAGCGCCAGGTCGCGCCGCCAGGCCCGGCCTGCCAGGCCCGGCGGCACCTGGACGTGACCGGTGCGGTGGGCGGTGACGAAGTCGACGAACCGGTCAGGCCAGCCGAGTGGGCAGTCGATCCCCGCCTTGTCCGCGGCCATGACCGCCTCGACGATCAGGGCGTCGTCCGCCCCGGCCACCACCCTGACGAGCCGCGCGCGTCCGGGCGACCAGTCGAGCCAGGCCACCGCGGTTCGCACCGCCTCCGCGGCGAGATCGACGCCGACCGTCACCATCCCCGGGCTCAGTCCTCTCTGAGCGTGGGGAGGCCGGCGAGGAGTGCCTTGAGGGCGCGGACGAGGGTGGGGATGAAGTCGGGGCAGGTCGCGGCGATGTCGGGGTCCTGGGCGTAGAGTTCGGCGAGCACCGGCGAGGGGTTCGCGACGGGGTAGAGGACGCTGGCCAGGGCGGTGGCGGCGGCGACCAGCTCCATTCCCTCGCCGGCCGTCAAGCCGGTCACTCGGGCGACCTGCTCGCCCAGGTCGGCGATGACGGCATGGATGGCGCGTTTGAACGTGCGGGCCGCCTCGACGGAGACGTTGTGCTCCAGGGTCGTCGCGGTCTGGCTGAGGAGGTCGCACAGGAGCGGCCGGTCCGCGATCGTCTCCGCGAGCGCCGACGCGACCCCACCCGACGCAACCCTGCCCAATGCGACCCCGCCCGACGCGGCCCCACCCGACGCGACCCCGCCCGGTGTGGCTTCGAGGCGGGCGGTTACGGCCGCTGCCCACTGGTCCCACTCGTCGGCGGCCAGGATCAGGTAGATCTCCTCGCGAGTCCCGAAATAGCGCATGATGTTGGACTTCGCCAGCCCGACGGCCTCCGCGACCGCCCCCAGGCTGACGTTCCGAACCCCGGAGGCCATGGCGAGATCGCGGGCGGCCGCGAGGATCTCCTCGCGCCGCTGCTGCTTGTGCTCCGGCCGCCTGGCCCGGACGAATGCCCGCTTCATGTCGCGCTCCAGCATAGGTGACCAGACTTTAGAGGACGACGTTCTCTTGTTAAGGAAACACCGTTCTGTTAGCGTCGGCATCCTACGGAGGGGAGAAACGTGTGACAGAGCTACGAATGCGGGTGAACGGCGTCACCCGGACCCTCGACATCGAGCCCTGGGTCAGCCTGCTCGACGCGTTGCGCGACCACCTCGGGCTGACCGGCCCGAAGAAGGGCTGCGACCAGGGTGCGTGCGGCGCGTGCACGGTTCTCGCGGACGGGGTGCGGATCAACGCCTGCCTGGCCCTGGCCGTGCAGTACGCGGACAAGGAGATCACCACGATCGAGGGGATCGCGAAGGGCGAGGACGGCACGCACCCGATGCAGGAGGCGTTCGTGCGCCATGACGGGTTCCAGTGCGGTTACTGCACCTCGGGCCAGATCTGCTCGGCCGTCGCCATGCTGACCGAGCACGCCGCCGGCATGCCCAGTGCCGTCACCCCCACGACGGATCGCATCGAGCTGACCGATGACGAGATCAGGGAGCGCATGAGCGGGAATCTGTGCCGGTGCGGCGCCTACAACGGCATCCTCGACGCCATCAAGGACGTCGCCGCGCAGGAGGCGCCATGAAGCCGTTCGCGTACGTGAAGCCGCTCGACATCGACGAGGCCCTGCAGGCCGCCGGCCCCTCCGTCAAGTTCCTGGGCGGAGGGACGAATCTGGTCGACCTCATGCGAGAGGGCATCGAACATCCCGAAACGCTGGTCGACCTCACCGGCCTGCCGCTCGACGAGGTGGACGAGCTGCCCGGCGGCGGCCTGCGGATCGGCGCGCTGGTACGCAACAGCGCGCTCGCCGCCGACCGCCGCGTCCGCGCCCGCTACCCGGTCCTGTCGCAGGCCGTGCTCGCCGGCGCCTCCCCCCAGCTGCGCAACATGGCCACCGTCGGCGGCAACCTGCTGCAACGTACCCGCTGCAACTACTTCTACGACCAGGCGCACGCCTGCAACAAGCGCGAGCCGGGCAGCGGCTGCGACGCGCTCGGCGGGTTCACCCGCGGGCACGCGGTCCTGGGCGTGAGCGAGAGCTGCATCGCCACGCATCCGTCCGACATGTGCGTGGCGCTGGCCGCCCTGGACGCCACGGTCGAGGTGCGGAGCGTGCGCGGCACGCGGCGGATCCCCCTGGCGGACTTCCACCTGCTGCCGGGCGACACGCCGCAGGTCGAGAACGCGCTGGCCGAAGACGAGCTGATCACGGCGGTCGAGCTGCCGCCCGCGCCGGTCGCGGCCAACTCCCGTTACCGCAAGGTGCGGGACCGGGCGTCGTACGCGTTCGCCCTGGTCTCGGTGGCGGCGGCGCTGGAGGTGCGGGACGGGACCGTGACGGCGGTCCGTCTGGCGCTGGGCGGCGTCGCGACCAAGCCGTGGCGGGCCCACGAAGCGGAACGGGTCCTGGTCGGCGGCCCGGCGACCGAGGAGGCGTTCGGCCGCGCGGCCGACGCCGAGCTGGCGCCCGCGACGGTCCAGCCGGGCAACGCGTTCAAGGTGGACCTGGCCAGGGCCACGATCGTGGCGACGCTGAGGGAGCTGGCATGAGCATCAAGACGTTGAGGGACCCGGCATGAGCATCGAGACGTTGAGGGAGCCGGCATGAGCATCAAGTACGTCGGCCGCCCCGTCGACCGGCTCGACGGCCGGGACAAGACCACCGGACGGGCCCGTTTCGCGGCGGAGCACGACTATCCGGACCTCGCCCACGCCGCCCTCGTGCACTCCACGATCGCCCGGGGCCGCATCACCGCCGTCGACGCGGACGCGGCCCGCGCGGCGAAGGGCGTGATCGAGGTCCTCACCCACGAGAACGCCCCCGCCATGAAGCCCCCGCCCTCCCGGAGCCTGCTGAACCTCAGCACGATGGTCATCGGGACGTCGGTCAACTACCTGGCCACGGACGAGGTGCACTGGAACGGCCAGCCCGTGGCGGTCGTGGTGGCCGAGTCGCCCGAGGCCGCGCGGCACGCGGCGGGCCTGGTGCGGATCACGTACGAGGAGCTGCCCGCCGTGGTGGACTTCGCGGCCGAGGAGCCGAACGCCACCCCGCAGAAGGGCAACGCGCTGATGCCGGCGGCGGCGGACAAGGGGGACGCGGAGGCGGCGCTGGCGGCCGCAGCGGTCTCGGTGGACCTGCGCTTCACCACGCCGCCGCACAACCACAACGCGATCGAGCCGCACGCGACGACCGCCGTGTGGGACGGCGACCGCCTGACCCTGCACGAGAGCACGCAGAGCATCACGTGGCTGCGCAGCCATGTCGCGCAGCGGTTCGGCGTTCCCGAGCAGAACATCCACGTGCTGTCCCCTTACGTGGGCGGCGGGTTCGGCGGCAAGGGCTCGGTGTGGGCGGGCACGCTGCTCGCCGTGCTGGCCGCCCGGGCCACCAAGCGCCCGGTACGGCTGGCGCTCACCCGGGCGGGCGTCTACCACACGGTCGGCGGCCGGACCCCGAGCACCCAGCGGGTCGCGCTGGGCGCGGACTCCGGCGGGAAGCTGACCGCGCTGATCCACACCAGCGTCGCCAGGACGGCCCGGGTCGGCGGCGGCGGCGAGCAGATCACCTCGGCCTCCCGGCACCTGTACGACTCCCCGAACATCCGCCTGCGCCAGAGCCTCGTCCAGCTCGACCTGATCTCCAACACGTTCATGCGGGCCCCGGGCGAGTCCATCGGCACCTATGCCCTGGAATCGGCCATGGACGAGCTGGCCTGCGAGCTGGGCATGGATCCGATCGAGCTGCGGATGCTCAACGAGCCGGCGCGTAACCCGATGGACGGCAAGCGGTTCGCGCACCGGATGTTGCGCGAGGCGTACGAGGTGGGGGCGGAGCGGTTCGGGTGGCGTGAGCGCGATCCGCGGCCCGGCTCGATGCGCGACGGGCGGTGGCTGGTCGGCATGGGGGTGGCGTCGGCGTACCACCCGGCGTTCCAGCTCCCGGCGAGCGTCACCGTGCGGCTGGGCGCGGACGGCGGGGTCGTGGTGCGGTGCGGCCTGCACGAGATCGGCGTGGGCGCGGCGACCGTGCAGGCGCAGATCGCCGCGGACGAGCTGGGGGTGCCGCTGGAGTCGGTACGCGTCGAGATCGGCGACTCCGAGCTCCCCGCGGGCCCGATGGCGGGCGGTTCCGGGCAGACGGCGAGCGCGGCGGCCAGCGTGCTGGAGGCCTGCCGCAAGCTGCGGCGTTCCGCGCTCGACCTGGCGCGCAAGTCGCCGGACTCCCCGCTGCGCGGCGTGCGCGATCCGCAGGCCCGCGACGGCGGCCTCTACCAGGGGTCCAGAGGCGAGACGTACGCGGCGATCCTGGCCCGGGCGGGCCGCGACCACCTGGAGGCCGCGGCCGGGGGCGGCATGCTGAGGTTCATGGCGAAGACCGTGCGCGACCGCCGCCGGTGGGTGAAGGCCGCGAGCGGGGCGCACTTCTGCGAGGTGCGGGTGGACCGCGACACGGGCGAGGTACGGGTCTCGCGCTGGACGGGCGTGTTCGACGTCGGCACCGTGATCAACGAGAAGACGGTGGCCAGCCAGCTGCGCGGGGGCATCGTGATGGGCATCGGCCTGGCGCTGTCGGAGGAGGCGCTGGTCGATCCGCGCAGCGGGCGGATCGTCAACGCGAGCCTGGCCGACTACCACGTGCCCGTGCACGCCGACGTCCCGCGCATCGACGTGCACTGCCTGGACGAGCCGGACCCGACGATGCCGCTGGGGCTGGTCGGGGTGGGCGAGGTCGGCATCACGGGCGTGGGCGCGGCCGTGGCGAACGCCGTGCGCCACGCCACCGGCAAACGCGTCACCGACCTGCCGATCACGCTCGACAAGCTGCTCCCGCTGTGAGCTTGCGTCGTCTCCTCGGTGGGAAGGCACCGGTGGAACCACGTGATCGAGACTGAGGAGACGACCATGTCACGTCCGCCTGTCCCGCCGTTCACCGAGGAGACCGCGCGCGTCAAAGTGCAGGCCGCCGAGGACGCCTGGAACACCTGCGACCCCGACCGCGTCGCGCTCGCGTACACGGAGGACTCGGTGTGGCGCAACCGCGACGAGTTCGTGACCGGCCGCGACGCGATCAGGGACTTCCTGCGCCGCAAATGGGAACGGGAGCTGGACTACTCCCTGCGCAAGGAGCTGTGGGGCGTGCTGGGCGACCGCATCGCGGTCCGGTTCCAGTACGAGTGCCGCGACGCCTCCGGGCAGTGGTGGCGCAGCTACGGCAACGAGCAGTGGGAGTTCGACGAGTCGGGGCTGATGCGGCGCAGGGAGGCGAGCATCAACGACGTGCGCATCGAGGAGAGCGAGCGCCGCATCTTCGGGCCGCGCGGCGACGACGAGCAAGGCGTGGACGTGCTGCCGCTCAGATGAGGTAGCGCAGCCACAGGTACGGCACCGACAGCGTGACGGTCACGAGCGTGACGACCAGCCCGTACTTGGTGAACTGCCAGAAGCTGATCGGGGTGCCGTTGCGGGCGGCGATGCCGATGACGACGACGTTGGCCGCCGCCCCGACGGCCGTGGCGTTCCCGCCCAGGTCGGCCCCGATGGCCAGCGCCCACCACAGCACCTGGGCGGGGCCGTTGCCCCCGTTGGCCTGGACGAGGTCGGCCACGATGGGGCTCATGGTGGCGACGTACGGGATGTTGTCCACGACGGCGGACAACCCGGCCGAGACCCACAGCAGCAGCATCGTGGTCAGGCCGAGCCGGCCGCCGGTGACCTCGGAGGCGGCCTTCGAGATCTGGCCGATCACCCCGGTCTCCACCAGCGCCCCCACCATGACGAACAGCCCCGCGAAGAACACCAGCGTCGGCCACTCGACCTCGCGGATGGCCTCCTCGGCCGTCACCCTGGTGGCCGCCACCAGCACCCCCGCGCCCAGCAGCGCCACGACCGACGGCGCGTAGTGCAGCACGGGATGCAGCACGAACGCGGCCAGCACCAGGGCCAGCACGGCGAGTGACTGCCACAGGAGCTTGCGGTCGGCGATGGCCTCCCGCTCGTTCAGCGACATGATCTCCGCGACCCGCTCGGGGTCGTAGCTGAACGACGCCCTGAACAACCACCGGCACAGCCCGACGAACACCACCACCAGCACGACGATCAGCGGCGCCAGGTGCGCGAGGAAGTCGTTGAACGTCAGGCCGCCGCGGCTGGCGATGATGATGTTCGGCGGGTCGCCGACCAGCGTGGACGCGCCGCCGATGTTGGACGCCATGGCCTCGGCGATCAGGTACGGCGCCACCGGCAGCGCCAGCCGCTCGCACACCAGGAACGTCACGGGGGCGATCAGCAGCACGGTGGTGACGTTGTCCAGCAGCGCGGAGGCGGAGGCGGTGATCACGATCAGCAGCGCCATGAGCCGGAACGGCTGCCCGCGGGCCCGCTTGGCCGACCAGATCGCCAAATATTCGAATATCCCGGTCTGTTTCAGGACACCGACGATGACCATCATGCCGAGCAGCAGGAAGATCACGTTCCAGTCGATCCCGGTGTGCTCGTCGAAGAACGCCGCGCTCCCGTCGGTGGCGTGGATCAGCAGCATGACCCCCGCCCCGCCGAGCGCCGCCGCGACCCGGTGCACCTTCTCGGTGGCGATCAGCGTGTACGCGAAGAGGAAGGCGGCCACCGCCACCCAGGCGGTGGCGGTCATGGCGACTCGATGAGCATGAGGGGCGACCTCCGGGAACGACGGCACGATCGCCGACCAGACTTCCCGGCACACCCATCAGGAACATATCAAAATGCGTCAAAGCCGCACTATGCGACCGCACCGTAGGAGGGCTTGCCGGCCCACTCGTACGTGACGTACACGACGCCGGCGTCGGTGGCGGTCGATCCGGTGAGCTTCAGCCCGGCCGGAGCGGTCCCCTCGGCGAAGAGCCGCTTGCCCTCGCCGAGGATGACGGGGAAGACCAGCAGGCGGTACTCGTCGATCAGCTCGGCCCGCTGCAGCGTGCGGAGGAGGTCGCTGCTGCCCTGGACGAGGATCTCGCCATCGGTGCTCTTCTTGAGCTCGGCCACGGTCTCGGCCGCCTCACCCACCAGCACCTGCGTGTTGCGCCACTCGGCCGTCATCGGCGTCCTCGTGGTGACGTACTTCGGCATGCCGTTGATCTTGGCGCCGCCCTCCTCGTCGGGCACGTCGGGCCAGTACGACGAGAGGATGTCGTACGACCGGCGGCCCAGGAGCATGCCGTCCGCCCGTTCGAGCTGCTCGCCCATGATGCGGCCGAACCCCTCGTCCACGTACGGCGGCAGCCAGCCGCCGTGCGGGAAGTCGTTGGAGTCGTCCTCGCCGGGCCCGCCGGGGCCCTGCATGATGCCGTCAAGGGACAGGAAGGTCGAAACCACCAGCTTGCTCGCCATTGTCGCCACTCCATCTCGCCGTGTGGGCCTTGCGGGCCCTGCCGTCTTTCTGTGGCTTCAGCCTGGCGAACAGCGTTTAAGGATTCCTTACGGCTTCCCTAAGGCCTACGCGGCGTCGCGGTGGTGGCCGTGGTACGGCGGGGCGAGATCGGCGCCGCGCGGCCCCGACAGCGTGGCGCGCAGGTCCGCCATCTGGATGGTACGGCTGATGTCGGTGGGGGTCAGCAGGCCGATCAGCCGCCCGGCCGGGTCGAGCACGACCGCGCGCCCGTCGGCGCTCCCCTCCATCCTGGCCAGCAGGTCGGTCAGCGGCTCGTCGGGCCGGGCCCGCGGCACCTCCGCCGGCGGGCAGGCGATGTCGGCGAGCCGGGTCGTGTCCCGGTGCTCCGGCTCGACCCGGCGGATCCGGTTGAGCGTCACCAGGCCGGCGAAGGTCCCGTCCGGGGTGACCAGCGGATACGTGGACAGCCGGTGCCGCATCACGACCCGGTCGATGAGGCCGGACACGGTCTCGTCCGGCGAGGCGACCACGGGGTGCCCCGACATCGCGTCCGCGACGCGGACCCCGTGCAGCGCGGTGCCGAGCCGGGTCTGCTGCTCCTCGGCGCTGGCGGCGTTCACCAGGAAGAGGCCGATCAGCGCCAGCCACAGCCCGTCGAAGCTGCGCCCGGTGACCACCTGCAGGAAGCCGATCGCGATGAGCACATATCCGAACCAGCGCCCGGCCCGGGCCGCGGCGATCGCCGCCCGCGCCCGGTCGTGCCACCGCGCCCACAGGATCGCCCGCAGCACCCGCCCGCCGTCCAGCGGGGCGGCCGGGACCAGGTTGAAGATGGCGAGGAGCGCGTTCACCCCGGCCAGGTAGGCGAACATGCCGCCCAGCAGCGCCGCCCCGGAGACCAAGAAGGCGATCGCCCCGAACACCACGCCGGCCAGCAGGCTCGTCGCGGGCCCCACCACGGCGATCTTCAGATCCGCGCCCGGCGACCGGGGCTCGCCGCGTAGCTCCGCGACCCCGCCCAGCAGCCAGAGCGTGATCCGCGACACCTCGACGCCCTCGTGCCGGGCCATGAGCGCGTGCGCCAGCTCGTGCGCGAGCAGCGAGGCCATGAACAGCACCGCCGCCGCCAGCCCGGCCAGCACGTACGCGGCCCGCGGGTAGCCGGGGAAGACCGCGGGGAACCGTCCGAAGCCCAGCCCGAACACCAGGATCGCGACGATCACCAGCACGCTGATGTTGAGCCCCACCCGCACGCCCCCGATGCGGCCCAGAGGGATGGATGAACGCATCTCGCCTCCCCTGCGGCTTGATTTGTTCGCTCAAAGGCACCCTGCCCGCAAAAGCGCAGCTCAAGCGCTGTTCAGGAAGTGCCGAGCAGCCCCGCCAGCTCGGCGAACGCGGTGGCCGCGGGGAGCGGGTCGGCCGGGAGGGCCAGCAGGATGGTGCGCTCGGAGGCCGGTTCGAGAGGGACGGCGTGGACGCCCGGGTGGTGGGCGGGCAGCGACAGCTCGGGGACGACGGTCACGCCGAGCCCCTCGGCGACCATGGCGAGGATGCTGCCGGTGTCGCGGACGCGGTAGTGGCAGCGCAGGCTCGTCCCCGCCGCCCGAGCCAGGGCCGTGATCAGCGGCTCGCAGCCGCCCGTCGACATGATGAACGGGTGCCTGGCCAGCTCGGCGACCGGCACGGAAGCACGTTCGGCCAGCGCGTGACCGCTGGGCAGGACGGCCAGCATCCGGTCGGTGGCCAGCGGGCGCGTGACCAGCCCCGCCACGTCGGCGGGCACGGCGCCGGCCGTGAGGGTGCCGACGTCGGCGGCGCCGGTCCTGAGCCAGTCGAGCACCTCCCCGTCCGACCCCTCGATCACGGTGAGCCGCACGCGCGGGTGCGACTCACCGTAAAGCCGCAGGATCCGCGGCAGCAGGCGCGCGTTGGCGCTGGGGATGACGCCCACGCGCAGGCTGCCGGTGTCCGCCCCGCGCGCCGCGGCCACCTCCTGCTCCAGCGCTTCGAGCTGGGTGAGGATGAGCGTGGCACGGCGGTGGACGGCCCGCCCGGCGCCGGTCAGGCTCACCCCGTGGCTCCCCCTGACGAGCAGGGAGAGGCCGAGCTCGCTCTCCAGGCCGCGCAGGGCGTGGCTGACCGCGGACTGCGTGGTGTTCAGCTCCTCGGCGGCGCGGGTCATGTTGCCGGTGCGCGCGACCGCCAGCAGGATCCTGAGCTGCGTGAACGTCATAGCGCCGCGCCCAGCAACCCCACGACCAGCGGGTGCGGCCGTCCGGGCAGCGATCTCGTCTGCGGCACGAAGAGCGTGGCCAGGTAGAACGGGTGGCCGGGCAGCTCCAGCACCCGGGCCTCGCCGCTGTCGTCCACGCCCGTCACGCGCAGGCCGCCCTCGTGCAGGGCGCTCTGGTGGGCCGGGTTGAGGCCGAAATTGCAGTAGTACTGCTCCTTCACCTCGCTCTCCCCGTACAGGGCCGCCACCGTGGAGCCTGGCGTGAGCGTGACCGGCATGGTCCGGCCCGCGAGGGAGCAGGTCAGCTCGGAAATGAACAGGTTGGACGCGTACGGGTCGTACTCGGCGTGCTGCGCGTCCTCGAACCCGAGCACGTGGCGGGCGTACTCGATCACCATGTGCTGGCTGCCACCGCATGTCCCCAGGGTGGGCACGCCGTGCTCGCGACCGTGCCGGAGCGCGGCCAGCGCGCCGCGCAGGCTGCGGTACGGGCTCCCAGGGGCGCACCACAGCACGTCGGCGGCCCGCACGCCGGACAGATCCGATTCGAGCGGCTCGGTGGCCAGCCAGCGGGCCTCGACCGTGATTCCCAGGTGATCGGCGGCGTGGCCCAGCGCGTCGTCGGTGGCCACGTGCGGGACGAACGTCTTGTCGCGGTCCCCGACGACCGCGACCTTCAGCGAGGACTTCATGCGCCCACTATGCGGGGGCCAAGGTATGAACACCAATACTGAGCTGCGCGAACATCATGAGTGAACACTCATGAACGGCAGCATGACCTCCACGCGCGTCCCGGCCCCGGGCTCACCGCCGACCACGCAGATCCCACCCAGCTCAGCCGCCCGCTCGCGCATCGAGCCGAGCCCCACGCCCGCACGATGCTCCTCGGGCATCCCCTTGCCGTCGTCGGCGATCAGCACGCGCAGCACCGACCGCTCCCGCTGCAGGACGATCCGGCAGCTGGACGCCTGGGCGTGCCGCCGGACGTTGGTGAGCGCCTCCTGGATGATCCGGTAGACCGCCACCTCGACGGCCGCGGGCAGCTCCGACAGCTCGCCCTGCACCTCGACCTCCGCCGGCGGCGCCGACTGCCCGGCCAGGTCGCCGATCGCGCGGACCAGGCCCAGGTCGTCGAGGGCGGGCGGGCGCAGGCCGTACACGAGCTCGCGGATGTCCCCCGTGACCGCGCCCATGCCCGTGTGCAGCTCCCGTAGCAGCTCGTCGGCGGCCTCCGGGGACTTCTTGAGGCTGAGCCTGGCCATGTTGATGGTCATCGCCATGGCCGAGAGCGTCTGGCCGAGCCCGTCGTGCAGGTCGCGGCGCAGGCGGCGGCGCTCCTCCTCCCTCGTCGTCAGGATGCGCTCCCTGGAACGTTGCAGGTCCGCCGCCATCCGCACCGCGTGGGCCACGTCCGCGGCGTACGGGGTGAGCGTGGCCAGCACCCGCTCGTTGTGCGCGGCGGGGAAGCGGCGCGGGCCCGGCGGGCCGACGAGCAGGCGGCCGACCCGCTCCCCGTGCCAGACCAGCGGCACCTCGCGGGGAATCGGGCCCACCCGGCCGTTCTCCACGTAGCGGGGCTCGCCGTCGGCCACCTCCACGGCGACGCCCTCGACCGCCAGGCCGTCGCGCAGCACGCTCACCACCGAGGTCAGCGCCTTGGCCGGGTCGCCGCGCCGGACCGCCTGGGTCAGGCGCTCGGCCAGCACGCCGGGGTCGCCGACGGCGCCGTACAGGAGCCGGTCCACGGCCTGCTGCAGCGCCCGCCGCAGCGGCTGGAAGAAGGCGCCCGCGAACAGCGCGGCGGCGATCCCGGCCACCTGGCCGTACCCGGAGACGAGCAGGCCGGACAGCGCGCCCGCGCCGAAGTAGACGGCGCTGACCACGGCCACCACGCCGGCGGCCACGAACGCCCGGCTGATCACCGTGTCGATGCCGTAGAGCCGGTACCGCATCACCGAGAACGCCATCGCGACCGGGATGATCGCCGCCCAGCCGAACGCGATCCACGTGAGCGCGGGCACGAACGCGGCCACGACCAGGAACACGATGTAGCCGGCGAACGCCAGCAGCGGCCAGCCGATCTGCCGCCTGGTGACGGAGTCCGCGTGCCGCAACCGCACCGTCAGCGACAGCGCCGACAGCGCCATGGCGACGTAGATGCCCGTCCAGGCGATCGCCGAGACCGTCGGCGCGTACGGGGCCAGCGCGGGGATCTGCAGCGGGTTCGGGATGACCTGGGGGTACGGGTACGCCTCGACGGGCCCCGGCACGCGGAACACGGCGCGCAGGAAGTCGGCCGTGATGGAGGCCACGCCCAGCGCCAGGGCCAGGCGCCAGCGCGGCGAGGGCAGGCGGCCGTCGGGCGAGTACAGCGGCAGCACCATCGTGAGCGTCACGCCGCACACCGCCCAGCCGAGTTGGCCCGGCAGCCGCAGGTAGCCCGCGAGGACGAGGTCGCCGCCGGCGGCGGCGTGGAACATCATCGCCTGCGCGAAGTCGCTGACGGCGGCGGCCAGGCCGCCCGCGCACATCAGCCACGCCAGGTTGAGGCGGGGCCGGTGGAAGATGAGGAACGCGCCGACGGCGGGGAACGTCAGCGCGGCGGCCGTCTGCGGGGACACCGTCCGCTCGGGCGTCCACGCCTCGGGCAGTCCGGCCCAGATCAGCAGCGCGACCACGGTGAGGGTCGGCGACACCACCGCCATGGTCACGGAGGCGACTCTCACCCCCCGTGCCGGCTTCTCGTCATCGGCGACCTCGGCGAATCCCCCAGCCATCCCGCGCTCCGCCTCTCCGATCCCCGGCACGCCTCCCGTAGAAGAGGATTATGACCCCTTAATCGGGATGAATCCGTACGGCGTTTCCGGGACGTTATCCGCGGGGCCCTGCCCTGACCCGCGATCGCCGCTGAGCCAGGGCAGGGAGCATCGGTGCTACCCGACGGTAACCGTGGCCTTGGCGGCGACCGTCGTGCCCGCCACCTGACCGTTCACCGTGAACGTGCCGGGCTGGGCGTACTTGTCAGGGCTGATCGCCTCCCAGGTGACCTCGACGGAGCCGTCCTTCGACCCGTCGTTGTACGTCGCCACGACGGTCCCGGGCAGCGAGGGAGCGACCCCGGCCCGGGTGGCGACGGCCTCCTCGGCGATCGAGGTGATCGTCACCGCCGAGGTCGTGCGGACGTACACGGTGGCCTGGGCGGGCTGGCGCACGCCCTCGGCCAGGCCGACGACCGTGAAGCTGGTGCCGCCGGTCTTGACCTGGTCGGGCGTCACCTGCTGCCAGGTGACGGCGGCCGAGCTGCGGGTGCCGTCCGCGTAGAGGGTCTCCACGGTGGCGGGCAGCTTCGGCAGCGTGCCGGCCAGGGTGGGGACGTGCACGGGGCGCACGGAGTCCGGCGGGACCTCGTACACCTTGGCCTCCAGCAGGCCGACCGACGCCCCGCCGGCCTCGAGCTGGACGCGCAGCTTCGAGGTCGTCACGGTGTCGAACGCGACCGTGTTGTAGGCGTCCGCCGCCTTCGGGTAGGAGGCGGCGCCGGTGACGTCCTCGAAGGAGTCGCCGTCCCAGTACTGGATCTTCCACGAGGCGGGGACGCGCACGCCGCCGCCGTCGTCGAAGAAGTACACGTCGCTCTTGTTGACCCGCACCGCCGACGGCCATTCGAGCTGCACCCACTGCGTGCCCTGCTGCGGCCAGGTGCCCCAGCGCGGGTTGGCGCCGTCGTTGGAGCGCGGCGGGTCGATGCCGTCGTTGATCGCGGTGACCTTCTCCCACGGCGAGGTGTAGGAGGCCGTGGGCGTGGCCTTGGGCGCCACGTTCACCTGCGCGGCCTGCGGCGTCGCGGTCACCGTCACGGTCGTGGAGCTGCTCTTCTCCCCGTCCGTGGCCGTGAGCTTCAGCCGGTACGCGCCCGCCTCCGAGAACGAGACCACCGTGTCGGTGCCCGTCGGGTTGGTGAAGAACGCCTCGCCGGGCCCGTCGACCTTGGCCCACTGGGTCGTGAGCCTGCCCGACGGCAACGCGTCGTCCTTGACCACCGCGTCGAACCTGGCCTGGCCCGGGCGGCTGAACGTGGGGTCGGGCACGACCACCACGGACGGCGCCTTGTTGGCGACCGGGCCGGCGCCGGCGCCCGTCAGGTACGCCTGCACCTCCTTCAGCCCCGTCGCGTAACCGGGCTGGTGCGTGACCAGCACCCGCAGCTTCTGCGTCGTGACCGCCGGGAAGCGGACCACGTTGAGGTTGGCCCGCGGGTGGGCCGGTTTCCTGGCCTGGCCCGGCACGTCCTTCCAGGTGTCGCCGTCCTGGTACTGCACCGTGTAGAAGGCAGGCTCGCGGTAGCCGGCCGCCTTGCGGTCGTTGGAGAAGTACAGCTTGACCTGGTCGACCTTCTGGGCCGAGCCGAGGTCCGCCGCCAGCCAGTCCTGAGCGTTTCCGGAGCCCTTGCTGCCCCAGTACGGCTCGTTGATCGTGAAGCCGTCCACCGCGCCGGCCGGGTCGCCGTGGGAGGCGGTGGCGGACTTGACCAGGTTCGGGCGGGTGGAGCGCAGGTCCACGCCGGCCTTCTGGAACAGGTCCTCGACGCGGTCGCCCGTCAGCTCGACCTGGGCGGGGGCCTTCATCGAGGCGGCCTTCTCGGCGTACACGACCTGACCGCCCTCGACCTTGCCCGTGGCCGGGTCCCAGACGGCGTGCGCCAGCCCCGACAGGGTGACCTTGCGCTTGCCGTCGATCAGGATCGAGTACCCCTCGGGCATCCCGGCATAGTGCTTGGTGCCGTCGCCCGGCTTGTCCCAGACGATGGTCAGGTCACGGCCCCGGTAGTTGACGCCGTTGACGCTGAAGTGGTCCCAGCCGATGTCCACCGGCCAGAGCTCGACCTTGCCGTCCGAACGCGGGCGCAGGCCCATGACGTCCTCGATGACGGTCCAGTTGCTGCTGCCCAGGATCGTGTGGTGGATCCAGGAGCGGTAGCCGATGGACTTGGTGCTCTGGTTCCAGTCGGCCCAGAACTCGTTGGCGTCGGGGTAGCGGGTGTCGCCGCCGACGTACTGCGACCAGGCGTTCCAGTACAGGAGCTGCTTGTACTGGTCGGCGGTGATGTACGGCGAGGCGTACTGCCGCAGCGCCTTGGAGAACAGCGCGAAGTTCCGGGTGGAGTTGATCTGCGAGAAGTTGTTGGAGCCGGGGTTACCGGCGGCCGCGGCCTCCGCCTTGTCCTTCTGGTTGGCGGTGTACGCCGGGAAGATCGGATATTCCGCCGGGTCCGTCCACAGGCGCAGCGCCTCCCGGTACTTCGGGTCGTCCGTCGGCACGAGCCCGGTGGCGTACGGGATGTAGTTGTTGGACTCCTTCCACGGGATCAGGTTGCCCGTCTGGAGGTCGCGGTGCTTGAACAGCTTGTTCTGCTCGTCCCAGAGCAGCGTGAGGATGCCGTTCTTGACCTTGTCGGCCACCCCGCGCATCTCGGTCGCCTTGGCCGTGTCGCCGGTCAGCTCGTACGCCTGCGCCGCCGCCATCGCGTTGGCGTACACGTACGCGCCTTCGAGCCGCTCGTTCGCCCGCCCGTAGTAGTGGAACGACACCGCGTCGGCGTCGTTGCCGGTCATGTACTCCCGGTCGTACTCGATGACCCCGTTCTTGTTGGAGTCGTAGGCGTTGAGCTGCCCGTACACGTCCTTCTCGGCGTAGCGGGCCAGGTTGCGCAGGATCGACGGCTGGCCGCCGTGGATCTGGTAGCTCTCCAGGGCCGAGGCCGAGATGTACTGCGTGTAGCTGTTCGACCAGTTCTCGGGGTCGCCCGGGTTGTCGGTGTACTTGGAGTTGCGCGAGACCTCGCCCGCCGACACCCACGGCCCGTACGAGTAGATCGGGTCCCGCAGGTACTTCAGGTCCTGCACGAACATCGGCACGGTCAGCACGATCGCGTTGTTGTAGCCCAGCGCGCCCTCGACCGACGTGGGGAACTGGAAGTCGTTCCCGGGGATGTCGGCGTCGAGGAAGTTGAAGCGCATGAGCCACCAGCGGTAGTACACGAACTTCTTGATGTTCTCGTCGGGCACGTCGATGTAGGGCAGGTTCTCGGCCCACCAGGCGTTGTAGTCCTGGAGCTGGCGCCGCAGCGCGTCCTGTGGCGAGCGGCCCTTGTAGCCGTCGTACTCGGCCCGCGACCCGGGCAGCTCGTCGGTGACGAAGCCCATCTGCACCTTGGTCCGCACGGTCTTGCCCGGCTCGACCGTCAGCGAGCCCTTGAGCGTGCCGTCGGAGACCTTCAGCCCGTCACCGCTGAGCCGGGGGAAGATCGTGGTCAGCTTGTTCTTGGCCCAGACGGTCCCGGTCAGCTCGCGGTCGCCGTCGGGCGTCCTGGTGTACGGCGAGGTCACGGTGATCGGCACGGAGCGCGCCGCGGACCCGGTGTTGGTGATCTCCAGCGTCGTCACGGCCACGTTCTCGTGGGTGATGAACTTCTTCACCCCGACCGACAGGCCGTCACCTGTGTACTGCCCGGTCCAGTGGCTGGGCATCTGCAGGCGCTTGGAGACGTCCTCGGCGAGCTGGGTGCCCAGCGAGACCTCGTACGCGCCGCGGTTGTCGATGCTCTCCCAATACGCCACGAACCCACCAAAGCCGATGACCGAGGGATCGTGCTCCTTCATGAACAGCGCCCGCCCGCGCGTCATCAACCACGGGCCCGCCGGATCGTCGCCGGGACGGGCCAGCATGCGGTCGATCCAGTACGAGTCGCCGCCCTTCTCCTTCTTGTAGATCTCCTCCATCATCTTGCGGGGGTGGTACGCCACGGGTTCGGCGGGCACCGGGTCTGCGCCCGTGAACACCGGCATCCCCAGGTCGTCCTGGGCGGCGTACGAAGGTGACGCGGCAAGCGAAGCTGTGAGCGTTAACACAGCTAAGCACACCAACGGTTTACGCACTTGCCTCTCCTAGATCGGTAGCCAGACACGCATGGTCGCGGGGCCGCGGTTGCCCCACCGGTGGTAGGGCACGAGCCGGAGCCTGACGTCGGCGCCACCCGCCTGCCCGTCGGAGGCGGGCGCGTACGGCCAGCCGTTGCCGGCGCCGGCGCCCAGCGACGCCTCCACCTCCAGCTCCACCACGCCGTCCGCCTCGTGGTGCTCCACGGGCGGCTGGACCCGCGCGGTCAGGTCGCCCAGCGCCGGCTCGTCGGCCACCGACTCGGCGCAGTAGACCAGCGGCCCCCGCTCCACCGCCGCGCTCCCCCGCAGCGCGTCGATCCGCCGATCGGGCATCGTCCACCTGGGCGCCATCGGCAGCTCCAGCCGGATCTCGTCACCGGCCCGCCACGGCCCCTCGACGTAGGCGTAACCGGGATCCACCGGGCGTACCGCCGGGCTCTCCGCCAGCGGCGCCTCCGGCGAGGACGCCGGGACGTGGGCGAGCGTGGCGTCCGTGGCCCAGGCGGGGACGCGCAGCCCGATCCGGCCCTCGCCGCCCTCCAGCACCCGCACGCTCACCGAGCCGGTCCACGGGTAGCCGGTCTCCACGCGTACCGCCAGGCCGTCGTGCCGGATCTCCGACGGCGTGTGGTGGTGGATCTGGATCCCGTCCGCGGTGGTCGTGGCCACGTACGCGGCCAGCGAGGCCATCGTGCGGGCGATGTTGTTCGGGCAGCAGGACACGTCGAACCAGGGCGAGCGCAGCCCGCCCTCCGCGGCGTGGTTGACCCCCTCCAGCGGCACCGCCGGCACCCGCACCTGCAGCGGGTTGGCATAGAAGAACGACTTGCCGTCCAGCGCCACCCCCGTGGCGAGCATGTTGTACAGGGTGCGCTCGGCGAGGTCGGCGTACCGGGCGTCGCCCGTGGCCAGCAGCAGCCGGTGCGCCAGCATGACGGAGGCGATGCTCGCGCAGGTCTCGTTGTAGGCCCGGTCCGGCGGCAGCTCGTAGTCCTCGCCGTACGACTCGTCGGCATGCCTCGAGCCCATGCCGCCGGTCAGGTGGGTACGCCGGGCCACCGTGCGCTCCCACTGGGACTCGATCGCCTTCAGCAGCTCCTGGTCGCCGGTCTCGACCGCCACGTCCACCACGCCGGAGGCGAGATAGAGCGCGCGCACCGCGTGCCCGCGGAACACCTGGGCCTGCCTGACCGGAATGTCGTCCTGGTAGTAGATACGGCCGAAGGGGATGTCGGCGAGCGCGGGCAGGCCGCGGCGCTCGACGAAGCGGCGCGCCATCTCCAGGTAGCGCTCGGTGCCGGTCACGCGGTAGAGCTCGACGAGGGCCATCTCGATCACCGGGTGGCCGCAGGTCTGGGTGCCCTCCATGAAGCGGCGGCACACGTGGTCGGCGGCCTTGATCACGACCTGGGTGAGCTGGTCCTCGCCGTGCATGCGCAGGCGGGCGACCCCGGCCTGGATCAGGTGCCCGTAGCAGTAGAGCTCGTGGCCCCACTCGAAGTCGGTGTAGCGGCTGCCGGACCAGCGGGTGTTGAGGTAGCCGTCGCCCTCCTGGGCCTGGGCCACGGTCTCGGCCAGCTCGGGCAGCGCCGGGTGGTCGGCCCAGGCCATGGCCTCCAGCAGCTTGTAGATCTCGGAGTCGCTGAACTCCCGCCCCCGGCGGGGCCGCTCGCCCCGGAAGTTGCCGATCCAGCCTTCTCGCTCTTCCCATTCCTGGCAGTGGGCGATCGTGACCTCGCGGTTGAGCGCGGCCCGGTCGCCCCAGAAGCCGGGGAGCAGCCGTACCGCGTCGAGGCCGAGGGGGGACAGGGCGCCCGATGAGGGCAGGACAGGGTTAGCCACGCAGAGCTCCTGACATGAATCCGCGCACGTAGTGGCGCTGCAGCACGATGAAGAGGATGAGACAGGGGAAGGCCATGACCATGACGCCGGCCTGGAGCATGCCGTAGTCGATGGCGCCGAACGTCTGCTGCGTCATGCTGACCACGGCCACCGGCAGGGTGAACGACGCGCCGTCGTTGAGCAGGATGAGCGGCGCGAAGAAGTCGTTCCACGACGCCAGGAAGGCGAACAGGCCCACCGTGATCAGCGCGGGCCGCACGGCGTGCAGCAGGATCCTGGCGAACGCCCTGAACGTGCCGCAGCCGTCCACCAGCGCGGCCTCCTCCAGCTCGCGCGGCAGCGCCTCGAACGCGTTGCGCATCATGAACAGCGCGAACGGCAGCTGGAACATGACGAACACCAGCGAGAGCCCGACCAGGGAGTTCTGCAGGCCGAGGTAGCCGAGCAGCACGTAGAGCGGGATCAGGATCGTCGCGTACGGCACCATGAGGATCGCCAGCGTGGCCAGGAACAGCAGGTTCTTGCCGGGGAAGTCGAAGCGGGCGAAGCCGTAACCGCCGAGCGCGGAGACGACCAGCGTGCCCGCCACCGTCATCACCGAGACGAGCACGCTGTTGGTCGCGTACGTGCCGATCCCCTCGCCGAAGCGGGCCATCTCCAGGTAGTTGCCCGGCTCCTCAAACGAGGCGTAACCGCTCCACACCAGGGGGAACAGGAAGAGCACCGCCAGGGCGGACAGCGTGAGGTAACGGCTCATCGCAGCCTCCGCATCATCAGCGTGTTGAGCCCGACGAGGGCGACCAGCAGGACGACCGAGAGCGCCGCCGCGCCGCCGAGGTCGAAGCGGAAGAACGCGTCGCGGTAGACGACCATGACCATCGAGACCGTGCTGTTGTCGGGGCCGCCGTTGGTGAAGACGAAGAACTGGTCGAAGGCCAGCAGCGAGCCGGTGACGCTGAGGATCAGCATCAGCGCCAGCGTCGGGCGCAGCAGCGGGAGCGTGATCTTGGTGAAGATCTGCCAGCGGTTCGCGCCGTCGCTCCTCGCGGCCTCGTACACCTCGGTCGGGATGGCCTGCAGGCCCGTCAGCAGGATGAGCATGTTGAACCCGGCGAAGCGCCACAGCACCAGGGTGATCGTGGAGAACAGCGCCATGTTCGGCGTACCGATCCACTTGACCGGCTCGCTGGTGATGTGCAGCGTCTGGAGCAGGGGGTCGATGGGGCCGAAGTCGTTGTTCAGCATCCCGTAGAAGAGCAGACCGGCGGCGGCGAAGCCCACGGCGCCGGGCAGGAAGAACGCGGTCCTGAAGAAGCCGATGCCCGGCTTGCGGTCCTGCACCAGCATGGCGAGACCGAGCGCCACGGCCGACAGCAGGACGGTGGTGATGGCCGTGTACTTGAGCGTGAAGAGGATCGCGTCGATGAAGAGCGGGTTGTCGCCGATCTTGAGGTAGTTGTCGGGGGCGTTGAACGTGGCCTGACCGAGCAGGGGCCAGCGGTTCAGTGACATCCAGACGACCAGCACGAGCGGCGCGATGAAGAGCACGCCCACGATGACGGCCGTCGGAGCCGTGTACAGCCAGCCCTGTACCTTCCTGCTCCGCCACCGGGCGGAAGGCGCGGAGTGCGCCGCCCGCCGCCCGGTTCGGTTCATCGTCAGAGTCATTGTTGAAGTGACTTCGTGATCTCGGCGTTGAGCTGCGGGAGCTTCGAGGCGTCACCGAACACGGCCTCGCGCGCATAGCGCAGCCACGGACCCTGCGGGTCGTTGAAGGTCTGGCCGAAGCGCAGCGCGTACGGCGTCTGGCCCTTGGCCACCAGCGAGTTGATCAGCACCACACGCGGGTCCTCCGCGGAGTACTTGTTGCTGGCCAGGTCGGTACGCGCGAGCACGTCCTTGTTCTTGGCCATGACCTCGACCTGGGCGTCGTCGGAGACCGTCCAGGACAGGAAGTCCCAGGCCGCGTCGGGGTTCTTGGACGTGGCGGAGATGCCGACGGAGTCGCCGCCCACGAACGTGGACTCGCCGCCGTCGGGGCCGGCGATCGGGGCGACGCCGATCTTCATGTCCTTGGGCATGAGACCGAGCGTGGTGGAGGGCATCGGCATGACGCCGATCTCGCCCTTGGGGAAGAAACCGGTCCAGGTCGGGCCCTGCTCCTCCTTGGCGGTCGGCCCGGTGACCTTCTTGTCGTACAGGTCGCGCCAGATCTTGAACACGTCGGTCATCGCGGCCTGGTCGTTGAGCGACTGGGTGCCCTCGGCGTTCATGACCTGGCCGCCGCCGGCCCAGACGGAGGGCCAGAACGTGAAGACGTAACAGCCGCCGCAGTTGCCGCCGAAGAAGGTGCCGTGGACCTTGCCGTCCTTGCCGAGCTTCTCCTGGATCGTGGTCGCCTGCTGGGCGAACTCCTTCAGCGACTTCGGCCCCTGCTCCGGGTCGAGCCCGGCCTTCTGGTAGAGGTCCTTGTTCCAGAACCAGACCGACAGGTCGAGCGTGTGCGGGAGCGTGTACATCTTCCCGTCGAGCGTGCCGAGCTTCATGTGAGAGGGGGCCAGGCCGTCCTTGAACGGCAGCTTCGCGACCCTGTCCGTGATGTCCATGAACAGACCCTGAGAGGTGTAGTTCGGGACGAAGATGACGTCGGCCGCGAACACGTCGGGGAGCTGCTTGGCACCGGCCGCCGCGGCGATGCGCGGCTGGTAGTTGTCGGTCGGGATGACGGTGAGCTTGACCTGAATGTTCTTGTGACTGCTGTTGTAGGCCTTGACCAGCCGCTCGCTCTGCGTCTGGGTGGCCGCACGGGTCCACATGGTGATCGTCACGGGACTCTCCGCCGACGGCGTGCTGCCCCCACCACCACCACCACCGCCGCCGCTGCCGCAGGCCGCCGCTGTGAGCGCTAACACACCGAGGAGGGAGATCCCGGCCAGCCTTCGTCTCATGTTGTGCTCCTGGACTTAAAGGTTTTCGGAAACGTAGAAGAAACAAGAGTCCATGTCAATGGGTGCTAGGGTTCTATGCAGTTCACAGGTGACGAAAAGGGTTTCGAAACATGGCGAGTAAGCGGGCGACCATCTCCGATGTGGCCTCGCTGGCGGGGGTCTCGATCGCCACGGCGTCCAAAGCACTCAACGGGCGCCAGGACGTGCGGGCCGCGACGCGCGAGCGGGTGCTCGCCGCCGCGGCGGAGCTCTCCTTCCAGCCGAACGCCCTGGCCAGGGGGCTGATCTCAGGACAGACGCGCACGGTCGGCCTGCTGACCTCCGACAGCGTCGGCCGGTTCGGCATTCCGGTGCTCCTCGGGGCGGAGGACGCGTTCGGGGCCGGCGAGATGGCCGTGCTGCTCTGCGACGCGCGCGGCGACGCGATCAGGGAGCAGCACCACGTACGGGCGCTGCTGTCGCGCCGGGTGGACGGGCTGATCGTGGTGGGCGAGAGCACGAGCCCGCGGCCGTCGGTGAGCAAGGACCTGCCGGTGCCGGTCGTGTACGCCTACGGCCCCTCGGACGACCCGTCGGACGTGTCCTTCGTGCCGGACGACGTCGGCGCGGCCGCCATGGCCGTCAACCACCTGCTGGCGATGGGCCGGCGCAGGATCGCGCACATCACGGGGCCCACGCACTACAAGGCCTCACGCGACCGCGAGGAGGGCCTGCGCCAGGCGCTCGCGCAGGCGGGGCTGCCACAGTCGGGGCAGACGCTGTCGGGCCCGTGGTCGCAGCGGTGGGGGCGGCACGCGGCCGAGATGCTGCTGATGGCCGAGCCGGAGGTCGACGCGGTGTTCTGCGGCAGCGACCAGATCGCGGCCGGCTTCGTGGAGACGGCCAGGGAACGCGGGCGGCGGGTGCCGGAGGACATCGCGGTGGTCGGCTACGACAACTGGGAGGTGCTGTCCACGGAGACCCGGCCCGCCCTGACCACCGTGGACATGAACCTGGAGCAGCTGGGGCGCACCGCGGCCCAGCACCTGTTCGCCGCCATCGACGGGAAGGCGACGCCCGGGGTGCACAAGATGCCCTGCCAGCTCGTGATCCGCGACTCCACCTCCCCGCCGGGCGTCTCCTGAGGCGGGCCCGTCAGGGGCAGCGGACGATCATGCCCGCGTACGACAGGTTCCCCCCGAACCCGAACAGCAGCATCGGCGCCCCGCGCCGGACCTCACCCCGCTCCAGCAGCTTCGACAGCGCCAGCGGCACGCTCGCGGCCGAGGTGTTGCCCGACTCGACCACGTCGCGCGCCACGATCGCGTTGACCGCGCCGAGCTTGGCCGCGACGGGCTCGATGATGCGCAGGTTCGCCTGGTGGAAGACCACCGCCGCCAGATCCTCCGGCCGTACGCCGCCGCGCTCGCACGCCTTCCTGGCGATGTCGGGGAGCTGGGTGGTGGCCCAGCGGTAGACGGTCTGCCCGTCCTGGGAGAAGCGGGTCGGGGTGCCCTCGATGCGTACGGCGGTGCCCAGCTCCGGCGCGGAGCCCCACACCACGGGGCCGATCTCGGCCTCCGGAGTGGCGCTGATCACGGCCGCCCCCGCGCCGTCGCCGGTCAGGACGCACGTGGTCCGGTCGGTCCAGTCGGTGACGGCCGTCATCTTGTCCGCCCCCACGACCAGGGCGTTCGTGGCTGCGCCGGCGCGGATGGCGTGGTCGGCGACGGCCAGGGCGTGGGTGAAGCCGGAGCACGACACGCCGACGTCCATCAGCCCCGCGCCGGGCACGCCGAGCCGGGCGGCGACGCGGGAGGCGATGTTCGGGGCGCGCTCGGTCTGGGTGCAGGTGGCGATCAGGAGGAGGTCGATGTCGGCGGCGTCCAGGCCGCTCGCCGTCAGGGCCTTCGCGGCGGCGTGGTGGGCCAGGTCGGTCACGGTCTCGTCGGGTTCGGCAACGTGCCGGGTGCGGATGCCGACGCGCTTGGTTATCCACTCGTCGTTGGTGTCCACCATGGCCGCCAGCTCATCATTTGTCAGGATTTTTGCTGGTTGATAGTGGCCTGTGGCGACAAGTCGTGATCCTGTCATGAGGCGGACTATAGCAACCGACCGTTCGGACGCTAAACTGCCCGCATGAGTCCCCGCAGATCCGTCGCCGAGGCCCTCGGCACGCGTGCGGCCATCCTGGAGCGCTCGGTCGCCATCGCCTCCGCGGAGGGGCTCGAAGGGCTGACCATCGGCCGCCTCGCCGGTGAGCTGGGCATGAGCAAGTCAGGAGTGCTCGGGCACTTCGGCTCGAAGGAGGCGCTGCAGCTTGCCGTCCTCGACCGGGCCGGGGAGATCTTCCGCGCCGAGGTCTGGGAGCCCGCCCGGCCCGCCGCACCCGGGCTGACCCGCCTGCGGGTGCTGTGCGAGGCGTGGATCTCGTACCTGGAGCGCGGGGTCTTCCCCGGCGGGTGCTTCTTCGTGGCCGCGGCCCACGAGTTCGACGGCCGGCCGGGGCCGGTGCGGGACGCGGTGGAGGCCAGGTTCGACGCCTGGCGCGGACGGCTGCGCAAGGAGGCCGGGCGCGCCGCGGACGCGGGCGAGCTGCCCGGGGGGACGGATCCGGATCAGCTCGCGTTCGAGCTGCTCGGCGCGGTCATGGCCCTGAACCACGCCCTCCAGCTCCACCACGACCCGGCGGCCCCCTCCCGAGCCCGCCACGCCGTCCAGACCCGCCTCACCGCCTGACCTCGGCCCCGCTCGGCTTCCACCGGTCCCAGGGCATGCGGAAGCTCGGGCGCGGCGGATGCGGCGCCCGAGCCCGGGTTCCAGGCGTCAGCCGCCGGTCGAAAGTTGCTCGAAGAGGGCCAGGGCCGCCTCCCGGACCTCTTCCGGGGAGACCCCGTCCAGCGTCTTCCTGGCATCGGTGATGTCACGAGTGGTGGCGAGCGTGATGGCCACGGACGACGCTGCGGCGTGGTCGATCGATCCCGTCGGGGCGGCGTCTGCCAGTTCCTGGGCGCTCGCGGCGAGGTCGAGGTTGTCTCTCAACGGATCTCCTCGGATGAAGACGGCTCGGCCCATTGCATCATTTGGCATCATGCCGCATCCACCATTCGGTGAATTCACGACACCGGCCATCGGGCACAAACCTGATCACCCATAGATTACTGTACGTTTTGTCGGGATATGTCGTGACCCCCTGGATAACACTGACGTCGTCGGCCACGTTCACCGGATGCCACTCGAACTCGGCCTCACCAGGCTTGTCCTGCCGCCCGAGCCACTGCGAGATGATCTCGTCCCGCCCCTGCCACGGAGAGCTGTACGGCTCGGTGTAGTAGACGGCGTCCTCGGTGAACAACGCGGCGATGTCGTCGGGATCATTGGAGTTCCAAGCACGTACGTACCCCTCGATCCATGGGCCCGGCTCGACCATTGTGTTACCCCCTCAGCGGGTCATATCGCCCGCCTACCCGCCTGACCAGCCGTTAAGCGTCGATCATGGACACTACGCCTGGTCACGGTCTCATCTCGTTTAGGTATAGGGGTACTCAGGCGCTCTTCCGCGTACTCCGTCAGGGTTGGAGCCGGGGGGAGTTCATGGCGGCTCCGGGATGTGCCGCGGAGGAGGGGACGGCACGTGCCGCGGGTCGGGACACGGCGGTCTGCCAGCCGCCCGCCCCGCCCGCGGCACGCGCCGAGGCCGCCGCTACACGGAGTGAGCGGGACCGGTGCTGCCGCGCGGCGTGAGCACGGCCGCCCGGTCCTCGTACGGGGGCACGGTCTCGCCCGCGATCAGCGCGAGCAGCCGCTGGGCGGCGTGCGCCCCGTACGCGGGGATGTCGCGGGTGAGCGCGGTCAACGGCGGCCGGACGACCTGGGACAGCGGCGAGTCGTCCCAGGCCACGATGGACAGGTCGCGCGGCACCTCGACCCGCATCTCCTGGGCCACGGACATGCCCGCCACGGCCATGATGTCGTTGTCGTAGATGATCGCCGTGGGCCGGTTGGGCGAGCTGAGCAGCCGCCGGGTGGCCCTGGCGCCCTCCTCGCCGGTGTAGTCGGTGTGCACGGTCACGTGCTCGGCCACGCCCTCGCACGCCTGCTCGAACGCCTGGTCGCGGACGGTCGTGTGGACCAGCTCCGGCAGCCCCGCCACCCGCGCGACCCGGCGGTGGCCCAGCGCCACCAGGTAGCCGACGGTCTCGCGCACGGCCTCCCCGTCGTCCGACCAGACCGCCGACAGCGAGCCCGACTCGGTGGGATGTCCGATGACGACGACCGGCATCCCCAGCCGCTCCAGCTCGACCACTCTGGAGTCCGAATAGTGCAGGTCGACCAGGAACACGCCGTCGATGCGGCTCTCGCCCCACCAGCGCCGGTAGACCTCGCTCTCCTGCTCATGGCTCGTGACGACCTGGAGCAACAGCGCGTACGAGCGGTTGGCGAGCACGCCCTCGATGCCGCTGATCAGCTCCATGAAGAACGGCTCCACGCCCAGGATGCGGGCGGGACGGCAGAGCGCGAGGCCCACGCAGTTGGCCCTGGCGCCGTTGAGCGCCCGCGCCGCGCTGTTGGGCCGCCAGCCGATCTCCTCGGCGATGGCGACGATCCTGGCCCGCGTCGCGTCCGACACGCCCGGTTGCCCGTTGAGCGCGTAGGAGACCGCCACTTTGGACACTCCCGCCCGGCCGGCGATGTCGGCGATCGTGGGTCGCTTCACGGACTCCCTCTCTGAACCGGATAACCCTCATACTCTAGGCCACCCCATTCGGTAAGGGAATTAACCGCTTAAGCCACGTGCCAGGGTTTGGCGTCCTCGGTCTCCTTGGCGGCTCCGGCCACGCGCAGCGCGTACGTCGGCGGCTCCGCCCCCGGCACCGGCCCCAGGTACGTGTGCCCGGTCAGATGACACCAGGCGGGCAGGTCGACGGGCGCGGCGGGATCGGTGGCGATGAGATGGATCACCGCTCCGGGACCGGCCTGGCGCACGTGACCGCGCAGTTCGATGAGCAGTTGCACGCAGAGCTTGCCGCTGCCGTCCACCACGAGATCAGGCATGAGTACAAGGAAACCACCGCCCGGACCCAGGACCGTCACGAACCCCGCAGGTGGCCCATGAGCTTTTCGACCTCCCGCGCATAGTGCTCGGCGAACTCCGGCGACGCCGGATCCCACCCCCAGACCGCCTGGACGAGCTGCGGGAACGCGATGCCGGCCGCCGCCATCGAGAACAGCGCCACCAGCACCGCCGCCGGGTCGAGGTCCGCGGGGAACTCCCCGTCCCGCTGGCGCTCGCGCAGGAGCTCCAGATCCCGGCGTACGTCCTCGACGAAGGAAGGGTCGGGCGGCCCGTCGTCGGTGAGACTCCGCCAGAGCATCAGCCGGCCGTAGTCGCGGCGGGCGGCGTTGGCCCGCACGTATTCGGCGGCGAGCGCGCCGAGCGAGGCCGACCGGTCGGCGAACCCGCTCTCCTCGGCCTGCCAGCGCGCGGTCAGGGCCTGGTAGAGGCCCTCCTTTCCGCCGAAATAGTACGAGATCAGCTGCTTGTTCACCCCGGCCCTGGTGGCGATCTCGCTGACACGCGCCCCCGCGAACCCCTTCGCCGCGAACTCCTCCAGCGCCGCCTGCAGGATGCGGGCCTTCGTGCGCTCGGGGTCGCGCTGCTTCTCTTCGGGCGCTCGTCTCATGGCCCGCACTCTATCATCCATCCGGATGGTTGACAGAATCATCCGTATGGATGATAGTCGAGCCATGACACGGAACATCGCGATCATCGGTGGCGGCATCGGCGGGCTCTGCCTGGCCCAGGGGCTGCGCAAGGCAGGGCTCGACGTGACCGTCTACGAGCGGGACAGGACCCCGGCCGACCGGCTGCAGGGCTACCGCGTGCACATCGACCCGAACGGCGCCCGCGCCCTGCACGACTGCCTGCCCGCGCATCTGTGGCAGGCGTTCCTCGACACGACCGGGCGGCACGGCGGGCAGGACTTCGGCTTCGTCACCGAGCGGCTGGGGCCGCTCGCGCTGATCGAGGCGCCCACGGCGGCCGACCCGGCCGACGACCACCACTCGGCCAGCCGCATCACGCTCAGGCAGGTGCTGTTGTCGGGGCTCGACGACGTCGTACGGTTCGGGAAGACGTACGAGAGGTACGAGCGGCTCCCCGACGGGCGGGTCGAGCTGTTCTTCGCGGACGGCACGAGCGCGACCGCGGACATCGTGGTCGCCGCCGACGGCGGGAACTCGCGGGTGCGTAAGCAGTACCTGCCGCACGCCGAGCGGGTGGACACGGGGATCACGACGGTGGCGGGCAAGTTCCCGATCACCGCCGAGACCAGGAAGCTCGTGGCGCCGCGGCTGCTCGACGGGCCGAACAGCGTCATCCCGCCCAGCGGCATGGGGTTCTTCACCGCGCCGCACGACCTGGGCGACGGGGTGGCGTACGGCGAGTTCGGGGTGACGGAGCAGGAGGGCGCGCTGATGGACAACTCCAGCAGCTACATCCTGTGGGCCTTCGGCGCGCCCGGCGCCGCCTTCCCCACCAACATCTCCGAAATGTCGGGCGAGCAGCTCCAGGCCACCGTGGCCCGGAAGATCGAATCCTGGCACCCCGACCTGCGCACGGTGGTCGGCCGGTCCGACCCCGACACGATCACGCTGCTGCCGATCCGTACCTCGATCCCCATCGACCCCTGGCCCGCCACGAACATCACCCTGCTCGGCGACGCCATCCACAGCATGACGCCGATGCGCGGCATCGGCGCGAACACCGCGCTGCGCGACGCGCGCCTGCTCTGCGCCGCCCTCACCAGCGGGGACGATCCTGTTGACGCCATCGCGGGCTACGAGGCCCGGATGCGCGAGTACGGCTTCGCCGCCGTCCGCGACTCGATGCGCGCGGCCGAGCAGTTCGTCGGCGGCAGCCGGGTGAGCCGGACAGGGTTCAAGGTCTTCCTCCGGGTGGTCCAGCGCTTCCCCGCGCTGAAGGCCAAGGTGTTCTCCTGACCCGGCCTGTTGCGCGGGAGGGGCCGGGCGAAGAGTGTGGAGGCATGCCAGGCGTCGACACGATGGACGGCCTCCTGCTGGCGGTCGCGGAGTTCGATCCGGACGCGTACGAGCTGCCCGTCGAGGCGGCGGCGCTCGACCGGGCCAGACGGTCGCTCGACGCGTGCGGGCTGCTGCTCCTCGGCGAGGTGCACGGGGTCAGGGAGAACCCGCTCGTCATCCTCGGGCTCATGCGGCTGCTCGGCCTGACCAGCCTGGCCCTGGAATGGCCCGAGGAGCTGAAGCCGCAGCTCGACCGCTACCTCACCGACGGGACCGGGCTGGACCACCCGCTCTGGTGGCTCGGCAGCGGCGCCATCACCGCCGGGCACCTCGCGGTGCTGCGAGCCGTCCGGGGGCTGCGAGTCACGTTGTTCGACGGGTGGACGCACGCGGGCGACTGGTCGCAGCGCGACGCCTTGATGGCGCAACGGGTGCTGGCGGCCCACGCCGAACCCGCGCTGGTCGTGGCCGGCAACCTCCACACCCTGACCTCCCCGACCGACCTGGGCCTGCCGATGGGGGCGTGCCTGGCCAGCGCGCGGCCGTCGCTGGAGAGTGTACGGATCGACTACGGGACGGGCACCTTCTACAACTTCGAACCCCGGCACATCCGCAATCACCCGGCCAAGGCGGGGCTGGGGGTCGGGGAGGACGGGCTGGTGGTGGGACTCCCCGAGTTCACCGAAGCCACCGTCCCCCACCTCCCCGCCGACCTCCTCGACTCCCACCTCACCCCCTGACCCACCACCCCGGCCGACGCCCTCCAAGAACCCCAACCGAAGTACGCACGGCGGGCCGCCCCTCTCCGCCCCCAAGGCCCCCAGCCGAAGCACGGGCGGAGGCCCCCTCCCCTTCCCTCAAGGACCCCAGCCGAAGTACGGATGGGGATGGGCCTGCGGTGGGAGCCTGTCGGGTGCGTACTGTGGACTCGGGCGGGGAGGACGCATGCGGGTCGGGATTCTGGGGCCGCTTCAGGTGGCGGGGTGCGCGGTCGGCGGTGCCCGGGTGCGGGCGCTGTTGGTGCGGCTGGCGCTCGACCCCGGACGCGTCGTGACCACGGACAGGCTGATCGACGACCTGTGGCCGGGTGAGGCGCCGGCCCATCCGATGGCGGCGCTGCAGTCGCTGGTGTCCAGGGCGCGCAGGGAGGCGCCGGGCGTGATCTCGTCCCATCCCGCCGGATATGTGCTGGATGTGCCGCCGGTGGAGGTGGACGCGTGGGCGTTCGAGCGGCTCGTACGGGCCGGTGACGTGCACCGGGCACTGGCGTTGTGGCGGGGTCCGGCGCTGGCGGATGCGGCCGATCTACCCTTCGCCACGGCCCCGACGGCCCGCCTGGAGGAGCTGCGCCTGACCGCCCTGGCCACGAGGATCGCCACCGACCTGAGCGCGACGATCACCACCGACCACCCCGAACGGGGGGCTGGGCTGGTGGCGGAGTTGGAGGGGTTGGTTGCCGCGCATCCCTTACGGGAGCCGTTCCACGCCCTGCTCATGCGCGCCCTCACCACCCAGGGCCGACGCGCCGAAGCGCTCGCGCTCTTTGAGCGGATCAAGGCGGCCCTGGCCGAGGAGCTGGGCGTGGACCCGGGGCCCGAGCTGCGGGAAGCCCACCTGGAGGCGCTGCGGGACGCCGAGCCGAAGAGCAACCTGCCCGCCCGCCTCACCAGCTTCGTGGGCCGCTCCGAGGACATGTCCCGGCTGAAGGGCCGGCTCGGCAGGGCCAGGCTGGTCACGCTCGTCGGGCCGGGCGGCGCGGGGAAGACGCGGCTGGCCGTGGAGGTGGCCGCGGGCCTGCACGTGCCGGACGGCGTGTGGCTGGTCGAGCTCGCCACCGCCACCGGCGTACGGGCCGCCCTGGAGGGCACGCTCAGGACGACCGACCCGGTCAGGGCCCTGCGCGGCACCGCGCCGCTGATCGTGCTGGACAACTGCGAGCACGTGATCGAGGAGGCCGCCACGACGGCCCGTACGCTGCTGTCCGAGGTGGCGGGCCTGCGGATCCTCGCCACCAGCAGGGAGCCGCTCGACATCCCCGGCGAGACCCTGCACCACGTGCTGCCGCTGCCCGAGGGGAAGGCGGCCGAGCTGTTCGCGGAACGGGCCGCCGCCGCCCGGCCCGACCTGCGGATAGAGCCGGAAGAGGCAGCGCGGATCTGCCGCGAGCTGGACGGCATCCCGCTGGCCATCGAGCTGGCCGCCGCGCGCCTGCGTACGATGCCGCTGTCCGTCCTGGTGCGCCAGCTCGGCGACCGGCTGGCCTTCCGCGGCGGCCGTACGGCGGAGCCGCGCCACCGCACCATGCGCGCGGTCATCGACTGGAGCTGGAACCTGCTCTCCGACCGCGAACGCGAGCTGCTCCGGGGCCTGACGGTGTTCTCGGGCGGCGTCACGTACGAGGCGATCTCCCAGGTCTGCGGCGGCGACCTCGACCTGCTCTCCTCGCTGGTGGACAAGTCGCTCATCGCGGTCTCCGGCGACCGCTACACGATGCTGGAGACCATCAGGCAGTACGCCGCCGCCGACCTCCCCGAGCTGCGCCAGGCCCACGCCCGCTACTACACCGAGCTGGCCGAGACCGCCGACCCCCACCTGCGGACCGGCGAGCAGCTCAAGTGGCTGGCCGTGCTCGACGCCGAGCGGGGCAACCTGGACGCGGCGCTGCGCCACTCCGACGACCCGCTCCGGGTGATCCTGCCGCGGCTCTGGCCGTGGATCATCCGCGGCCGGCATCGCGAGATCAACGAGCAGGCCGCGGCGGTGCTGCGGAGGGTGGGCGACACGCCGCCGCCGGGGCGGGAGCTGGCGCACGGGATCTGCCGGGTGCTGGCGGGGTTCGCGCCGACCGAGGCGGTGCTGGAGTCCGACCATCCCGCCGCCCTGAACTCGTGGGCGCTGGCCGGGGTCGGGACGCCCGCCGACGTGGTGAGCCTCACCGAGCGGCAGTCGGGGCGGCTGCGCGACCATCCCGACCTGTGGACGAGGTCGGCGGCGCTGCTGGCCACCGGCATCGTGCGGTTCGAGTACGGGGCGGTGGCCGGGGCCGAGGACCTGCTGGCGCCGGCGGTCGACGGGTTCAGGGCCGTCGGGGACCGGTGGGGGCAGTGGGCCGGGCTCTACTGGTTGTCGCTGGTCGCGGAGAACCACGGGGACTTCGCCACGGCGGTCGCCCTGGCCGAGGAGCCGGAGCGGCTGGCCGCCGAGCTGTCCGGGCTCGACACGCCGCTCGGGCCGATGACGTTCCTGATCCGGGTCGGCCAGCTCAAAGGGCGGGCGGGCGATCATGCCGGCGCGGCCCGCGCGCTCGAACGGGCGTGGGAGTCGGCCGTGCGGTCCGACGACCAGGCGATCGTGGCCAGGGTCATGCACGCCAGGGCCGAGCTGGCCAGGCGCACCGGCCACCCGGACGAGGCCGCCCGGCTGCTGGAGGCGGCACTGGCGCTCGACGTCGAGGTGTCAGCCCAGCTCAGGGCGTACATGAACGTCGAGCTCGCCCGCGTTCGCGAGCCTCGCGAGCCGCTGCGCCGGGCCCTGGAGCTGATGGCCACGTGCTCCGACAGGACCGCGCGGGCGACCGTGCTGGAAGGGGTGGCCGAGCACCTGGAGCCGGAGGCGGCCGCCGAGCTGCTCGGCGCGGCGCGGGCGCTGAGAGGGATCGGCGAGTCCGCCGATCCCCACGTCAACGAGCTGGCCGCCAGGTGCCGGGCCGCGCTGGGCGAGCACGGCTACCGCGAGGCGTCGGCGAGGGGCGCGTCGATCCCGAACCCGGAGAGGTACGCGCTGAGGCCGCTCTCGTCCCCGTGATAGCCGATGTAGCCGTCGGGGCGGACGAGGATGACGCCCTCCTGGCCGTCGAGCGGCGGGAGCACCGCGAACGGGTACGCCGCCTCCGTCTCGGCCAGCAGCAGGAAGCCGGTGCCGCGCTGCTCGGGGAAGAGCGCGCCGAGCCGTTCGCCGCCGCGCTCGCCCACGGACAGCGGGCTGCCGAGGTAGGCCAGGCCGAGCTGGTTGGTGTCGTCGCCGCGCTTGTTGTCCTGCTCCCGGTACAGGCGGGTGCTGAGGCCCAGCACGTGCGCGGCCACCGCCATCCGCTCGTCCTCGTACGTGTCCAGCAGCGCCTCGGTGCCGACGGCCAGCTTCCAGCCCAGGTTGTAGGCGTCCTGCACGCCGGTGTTGAGCCCCTGGCCGCCCGCCGGCGTGTGCACGTGGGCCGCGTCGCCGGCCAGGAACACCCGGCCGACCCGGAACCGGTCGGCCATGCGGATGTTGACGCGGTACTCGGACCGCCACAGGATCTCCTCGATCCGCACGTGCGGCGCGTGCTCGGCGACGAGCGCGATCAGGTCGTCGTCACCGGTGTACGGGGCGACGAGCTGGAAGACGTCGGTGTTCGGCAGCGGGCAGAGCGTGAAGTGGACCTTCTGCTCGGCCGGCGAGCCCCACACGTGCCAGTGCTCGCGGTCCAGGTCGCCGGTCGTGACGTCGGCCAGCAGCATGCGCTCGCTCTCGAACGTGTCGCCGACGAAGCCGACGCCGAGCTGCTTGCGTACGACGCTGCGACCGCCGTCCGCGCCCACCAGGTACGCGCAGCGGACCTGCTCGCCGTCGCCCAGGGTGCCGGTCACGCCGTCCTCGTCCTGCTCGAAGCCGGTCACCTCGGCCCCGAACTCGACCTCGTGCCCCAGCTCGGCCAGCCGGTCGCGCAGGATCTGCTCGGTCCGCCACTGCGGCTGCATGATCAGATTGGGGTACGGCACGCCGGCGGACGGCTCCCGGATCTCGTCCATCCGGCCCTCCCAGACCACCTGGTCGCCCTGGTAGCTGCGCAGGCTCGGGTACTCGCGGCCGGTGGCGAGGATCTCGCCGACCACGCCGAGGTCGTCGAAGACCTCCAGCGTGCGCGGCTGCAGGCCCTTGCCGCGCACGCCCGTGGGCGGCAAGGGCGACTTCTCGACGATGCGGAGGTCGACGCCTCTGCGGGCCAGCTCGATGGCCAGGGTCAGTCCGGTCGGCCCGGAGCCGACGATCAGCACGTGTGTCATGCCGAGGACGATGCCTGGGGGCACTGCCAGATCTCTGTCAGCCGCTGCCATTCATGGACGCAAGTTGTGGAACAGCGCCACGCGGTCGCGGTGGTATTCGAGGTCGTCCTCGTCGTGCCGCACCCCCGCGCGCACGGCTTTCCGGAAGTAGGCGTACTCCCTGCGGAGCTTGTGCCTGATGAGCTGGGCCAGCGCCTCCTCGTCCAGCTCTCCGGCGGTGCCCCCGGCCTCGTGGTACGCCTCCACGAACGCCCGGCTCGGCCCCAGCTCGTCGTCCCCCCATTCGAGCGCGGCGGCGGCCAGCTCCACCTCCGGGGCGCCGACGAAGGTCTCGTCCCAGTCGAGCACCGCCACGATCCCGCCGTCCCTGGAAAGGGTGTTGCCGGTGTAGTAGTCGCCGTGGAGGGGGTGGCGCAGCGGGTGGCGGGCGTGGAACTCCGCCAGCCAGCGGTCGAGGGCGGGGTCGTCGAGTTCGAGGGCGTCCCGGGGCGGGTCGCCGTACAGGCCGGACTCCTGGAAGGCGGGCACCGGACGCGGCGGCGGGCGGAACGTGGCCAGCGACTCGTGCAGCCTGGCCAGCAGGCGGGCGCCCGCCGCGCGCTGGGCGGGCACGTCGGAGTCCGGCCACTCGCCCTCGACGTACGGCCAGCAGGAGATCGGGCGGCCCGCCACCATGACGACCGTCGCCCCGTCGGGGGCCGGCACGGGTGCGACGGCCTCGGGGAGCGTGCCGGCGGCGTGGCGGGCGATCGCGTGACACCACTCGCTCTCGGCGGCTGTGCGCCCCACCGGCCCGACGCGGATAACATGGCCGTCAAGCCGGTACGCGGCGGATTCCTCGCCACCGTGCAATCGTTCGCCGTTCCCCGTGACATCCCAGGTCAGCGCCATGGCCGCACGGATTTCCGGGGTAAGCGGGATATCGGCATAGATCACTCCGGAAAGCCTATCTTCCGGATCCGTCCCCGATGCGCAAAGGTTAGGGTCACCTACCTCGCACTTAAGGAGACCCGTGGCCAGTCCCGGCAGGCTCGACACCAGAGGCAGCGATTTCGCCCGACTAGCCCGTCAGATCACGGACGCCGGTCTTCTTGACCGGCGTCCCTTTTATTACGCGATCCGGATGACCATCATGGCCGCCGTCTACCTCGGCGGCTGGGCGCTGTTCGTCTGGCTCGGCGACTCGTGGCTGCAGCTTCTCGTGGCCGTCGCGCTGGCGGTCGTCTTCGCGCAGCTCGGGTTCCTGGCCCACGATCTCGGGCACCGGCAGGTCTTCAGGACGCGGCGGCCCAGTGACGTCGCGGGCCTGATCATCGGCAACCTCGCCATCGGGCTCGGCTGGGGCTGGTGGACCACCAAGCACAACCGTCACCACGCCAACCCCAACCACGAGGACCACGACCCCGACGTCTCCCCCGCCGTGATCGTCTGGTCGGAGGAGCAGGTCGCCAGGAGCATCGGCCTACCGCGATTTGTCGCGAAATATCAGGCTTACTGGTTCTTCCCGCTGCTGACGCTCGAGGCCTGGCACCTCCACATCGCCAGCGTGAAGGCCCTGTTCCAGCCCGAGGCCAAGCGGCGCGGGTCGGAGCTGACGATGCTCCTCACGCACTTCGTGCTCTACTTCGGCCTGGTCTTCACCATCCTGCCGGTCGGCAAGGCACTGCTGTTCCTGATCGTGCATCAGGGAGTGTTCGGGATCTACCTGGGGTGCACGTTCGCGCCCAACCACAAGGGCATGCCGATCCTGACCGCGGAGGACAAGCTGGACTTCCTTCGCAAGCAGGTGCTGACCTCGCGGAACGTACGGGGCGGCCTGTTCGCGGACGTGGCGCTCGGCCAGCTCAACTACCAGATCGAGCATCATCTCTTCCCCAACATGCCGGCCCCCAACCTGCGCAGGGCACAGCCGATCGTCGAGCGGTACTGCGCGGAGATCGGCGTCGACTACCTCCAGACCGGCCTGATCGAGTCGTACGGGCAGGCACTACGCCACCTGCACGAGGTCGGCGCCGCGCTCAGGCGCCCCCTTCCGACTCAAGGCGCCTGAGCAGCGAGTCGCGGCGGCCCTCGAGCTGAGCGATCAGCTCCTCCTGCTCGTCCGCCTGGCTGATCAACGCCGAGATCTCCACCTGGTCGGTGGCGCCCATGTCGCGACTCTGGTTGCGGAGGTCCTGGTTCTCGGCCCTCAGCCGGGCCAGGTCCTCTTCGACCTGCCGCAGGTCGTCCTTTGTGCTCATTTACGTGCTCTACCCAGATGCGCCCCGGCGATTACCCCCCAGAATGGGAGCATGCGCAAGCCGTCGACCAGCATGATCGTGTCACTCGTGGTGATCGCGGGTCTGCTGGTCGGCATGGCCCTCACCTACGCGACCAGGGGCCAGACGCAGACCAACGTCCTCGACGTGGCGCTGCCGGTCATCGCCTGCTGCGGGCTGCTGCTGCGGGAGCGCTATCCCGTCGGGGCGCTGCTCCTGGTGATGGTCTGCGTCGCCGCCTACTACCGGTACGCGGGGCTCGACGGGCCCCTCGTCATCCTGCCGTTCGTCAACCTCTACACCGCGGCCGAGAAGGGCCACCTCACCGCGGCCATCGCCATCGGGGCGGCGTCGCTGCTGGGCATGGGGCTCGGCGAGACCAGCGGCGTCCGGCACGTCGAGAACAGCCTGTTCCTCATGATCGCCGGCTGGGAGGTGGCGGCGGTCGCGTTCGGCAGCGTCACCCGCAGCCGCCGCCTCTACCTGCAGGCGGTCGAGCAGCGCGCGCTCGAAGCCGAGCACAGCAAGGAGGAGGAGGCCAGGCGGCGGGCGAGCGAGGAGCGGCTGCGGATCGCGCGCGAGCTGCACGACGTGCTCGGGCACAACGTCTCGATGATCAACGTGCAGGCCGCGGCGGCGCTGCACGGGCTCAGGAAGCGGCCGGAGGACGCCGAGACGGCGCTGCGGACGATCAAGGACACCAGCAAGGAGACCCTGCGCGAGCTGCGGACCACCCTGGGCGTGCTGCGCCAGGTGGACGAGGACGCGCCGACCGCCCCCGCCGACAGCCTGGCCCGGGTGGACGCGCTGGTCGCGGCGTCGGGGCTGGAGGTACGCACGGACCTGTCGGGGCCGCTCGACGCCGTGCCGACCGAAGTGGACCTGGCCGCCGCCCGCATCGTGAGGGAGGCGCTGACCAACGTCTCCCGCCATTCCGGTGCGAAGCAGGCCACCCTCACCATCAACAACACGTCCGGAAATATCATGATCCGTGTGGAGGATGACGGGCCGGGCGCCACGTACGACGGGGGCAGCGGCTTCGGCCTGCAGGGCATGCGCGAGCGTGCCACCGCGCTCGGCGGCACCCTGGAGGCGGGCCCGCGTCCCGAGGGCGGCTTCAGCGTCGTCGCCCGGCTGCCGCTCGGGAATGGGGCTCGATGATCCGCGTACTGCTCGCCGACGACCAGACCCTGGTACGGGCCGGGTTCCGGTCCATACTCAGCGACGAGGACGACTTCGAGGTCGTCGCCGAGGCCGCCAACGGCGCGGCGGCCGTGGCCGGAGCCCGCGAGCACCGCCCCGACGTGGTGCTCATGGACATCCGCATGCCGGAGCTCGACGGCCTGGAGGCCACCCGCCAGATCTCCGGCGACCCCCGGCTCCAGAACGTCAGGGTGATCATCCTGACCACGTTCGACCTGGACGACTACGTGTACGGCGCGCTGCGCGCCGGCGCGAGCGGCTTCCTGGTCAAGGACACCGAGCCGGCCGAGCTGATCCACGCCATCAGGGTCGTGGCCAGGGGCGACGCGTTGATCGCGCCGTCGATCACGCGGCGGCTGATCGCCGAGTTCGCCGGCCGGGTCAAGCGCCCCGAGCCCGGCCCCGAGCTGAACGCGCTCACCGAACGCGAGCGCGAGGTCATGACGCTGGTAGCCGGCGGCCTGTCGAACGACGAGATCGCGGCCCGGCTCGTGCTCAGCCCTGCCACGGCGAAGACGCACGTCAGCCGCATCATGACCAAGCTGTCGGTCCGCGACCGGGCCCAGCTCGTGATCATCGCGTACGAGGCCGGCATGATCATCCCGGGCTGGGCTACTCCCTGAGTCGTAGCCCGGGAGCCCTCGTGCGACCCGGGATGTACGCCGGGTTGCCGCCCGGGCATGACGCGGCGGGCGGAGCCGTACCGGGACGCTCTGGGGCATGGACACCGTGGACCTGGCCCGCCTGCAGTTCGCGCTCACTGCGGGCGCGCACTTCCTGTTCGTGGCGCTGACGCTCGGCCTGGCGACGCTGGTCGCCGTCATCCAGACCCGGGCCACCTTCAGCGGCGACCCGGTGCACCTGCGGATGACGCGGTTCTGGGGCCAGCTCTACATCATCAACTACGCGATGGGCATCGTCACGGGGCTGGTCATGGAGTTCCAGCTCGGGCTGTCGTGGAGCGGGCTCACCGAGTACGCGGGCAACGTCTTCGGGTCGGCGCTGGCCATCGAGACGCTGGTGGCGTTCTTCGTCGAGTCCACGTTCCTGGGCCTGTGGATCTTCGGCTGGGACAAGCTGAACCGGTGGGCCCACCTGGCGGTGATCTGGGTCGTGACGCTGACCGCGTACGCGTCGGCGTTCTGGATCATGGTCGCGAACGGCTTCCTGCAGCACCCGGTCGGCCACGTGCTGGACGGCGGCGTGCTGCGGCTGGCGGACCTCGGGGCCATGGTGGGCAATCCGGCCGCGCTGGTCGCGTTCGGGCACGTGATGGGCGGGGCGATGATCACCGGCGGGTTCTTCATGGCCGGGGTGAGCGCGTACCACCTGGGTAAGCGCACCGCCGAGCAGGACTTCTTCCGCAAGTCGCTGCGCATCGGGATCGGTGTGGCGCTGCCCGCGCTGTTCTTCACCGTGACCTTCGGCGGGCTCTCGTTCCAGACCCTGCAGCCGACCAAGGCGGCGGCGTGGGGGGCTGAGCCGGAGCGGCTGGCCGAGGCGCAGGCCCAGATGGTGGCGGCACACGGCCCCGGCGACTACCTGCCGCCCGCCGGTCCCGTGCAGGCGGCGGGCATCACGATGATGCTGCTCTGGCTGGTGATGACCGTGGTCGCGGCGCTGAGCTTCGTGCTCATGCTCATCCGGCCCGTCGTACGCGGGTTCAGGCCGTGGCACTGGCTGCTGACCCTGATGATCCCGGTCCCGTTCGTGACCATGCTGGCCGGCTGGATCTTCCGGGAGCTGGGACGCCAGCCGTGGGCCGTGTTCGGGCTGCTGAGGACGGCCGACGCGATGTCACCGGTGACCGCGGCCCAGATGCGCTTCTCGATCGTCGCCTTCGCCGCGGTGTTCGCGGTGCTGATCGCGATCAACTACTGGCTGCTGGCCAGGCACGCCCGCCGCGGGCCCGGCGCGGAGTCGCTCGGCGCCCCCGCCACCCCCGCACTGAGCTTCTGAGGAGCCGTCATGGAGATCTTCGTCTTGGCCTTCTTCGCACTCGGCTACCTCGTGCTGGCCGGGGCCGACATCGGGGTCGGCATGGTGCTGCCGTACCTGGGCAGGACGGCGGCCGAGCGCCGCGAGGTGATCGCCGCCATCGCGCCGTTCTTCCTGGGGAACGAGGTGTGGCTGGTCGCCACAGCGGGGGTGCTGGCCGGGCTGTTCCCCGAGCTGGAGGGCGAGCTGCTGAGCGGCAACTACACGGTCGTCGTGGCGCTGGTCCTGTCGTGGGTCGTGCGTGACATGGGGCTGTGGCTGCGGGGGCGGATGCCGGGGCCGCGGTGGCAGACGTTCTGGGACGGCGCGATCGTGGCCGGGAGCTGGGGGCTGGCGCTGAGCTGGGGGGCGCTGCTGAGCCACGTACTGGTCGGCATGGCGTCCGCCCTCGTGGTGGCCGTGCTGTTCGCCACGCACGGGCTGGCGTTCGCGGCCCTGCGACTGCGCGGGACGCTGCGGGAGCGGGCGGCCGTGCTGTCGGGCGGGGCGGGCGAGGCCCGCACCTACCTGCTGACGGCCGCCGCGCTGACATCGGTGGGGATTTTGGCCGGGCTCCGGCTCCCGCTGGAGCCCGGCACCTCCGGCCCCGTGCTGGTGCCGGTGATCCTGACACTCATCCCGCTGCTGGTGGCCGCCCAGGGCTGGGTGTGGTGGACGTTCAGGCATCGGGTCACGGGGCCGTCCTACCTGTGACGGCGGGTCAGAAGACGGGAACCCCGTCCCTGGTCAGCTTCCAGTTCTGGACGGCGAACCCGCTCGGGTCGATCGTGCCCTTCGCGGTGGCGTACTCGATCAGCGCCTGCCGGATCTCCACCTGAACGTTGTAGAGCACCGGCGCGCCGGTGACGTGCGGGAAGCCGCCGCCGCCCGACTGCCGGTAGTTGTTGATCGCGACCACGAACTCCTTGCCGGCCGGGACCGGCGCGCCGTCGTAGGACAGGTTGGCGATCCGCTGGCCCACCGGCTTGGAGATGTCGATGTCGTACGACACCCCGGAGAGCTGGTCATAGTTGTAGTCGGGGGTGTTGCCGGCGTTCGTCAGCTTGGTCACGTCCACCAGGTCGCCGGGAGCGAGCTGGTTGAAGTACTTGGCGGAGTACTCCAGGTAGTCCTTGATCTGCGCGCCGGTCAGCTTGACCGCCAGCAGCGTGTTGTCGTAGACGTACAGGCCGGCCACGTCCCTGACGCGGATGTCGCCGGCGGGGAAGACGGCGCTGCGGCTGAACGGCGCCGCGATCGACAGCACCGGCAGCGTGTTGTCCGGCAGCGCCTGCTTGACCGTCTCCACCTGCACCTGCTGGATGTAGTCGAGGATCGGCGTGTCCTTGTACGGCGACTCCGCGGCCGACAGCGCCTGCGCCGACTTGGCCACGACCTTGTTCACGTAGCCCACGGTCGTGTCGTGCTGCGGCCTGAGCAGCTGGACGATCTTCGGGTCCTCCTGGACCGTGTTGGTGTTGACCGTGGCGGCGGACTTGCCGGTGACCACCCACCTGCCGTGCTGCTTGGTGAGCTGGAAGTCCAGCCTCGACAGGCGCTGGCCCCACCTGCCCGGCTCGGTCAGCAGCACCTGCTGCCCGGTGACCTTGTTCGTCACGAACCGCTGCGGCACGTCGTTGTGCGCGTGCCCGAACAGCACCGCGTCGATGCCCGGCACCTGCTCGGCCACCATCGCGGAGGCGTTCTCGACCGGCAGGTCGCCACCGTAGGACGACAGGCCGCTGTCGCCCGCGTGCGCGGTCACCACGACCACGTCCGCGCCCAGTCCGCGGATGACCGGCACCCACTTCTTCGCCGATTCGACCAGGTCGGTGAAGCGGAGCCTGCCCTCGACGTTCGCCTTGTCCCAGATGGCCACGCCGGGGTTGGTCAGCCCGAGCACGCCGACCTTGACCGGCTTGTCGCCGTTGACCTTCATGGTCTTGATCACGAACGGCTTGTACGCGGGCAGCCCCGTCCGGTCGTAGACCGCGTTCGCGCCGAGCACCGGTGCCCGCATCTGCTTGATCCAGGTGGCCAGCAGCGGCAGACCGTAGTTGAACTCGTGGTTGCCCAGCGTCACGGCGTCGTACCCGATGGCGTTCATGGCCTTGGCCATCGGGTGGGTCTGGCCGGTCTGGGTGATCGGCTCGACCTTGGCGTAGTAGTACGCCAGCGGGGTGCCCTGGATGGTGTCACCCGAGTCGAACAGCAGCGTGCGGTCCGCCCCGCGCTCGGCCCTGATCTGGTTGACCAGCGAGGAGACCTTGGCCAGGCCGACGCTGTTGCCCGCGCTGTCGGCGTATGCGGTGTCCTTGAAGTAGTCCCAGTTGAGGACGTTGCTGTGGAGGTCGGACGTGCCCATGACGGTGACGGTGACCGAGGCGGCGCCGGCTTGCGCGGGGGGCGCCACCAGGACCAGCGCGCACAACGCGGCGGCCCCGGTGAGGGCGAGATTCTTGGTCTGCATGAGGCTGGAGCGTAACCAGCACAGTCAATCGGCGGATACGCGGGTGATGAACTCTCGGACAAGGGTCGTCACTTCGGCCGGTTTCTCGTGCAGGACGACGTGGCCGCTGTCCAGCTCGGCGTACTCGCTGCCGGGCAGGGCGGCGTGCAGCGCGCGGGCGTGCTCGACCGGGATCAGGTAGTCCCGGGTGTTGCCGACGACCAGCGTGGGCGCGGTGATCTTCGGCAGCAGGTCCCTGATGTCGAGGCGCAGGTCCAGCTCGATCTGGCGGCGGACGCCGTGCGGCGGCTCTCCGGCGGTGAGGGCCTGCGCGCCGACCGCGCTCACGTACTCCGGGCCGAACGCCACCAGCGGCCCGAACGCGGTGAAGCTCTCCGGGTCCGTCTCCGCCAGCCTGGCCCACGTGCGCAGGCCCAGGCTCAGCCGGGAGTCCTCCGCGTGCGTCCAGCCGGCGATCAGGACCAGCCGTCTGACCAGCTCCGGGTGCTCGGCGGCGACCGCCACGGCCACTGCCGCCCCCAGCGAGAAGCCGACGAGATCTGATGGGCCCTCGAACGTGGCCGCGACCTGCCCGGCGAGCAGGTCGAGCGTGAGGTCGCCGCCCGGGTCGGCGGTCTGGCCGCTGCCGGCGTAGTCAGGGGTGATGACGGTGCGCAGGCCGGTGAACTCCGGCACGAGGTGGGCGTAGTTGCTGACGGCGTCGCCGCCGGTGCCGTGCACCATGACGAGGCCGGGCCCGCTGCCCGCCCGCCGGTAGTGGACGGGGCCCGAGCTGTGGGTGACCGTGGGCATGCGAGGCTCCTAGAGGTTTCCGCCGCCGGTGGCGTCGATGGTGCTGCCGGTGATGAAGCTCGCCTCCGGCGAGGCGACGAAGGCCACCGCGTTCGCGATCTCGTCCACGTGGCCGATCCGGTTGAGGGCGTGCCGGCTCGCCGCGTACGCCTGCGCCTGCGGGTCGCCGCGCAGCCAGCCCGCGTTGGTGTCGGTGTCGATGATGCCGGGGGCGACGTTGTTGACCGTGATGCCGCGCGGGCCCAGCTCCTTGGCCAGGGCCAGCGTGAACACCTGCACCGCGCCCTTCGTCATCGCGTACGCGATCCCCTCCGGGAAGGCGATGCGGGCCACGCCCGAGGTGATGTTGACGATCCGCCCGCCGTCGGGGATCAGCGGCAGCAGTTGCTGGGTGAGGAAGAACAGCCCCTTGACGTTGACGTCGAACAGCCGGTCGTACGCCTCGGGGGTCTCCTCGCCGATGGGCCGGGACATCCCGATGCCGGCGTTGTTGACCAGCACGTCGAGGACGTCCGTCTCGTCCTTCAGCCGCTCCGCCAGCGCCTGGCTCCCCTCGCCCAGATCGGCTTTCACGGCGAACGCGCTGCCGCCGTCCTTCACGATCAGGCCGACGACCTCCTCGGCCGCCGCCTCGTCCCTGGCGTAGTTGACGGCCACGCGGAAGCCGTCCCTGGCCAGGCGTAGCGCGATGGCGCGGCCGATGCCCCTGCCGGCTCCCGTCACGAGCGCGGTCTTCATCCCGGCACTCCACCTTTCTTTAGCGATCGATACAGAAACCATAACATAGCGATCGCTATAGAATGTGAGCATGGCCAGACAGCGGGCGTTCGACAGGGAGGCAGCGCTGGAGGCCGCGCTGCTCGCGTTCTGGCGGCACGGCTACGAGGCGACCTCGATCGCCGAGCTGACCGCCGCCATGGGGATCCGCCCACCCAGCCTGTACGCGGCCTTCGGCGACAAGCGGCGGCTGTTCGAGGAGGCGGTGCGGCGCTACCAGGAGACGTACGGCGCCTTCACGACACGGGCCCTCGCCGAGGAACCGACCGGCCGCCAGGCCATCGAGCGCGTGCTGCGCGAGGCCGCCGACGAATATTCGAGCCGCTCGCATCCGACGGGGTGCCTGATCATCACGGCGGCGGTGAACTGCGGTCCGGAGTCTGCCGAGGTCGAGGAGCTGCTACGCGGCTTCAGGGAGGGCAGCAAGGCGGCGCTCAAGGCACGCATCGACGACGACCTGGCTGCCGGCCGCCTCCCTGCCGGCACGGACACGGCGGGACTGGCGACCTTCTACGCCGCCGTCATCCAGGGCATGTCCACCCAGTCCCGCGACGGCGCCACCCACGTCGACCTCCTCCACATCGCCACCCTCGCCATGTCCGCCTGGCCCATTGCATTCGAGTGACTACAGAACGTAGGGACCGTTGCCAGGTTGAGGGGTCATGATTACTTGGAATTTCCACGTCGCCCTGAATCGGGCGCCTGCCGGTGGAGAGCTGGATGCTCTGTTCGAGGCTGGTCTGGATGATTGCACGGTATCCGGAGACAAGGACGGCAGCGTCTACATGATGTGCGACCGCGAGGCGGACAGCATGCTGGACGCGATCGCCTCCGTGATCGCCCAGGTCAAGACGGTCCCCGGTCTCTGGCCCATCGCCGTCGGGGAGGACGACGGTGTGACGCTGGGGGACGCCGCCCGTCGGCACGGCGGGCGCACGCAGGCCAGCCTGCGCCAGCTCGCCGCCGGGCAGCGGGGTCCCGGCGGTTTCCCCGCTCCCCTCATCGAGGCCGACAACATCCGCCTCTACTCGTGGGCCGAGATCTCCGAGTGGCTGCGCACGCGGATGGGGGATGACATCCCGCCGGAAAACCCGGATGTCGCTCTGGCGGATGCGCTCGTGAGGCTCAACTGCCGGGCCCGAGCCGCGCATCGGGAAGACGGGCTCCGCCACCTGTTCGAAGCCATCGCCTGACCCCGCGCCGCACCCGTCGGCCTCAAAACCTCGCCCCTCAACCTCACCGCCCTCACCGCCTCACCGGCGAGCGCGGAGCCTCACTCCTCGACCTTCAAACGCAGGCGCCCGCCTCGCGGCGGGCGCCTGGCCGGAGGTGTCAGCGCTCGGCCTCGGTGTGCTTGCGGTCCAGGTCGGGGAACGGGGACGGCTCCTCGACGCCCTGGGTGAGCTGGCGCGGGCCGTCGGGGCTCTCGGCGTCCTGGGCGTCCGCCACCGCCTCGGCCGCAGCCTCCGAGGCCTTGGCCACCTCCTCGTCGAACTCCGATGTCTCCGGCGCCTCCTCCCGCGTCGCCGCCGACCGGGGCAGGGCCTCCGTGAACGCCCGGGAGACCCCCTGCAGCGCCGAGGTGACCTCGCTCGGGATCACCCAGAACGTGTTGCCGTCACCCTGCGCGAGCTGCGGCAGCACCTGGAGGTACTGGTAGGCCAGCAGCTTCGGGTCGGGGTCGTTGCGGTGCACGGCCTGGAAGACCTGGTCGATGGCGCGCGACTGGCCTTCGGCCTCCAGGATGGCGGCGGTGCGCTGGCCCTCGGCACGCAGGATGCGGCTCTGCTTGTCGCCCTCCGCCGTGAGGATCTGCGACTGCCGCTGGCCCTCGGCGTTGAGGATCGCGGCGCGCTTGTCGCGTTCGGCCCGCATCTGCTTCTCCATCGCGTCCTTGATGGTCTTGGGCGGGTCGATGGCCTTGATCTCGACGCGGTTGACGCGGATGCCCCACTTGCCGGTGGCCTCGTCGAGCACGCCGCGCAGCTGGCTGTTGATGGTGTCGCGCGAGGTGAGGGTCTTCTCCAGGTCCATGGAGCCGACGACGTTACGCAAGGTAGTGACGGTGAGCTGCTCGACGGCCTGGATGTAGTTGGCGATCTCGTACGCCGCCGCCCGCGGGTCGGTGACCTGGAAGTAGAGGACGGTGTCGATCTCGACGACCAGGTTGTCCTCGGTGATGACGGGCTGCGGCCGGAAGGAGACGACCTGTTCACGCAGGTCGATCATGGGGTAGACGCGGTCGACGTAAGGGATGACGAAGTTGAGACCCGGCTTGAGCGTGCGGTGGTAGCGGCCGAGGCGCTCGACGTTGCGGGCCCGCGCCTGCGGGACGATCCGCACCGCCTTGAGCACGGTGAACACCGCGAAGAGTATGACGAGCAGTCCGACCAGCAACAGCGGATCCATGAGTCACTCCCGGGGATATACGAGGGCTGTCGCCCCTTCGATCTCGATGATGTCGACGGTCGCCCCTGTGGGGATCACCAGCGTCTCGTCGTAGGCGCGCGCCGACCACTCCTCGCCCCCGATGCGCACACGACCGTCGCGGCCCGTCACCTCCGAGACCACGTAGGCGGGCTTGCCGACGAGTGCTTCCACGCCGAACCGCTGCAGCGGAGGCTGCTTGATGTGGCGCATCGCGATCGGCCTGAGCACCATCAGACCGGCCGCGGACGACAGGGCGAAGCAGAGCAACTGCAGGGGGACGGGCAGCCCGATGACGGCGGTGACGGCGGTGAGCAGAGCCGCCGCACCCAACAACCCGAGCGAGGCCGTGAGGGTGAATATTTCGGCCACGCCGAGGACTACCGCGAGGATTACCCAGATGATCCATTCATCCATGTCCGGCCCTCCTGATGGGACAACGGGCCTGAGTTCGCGATCGGTTCCCCCCTCTCTACCGTAATCCCGGAATCAGCCCGGTGGCACCCGTGCACCCACGGGACCGGCTGCGACCAGGGCGCTTCCCTCCCGCCACTTCTCCCACGGGAGCTGCCAGAAACCCCATCCGTTGTCCCAGCCGAGCTCCCGGTCGGTGCCGACGATCGTGACCGGGTCGCCGCGCAGGGAGGTGTGGTAGAACCAGGCCGCCTGGTCGGGCCTGGCGTTGATGCAACCGTGGCTGACGTTGGCCCGGCCCTGCGCCCACACGTTGTCCTTCGCGTGCACGTATTCGCCGCTGTTGGAGATGCGCACGGCGTGGTCGATCAGCATGTCGTAGAAGCCGGGATCGCCCTCGACGCGCCCCGGGGAGACCATGCGGACCGGGTTGCCCTTGTCCATGGTCAGGTGGATGCCGCTGGTCGTGGTGTATTCGGGGGTGGTGGCCATGCCCGCGCTGATGGCCATCCGCTGCGCGATCGCACCGTCGCGGCGGACGACCATCTGGTGGGTCCGGGTGTCGATCGTGCTGGTCTGCCTGCGCCCGACAGTGAAGGCGAAGGTGGAGTCGGTGGTGCCGTAGAGGCCGCTGCCCGCGCGTACGCCGGCCAGATGCGCGGTGACCGTGACCTGCTGGTGGGGCGGCCAGAACCGGTGGGTGCGGTAGATCACCTGGGTGTCGCTGATCCACCGCCACGCGCCCTCGACCGGCGTCTCCGCCTGGACCTCCAGCGCCCGCTCGACGGCCGCCTTGTCCTCCACCGGAGTGTCGAAGTCGATGATGACCGGCATGCCGGCGCCGACCGTCTCGCCCGGCAGCGGCGCCGTCGCGGCCACCTGGAACGACCTGACCGCGGCCCGGGTGTGGAAGCGGCCGACGGCGACCGTGGCCGGACCGCCGGCGCCGGTCGCCGTGACCGTCACCGAGTATTCGGCCGCGGGCTTGAGCGTCCAGGCGGAGCGCCACATCGTGTGAGAGCCGTCGAGCCGGCCGGGCACCTGCTCCCCGCCCTCCGAGACCAGCACCCGGCTGAGCGTGCCGCCGCGGGCCCTGACCACCAGGCCGCGGTCGGTGCGGGCCCGCGTGGAGTCGAACGCGGGTGAGATCCGCACGACCGGGGGCGCGGACGGGGCCGTGGCCGGCGCCGAGGAGCAGCCGCAGACCAGGAGGAGGAAGGCGACACAAGTCAGCACGGCCCGCCGCATGTCACTCCTGCTGTCCGAGGGAAGGGGGTGACATCAGGGTAGCGGCGAGTCAGCGGTCAAGCACGTTGAGTCACCTATACGATAATTCCGGAAACCTCCCCCAATGTCACGGCGCCGGCGGTGGCCCGGATCGTCACCGTGTCCCCGTCCTCCAGGAACGAGCGCGTCTCACCGCTCGCGAGCTTGAGCGGGTCGCTCCCGTTCCAGGTCAGCTCGATGAACGAGCCGCGCTCGCCGCGCGAGGGCCCCGAGATTGTGCCGCTGGCGAACAGGTCTCCGGTCCGCAGGGAGGCCCCGTTCACCGTCATGTGCGCGAGCATCTGGTCGGGCGTCCAGTACATGCTCGCGTACGGGGGCCGCGACACGACCTCCCCGTTGAGCAGGACCTCAAGGGAGATGTCCAGCCCCCAGTCCGCCCGCCTGCGCAGGTAGTCGGCCGGCTCCGGGTCCTGGGCACGGCCGGGGACGCGGGGCAGCGCCTCCAGCGGCGTGATCCACGGCGAGATCGACGTGGCGAACGACTTGGCCAGGAACGGCCCGAGCGGCACGTACTCCCACGACTGGATGTCACGCGCGCTCCAGTCGTTGACCAGCGTCACCCCGAACACGTGGTCCTCGAAGGCCCCGGCGGGCGAGCCGAGCTCGGTGGGCACACCCACCACGAACCCCAGCTCCGCCTCGATGTCCAGCTTCGCGCACGGCCCGAACGCCCCGCGCCCGAGCTGCCCGTGCGGGCGCCTGACCGGCGTGCCCGACACCACGACAGTCCCGGCCCTGCCGTGGTAGCCGACGGGCAGGTGCCGCCAGTTGGGCTGCAGCGGCTCGGTGCCGGGCCGGAAGATCTGGCCGATGTTGCTCGCGTGGTCGATCGAGCAGTAGAAGTCGACGTAGTCGGCCACCTCGAACGGCATGTGCAGCCGCACCTGCTCCAGCGGGACCAGGTGCCGCTCGGTCACGGCGAGGTCGCCGGTGAGCTTGTTGCGGATCAGCGTCCTGGTGTCGTGCCAGGCCGTCCGCCCGCGGGCCATGAACGGGTTGAGCGAGGGCGCGTCGAAGACCTCGTCGTGCAGGGCGGGCGCCAGGTCGAGCACCTTGTCGCCGTACCGGACGCCCACGCGGGGCGCCTGGCCCGGACGCGAGAACACGCCGTAGGGCAGGTTGTCCACTCCCCAGCTCACGAAATTTCCCTCCGTCACGCGATCAGTCCCAGGGTGCGCAGGTCCTCGACGGGGATGCTGGTGCTGCACGAGCCGTAGCTCACCAGCAGCCGCCGTGCCCGTTTCGCGGTCTCGCTCGGTACGGACTGCGCGAGCCGTACGAGATGCCCGACGTCGGTGGCCCGCAGCACGGGCACCGGGTCGCGCCCGTCCACGGCCTCGCAGACCGCGAGCACGAGGTTCAGGAAGCCGTGCCGGTCGACGCCCAGCGTGGGGTCGAAGTGGCGTACGGCGTGGTGCAGCCCGGCCGTGGCCTTGAACGGGATGTCGTGCTCGACGCAGAACCCGATGAACGCCGCGAGATGCTCCGCCGGCGGGAACGTGTCGGCCGTCAGCCCGCCGCAGCGGACCTTCAGCCCGACCCCGTCGGGCACCTCGACGCTCACCTTCCCCGCCTCCACCTCCACGAAGAGCCGCACGCCCGCCGGCAGCCGGAGCCGGCCGGCCAGCGCCTCGATCGTCAGGCCCGGCGGCAGCCGGGTCTCGACGAAGTCCACGGGCAGGTCGTCGAAGGGGGGCACCTCCTCCTGGTCGAGGATCAGCCCGATCCGCCGCGGCCGGTACTCCATGTCGCGCAGCCGGTGCAGCCGGCTGGCCGGGCACAGGAACCGGTTCGTGAGCACGGAGCTGCCGTGCTCCTGGTCGCGCCGGTTGCGGGCCAGCGCCTCGTCCATGTGCAGGGACGTCGGCGGGAACAGGCCCGCGTCGTCCACGAGTTCGGTGTAGACGCTCATCGTGACCAGGTCCACGCGTAGCCGGTGTCCTCGCAGGACAGCGCGCCCTGCCCGAGGTCGAGCGGGCGGAACGTGTCCACCATGACGGCCTTCTCGCTCGTCGTCGTGATGCCGCGGGAGACCGCGTCGATCACCGCCTCGACCGCACCGGGCTGCGGCCCGTGCGTGAACCCGGCGGGATGCAGCGAGATCGAGCCGATGTCGATGCCCGATCCCTTGCGCGCGGAGTAGTCGCCGCCCACGTAGAACATGAACTCGTCGGAGTCCACATTGTGGTGGTTGTACGGGATCGGCACGGACTCCGGGTGGAAGTCGAGCGGCCGCGGGCAGAAGGAGCACACCACGAACCCCGGCCCCTCGAACGTCTGGTGGACGGGCGGCGGCGCGTGCGTCTTCTTCACGATCGGCTCGAAGTCATCGATGTTGAACGCGTACGGGTAGAGGTAGCCGTCCCAGCCCACCACGTCGAACGGGTGGTTGCGGTAGACCAGCCTGCTCAGCCCGCCCCGCGTGCGCACCAGCACCGGCACCTCCTCGCCCTCGACCGTGAACGGCTCGGCGGGGCTGCGCAGGTCGCGCTCGCAGTAGGGGGCGTGCTCCAGGAACTGCCCGTACTGCGACAGGTAGCGCTTGGGCGGCCTGATGTGCCCGGCCGCCTCGATGGCCAGCACGCTGACCTGGCCGTCCGGCACCCAGCGGTGGATCGTCCCGGTCGGGATGACGATGTAGTCGCCCTCACCGGCCTCGATCACGCCGTACGTGGACTCGAAGCGGACCCGGCCGCTCTGCACGTAGACGCACTCGTCACCCATCGAGTCGCGGTAGAGCTCGCTCGGCCGGTCGCTGACGGCGTACGACAATCGGACGTCGCCGTTGCCCGCCAGCAGCATGCGTCCCGTGACCAGGTCACCCGCGCTGGACAGCTCCTGCGTGCGGAAATGGCGCGGTGAGAGCGGCAGGTTGGGCTCCAGCCGGGTCTCCACCGTCGGCGTGACCGCCTCCGCCTTGACGATCGCGGTCGGCAGGTAGCGGTGGTAGAGCAGCGAGGAGTCGGACGAGAAGCCTTCCTCACCCATCAGCTCCTCGGCGTAGAGACCACCGTCCGGCCGTCTGAACTGCACGTGCCGCTTGCGCGGCACCTCCCCAACGACGCGGTAGTACGGCATCCGCTGCCTCCATGGTGTCCGTTTATCGGACGGATATGTCCTTTATATGTAACAACCGTCCGCCATCGGCCTGGAGATGTCAACCCAGCGCGGCGGCCAGCTCGGCGGCGGCGGCGACCACCCGAGGGCCCGTGGACTCCTCGAGCGGCCCGAACGTCACCACCCCCACCGACGCCTCCAACCAGGGCAGCCCGGTGACAGGCGCGGCGACGCCCCGCGCACCTTCCTGCAACTGCCCCTCCGTCGCGAAGTAGTCATCACGCCCCTCGCGCAGCGCCAGGATCGCCTGCCCCGCCGCGCCTTTCGTCAGCGGATGGCGCGAGCCCTCGCGGTAGGCCACGTGCATGTCGGTCCAGGACGGCTCCACCACCGCCACGGCCAGCCCGTCGCCGCCCTCGGCCACGGTCAGGTGCGCGGTCGCGCCCACGTCCTCGGCCAGCCGCCGCAGCGTCGGCACCGCCGCGGCCCGCAGCAGCGGCTGCACGGCCTGGGCCAGCACCAGCACCCCGAACCCGAGGTGCACCCGCCCCTCGGCGTCCCGCCGCACGAATCCCTCGTTCATCAGCGTCGTCAGCAGCCGGTACACCACGGGACGGCTCAGCGACAGCTCGGCGCTCAGCTCGGTCGGCGTCCGGCCGCCCCTCCCGTCGGCGAGCAGTCTGAGCAGGCGAAGCCCGCGTTCCAGGGTCTGAGCGGATTCAGCGGCCATGCGACCGATTATCCAGTGACTGTTCGCGCTGGTGAGGGAGCGCCGTTGCCTGGACTGAGGAGCGCCGGGAGCGTAGCGACCAGAGCGACGATGGAAGGCAACGGCTCCCCGGCGACCGAGCCCGCCTCCACGGAGTGGAGGCAATAAGCGCGGGTACTTACCCGGAGAGGTCGGGGGGGTGACTATGCGGCAGTGGTGGGTGTTCCTGCTCGCGGGCTTCGCCGTGTGCGCGTTGTCCGCCGCCGTGCCCACGCTCACCATGACGCTGATGTCCCGGCAGCTCCCCCTCGACCCCGTGCACGGGCGCCTGGTCGAGGACACCTTCTACGTCACCGAGGGCATCGAGGTGCACCAGCAGCTCCTGCCCGCCGCGAAGGGCGTCACGTTCCGCCCCGGCTACCTCGCGGTCGGGATCAGGGTCGACCAAGGCGGCCGGCTGTACGGCACGCCGCAGCGCTCCGGCACGTACCTCGCCGCCGTCCGGATGTGCGAGGGGCAGTCGTGCCAGGACCAGCGGCTCACCTTCGTCGTGCTCGGCAACGTGCCGTGGGAGCCGCGTGAGCTGACCTTCCCCGGCCGGGCCGACACCCCGCTGCACGGGGAGATCGGCATCAACGGCGGCCCGTCCGGCGTGCTGCCGACGTTCACCGTGACCGACCGCGCCAAACTGCCCCGCGACGTGATCATCGGGCCCGACGGCCACGTGAGCGGCGTGCCCGCGGCGGCGGGCATCTCCGAGGTGCCGGTGCGGATCTGCGTGGCGGGAAACTGCGCGGGCGTCGTGGTACGGCTCATCATCGCCTGAGCCTGCCTTCCGGCGCACGCGTGGTAGGGCTCGCCTCACCGGAACTCGGCGGCCAGCGGGCATGCTCCCACCCCGCCCGAAAGCGGACACTTCAGGCGTAGTCATTCACCTTTGGAGGCCACGCCATGACCACCGTCCTCGACAACCCCCGCAGAACCGACCCGCCGCCCGTCGTCCACACCGCCGCCATGCTCTGGCTGGTCGCCGTCGCCTTCGGAGCGCTGGAGACCGTGCTGGTGGTCTCCGAGCAGCTGTACACGGGCGCCTCCACGGTCGCCGAACTGCTGCCGCAGGTCGGGATCCGGCTGGCGGTGTTCGCGGGGGCCGCCTTCCTGGCGCTGCGGCTCAAGGCCGGGGTGAACTGGGCGCGCTGGACCCTCGCCGTGACACTCGGCGTCTTCGGCACGCTCTCGCTCGTGATCGGCCCCGTCCAGTGGCTGCTGGCCGGCGGCTCCATCGCCGAGGCCGTCGCCGGGACGGACGCGATGGGGCTGATCTTCGCGGGCAGCCGGATCCTGCACGTGGTGGCCGTGCTGGGGGCGGTGACGCTGATGTTCCAGCCCAGGGCCAACGCCTACTTCAGGTCAGCTTGAGATCGGCTCCCGCTCGGGGGCGCGCAGGTTGCGCACCCCCGGAGCCAGCAGGGCGGCGAGGGTGGACAGCACGATGATGACGGCGCAGGCGAGCAGCGTCTCCTCCGTGCCGAACAGGTCGGCCGCCTGCCCCGCCACCAGCAGCCCGATCGGCCCGAACATCATCGACCCGAGCATGTCGTACGAGCTCACCCGCGACAGCGACTCGGCCGGGACCTCGCGCTGCATCGTGGTCTGCCACAGGACGCCGAACACGTCGAAGCACACACCCAGCACGAACGCCCCGGTCACGATCGCCCAGAGCGGCGCGTCCAGCCCGAGCAGCACGTACGGCAGCGCGGGCGGCAGGCAGAGCAGCACGGCCACCAGGATCGGCCGGCGCGGCCGCAGCCGCATCGCGACCAGCACGCCGACGATCGTCCCGACCGCCTCGCCCGCCAGGAACGCCGACCAGGCCGCGGGCCCGCCCAGCGTCTCCTTCGCGATCAGCGGGCCGAGCACCCCGTGACCGGCCTGGATGGCCATGACCATCAGCGAGAACTGCGCGACCACCACCCAGATCCACTGCCGCGAGCTGAACTCCCGCCAGCCGTCCCGCAGGTCGGCCAGCACCGAGTGCCGCTCCCGCCGGTTCGCGACCGGCTCCATCCGCAGCAGCGCCAGCAGCGCGCCCGCCACCGCGAACATCGCGCCGCTCACCACCAGCGCCCAGCCCCCACCGAACAGCACCACCGTGCCGCCGCCCAGCACCGCGCCCGCCACCCGCGAGGCGTTCTGGCCCAGGCCGAGCAGGGCGTTGCCGGCCTGCAGCCGGTCGGGCGGCACGACCTCGGGGATGATCCCGGTCAGCGCCGGGAACATGATCGCGATGCCCACCCCGGTCACCGCCGCCGCCGCGGACAGCGCGGGCAGCGGGGTCCAGCCGGCGAGCAGCATCGCCCCCAGCGCGAAGAACCCCACCGCCATCAGGGACTCACCGGCCATCATCACCCACTTGCGCGGCAGCCGGTCCGCGAGCACCCCGCCGAACAGGATGAACACGATCATGGGCACCGACTCGGCGGTGAGCACGACAGACAGGGTGGCGGCGGTGGCGCCGGGCAGCCCGAGCACGCCGAACGCCAGGGCCACCGGGGCGAACGCGCTGCCCAGGACCGACAGGGTCCGCGCCGACAGCAGCAGCGCGAAACGGCGATCCCGGAGCAACCCGAGATCGCTGAGATAACTGTGCACCGGCACGCCCCCCTGAAAACAGTCAAACCCCGCCATTCTGCCGAGTTCTCTCGCCGATGTCGCCTGAATATTGGGTCCCGCTGACAAGACCGGAAGCGGAATATGTGCGCGTTTGGCAAGAATCCAGCCTCGATCTCCCGTAATTTGCTAGGACCCTGCTGTCGGCGAGGGGACTCCATTGGGGCGGCTGGTCTATCGCGGTAGATGGACGCTGCTGGCGCTCAGCCTGGTGGCGGCCCTGCTCGTCGCGCCGCTGGCGCTGTCCGGGCAGGCGGTGGGCGGCGGCTTCGAGGACCCGCGCGCCGAGTCGGCGACCGCCGCGCGCTGGAGCGCGGAGTGGTACGCCGGCCAGAGCCCCGACGTGGTCGTCCTCTACCGGCACCCGGCGGTCAAGGTGCGCGACCCGCGCTACAAGAAGGCGGTGCACGACTCGCTGCGCGGGCTGCCGGCCGAGTACGTGCGCGGGATGGTCACGTACTGGACGACGGGGTCGAAGGCGATGGTGTCCAGGGACGGGCATTCGACGTACGCGATCGTCACGCTGAAGGGCGCCAAGCGGGCGAGCTACGCGGCGGTGGCGGCGCGGCTCAGGACCGTCAAGAACCTGCGCGTCGCGGTCGGCGGGCCGGTGCCGGTGCAGGCCGAGCTCGACGGCGAGGCCGCCGCCGACCTGGCCCGCGCGGCGGCGGTCGCGGCGCCGGTGCTGCTGGTGCTGCTCGTGGTGGTGTTCGGGAGCCTGGTGGCGGCCCTGTTGCCGCTGGTCGTGGGGCTGCTCGCGGTGATCGGCGCGCTGGCGCTGCTGCCCGGGGTGTCCGTCTACTCCTTCTATGCCGTCGTGCTCCTCGGGCTCGGGCTGGCGGCCGCGTACTCGCTGCTCCTGCTCAGGGCGTTCAGGGAGGAGATCCAGGGCGGGGCGTCGGACGAGCAGGCCGTGGCGGGCACGGTGGCCACGGCCGGCCGGACCGTGGGCGTGGCCGGGGTGAGCGTGGCCGCGTCGCTGCTGGGGCTGACGCTGTTCCCGCAGCCGTTCCTGGGCTCGCTCGGGCTGGCGGCGGCGGCCGTGGCGCTGGTCGCCTCGGTGATCGCGGTGCTCGTGGCGCCCGCCCTGCTGGGGGTGCTCGGGCGGCGCGTGGACGCGCTGCGCGTCAGGCCCGTGTCCGTACGACGGGACGGCGGGCTGTGGGACGGCGTGGCGCGCCGGCCGGTCGTGTACCTGGTGGCGGTGACGATCGTGCTGGTCGCGCCGGCGGGACCGCTGCTGCGCGTCGAGTTCGGGAACGCGGACCACCGGGCGCTGCCCGCCGCCTCCGAGGGCCGCCGGGTGGCCGAGACGATCGACCGCGACTTCGCCAGGAACGCGCTGTCGCCGATAGACGTGCACGTCGTGGTGGAGCCGCTGGACGGCACCGCTGTCACCGCGCTCGACGTCCGCCCCATCACGGAGCGGCTGGAGCGGCTGCCGCACGTCACCGGGGTCGAGACGGCGGGCCTCTCGCGGCCGAACCGCGCGGTGCGGCTGGCCGTCCGCCACGACCTCGATCCCCTGTCGGCGCAGGCCGGGGACCTGGTCGCCGCGATCAGGTCCGCGGCCCAGGGGCCGGATGTCCGGCAGGTCGTGGTCGGCGGGCCCGTCGCTGCGCGGCTGGACCTCCTGGCCGGCCTCTCCGGCACGCTGCCGTGGCTGGCGGTGGTGGTGTGCTCGGCGATGGCGGCGGTGCTGTCGCTCGCCTTCGGGTCGCTGGTGCTGCCCGTTCCAGCGGTGGTCGCGAGCCTGCTGTCCGCCGCCGCGTCGTTCGGGGTGATCGGGTGGGTGTTCGGGAGCGGCTTCCTGGGTTTCGCCGGCCCTCTGAACGTCTCCGTCGCGCTGCTGATCGGGGTCGTGGCGTTCGGGCTGTCGGTCGTCCACCAGGTGTTCCTGGTCTCGGAGGCGCGTACGGGGGACTCCGCGGTGGCGGAGCCGCGGGAGGTGATCACCGGTGCGGCGCTGCTGATGGTGGCGGCCGGCGGGGCGTTCGCGACGGCCGGGATCGCGGTGGTGAGGCTGCTCGGGGTGGGTCTGTGCGTGGCGGTCGCGGTGGACACCGTGCTGGTGCGGCTGCTGCTGGTGCCCGCCGCCATGCGGCTGCTGGGCCCGGCGAACTGGTGGCCGCTGGGCTCCCGGTCCCCCGCCGGGACCCCGAGCGTTCACGAAGTCGAGCCGCCCCGCGAGAGGCCTTCCCTCCCGCCCGCTCCCCAGAGCGATCGGCGCCCGTTGACGGGCGGGCGGCCCGCGATCACCGTCAAGGGACGGCCGGCCGTCTTCGGCGCGGACACCGATCCGGTGCCGGTGCCCGCCGAGCCCCCGCAGCCGGGATGGGTGAAGGTGGCGGCGGGGCGCACCCGGGCGGTGCGCGCCGACCCCGGCGGCGGCTGGACATGGGTCGAGGTGGACGACTGAGTACTCGTAACAAGCGCGGCCACTTCTCGTCGAATAGTGCGTGAAGAAGCCATAGATCTCATTGAACGTTATTGATCGTCCGGATAGTGTGCGGTATGCCCACGATCATCCCCTGGAAGTAAAGGTGCCATGCGAAAGCGGCTGCGGCAGATCTTCGTCATCGGATTAGCCCTCTCGCTCCTGGGCGTCGGCGTCCCGGCGTGGTCGGAGAACGACCCCCGAGGCTGCAACGACCTGATGTCGGCCGACACCCCGGCGTACGTCGTCTGCCGATGGCTGGCCACCCCTGAGGAGGCCGCGGACATCGCGAAGTTCTGGCTGGACAACGACGGCGAGCACATGCAGGAAGCCGGTCCCGCGAACCCGATCACGGTGGACTGCACCGAAGAGGGCAACTTCTGCCCGACCGACTCCGAGGGCGACGGCGAGATGCACGACGTCGACTCCCCGGACGTCCCCGGCGCCGAGGACGGCGGCACGCCTGACTGCCAGAACGGCGACCAGTGCGGCTACGTCGACCCCACCGGCATCAGCGCCGCCGAGAAGGAGTCCGCGCAGGAGACCCCGGCCGGCAAGGCCGCGCAGGCCGCCGTCCAGACGACCATGCGCCTGTGGATCGAGACCGAGCTGGCCGACGACTACAAGGCCGGCAAGCTGGCCGAGGGCGTCAAGAAGATCGCGGCGCTGGTCGCCGCGCAGCCCGGGGTGATCGGCATCCGGTTCACCTCGCAGCTCGGCTACAACAAGACGTTCGCGACGGCGGACGAGCTGGACAAGTTCGTGAATGAGGCCACGGTCGCGCTGCGTACCGCGGTGCCGGGCAAGAAGCTGTCGGCGCACACGGTGGTGCCGCTGTTCGGCTGCGGCGCGAACGACGCCTGCAAGACCGAGATGACCAAGAAGTACCCGCTGCTCGACCCCGACCGCATCGGCGCCTGGCTTTCCAAGGGCCTGATCGACCAGCTCTCCCTGGACGACGGCCACCTGGGCACCGAGTACGCCACCTGGAAGATCGACGCCACCGAGGCCCAGCGCAACCAGTGGATCCAGGTCCGCGCCCGCGCCTGGGACGCCTACGCGCAGATCGCCAGCGAGGACGCCTCCTTCGCCGCCGCCGGCACCTCCCACCTCAACGAGGAGCAGGCCACCAAGGCGATCACCGAGCGCATCGCCTCCCCGCTCCAGGACGACGCCGCCGAGACGGTCACCCTGTGGACCCGCTGGCAGAACGACCAGGGCCAGGTCAGCCGGGTGTACGGCGAGAAGTGGGCCGCCAACGCCACCTGGGACCAGCTCAAGAAGCTCGACGCGGTCCGCCCCCGCCTGGCGACCATCTACGACCCGGCCAACCCCGAGGTCGACGTGGCCACCGACCTGAAGAACCTGTCGGAGGTCTTCGGCCAGGTCTACCTGCACGCCGCCTGAGACATACCGAAGACGTACGAGACCGGCCAGGAGCGCGATCCGCGCCCTGGCCGGCCGCGTTCACAGGAGTGTCCCGCCCGTCACCTCGAACTTGGCGAGGGCCTCGTCGACCCTGGCCAGCGTGTCGGCGTGGAGGGTGAGGTCGGCCGCCGCCAGGTTCTCCTCGATGTGGGCGGGAGTGCGGCTGCCGGGGATGGTCACCACGTGCTCGTCCTGGTGCAGCAGCCAGGCCAGGGCGAGCTGGGCGGGCGTGATGCCGAGCTGCGCCGCCAGGGCCCTGATCGGGGCGTAGCGGTCGTTGTTGCCCGCCAGGTTCTCCGCCGAGAAGCGGGGCGCGTTGTGCCGGAAGTCGCCCTCGGCGAGCGACTCCACGGTGCCCGTCAGGAAGCCGGTGCCGAGCGGGCTCCACGCCACGATCCCCACGGCGAGCTCCCGCGCGGCGGCCAGCAGGCCGGGGTCGAGGGGGCGCCACATCGACCACTCGTTCTGCACGGCCGTCACGGGGTGGACCGCGTGCGCGGCCCTGAGCTGGGCGGCCGTCACGTTGGACAGGCCGATGTGCTTGACCAGCCCGTCCCGCACCAGCCCGGCCAGCGCGCCGGTCATGTCCTCGATCGGCACGCCGGGGTCGGGATAGTGCGAGTAGTAAAGGTCGATCACGTCGGTGTCGAGGTTGCGCAGGCTGCGCTCCGCGTAGCGCCGGATCAGGCGGGGGTCGGCGTTCACCCGTAGCTCGTTGAACGCGTAACCGACCGGGTGCGACCTGCCCTGCTCACCCTCGGGGATCGCGAGCCCGAACTTGGTCGCGACCACCACCTCGTCCCTGCGGCCCTTGATCGCCCGGCCCACGAGGCGCTCGTTGTGGCCGTCCACGCCGTACGCGTCGCTGGTGTCCACGTGGGTCGCGCCCCCGTCGAGCGCGGCCTTGAGCGCCACCTCGGCGCGGGCGTCGTCGACGTCGCCGTAGACGCCCGGCGACAGGACCATGGCGCCGAAGCCGATGGCGGGAACCCGCAAGCTGCCAAGAGTACGTGTCTTCATGGCCTCGATCCTGCTGCGCGCGCCTCTGCCGCGTCCAAGACCCCTTGGTATAACCATTGGTTATGGACGTGCACCTGCGTGAGCTGCGCTACTTCATGGCGGTGGCCGAGGAGCTGAACGTGACGCGGGCCTCGGAGCGGCTCTTCGTGTCCCAACCGGCGCTGTCCAAGCAGCTCAGGGTGCTGGAGCGGCAGCTCGGGTTCCGGCTGTTCGAGCGGGTGCACAGCGGCGTGGTGCTCACCAGGCAGGGCGAGGCGCTCCTGCCGATCGTCCGCGACCTGCTCGAACGGTGGACGAGCGGGGTCGAGTCCGCGCGGGCCGCGGCGCCCGCCGGGACGCTGGTGATCGGGATGCAGACGGCCGTGGGCAGGGGGCTGCAGCAGGAGGCGCTGCGGGGGTTCCGCACGGCGATGCCGGGGTGGGAGGTGTCGCTCAGGCTGGTGGGCTGGGACGACCCCAGCGGCGGGCTGGCCGACGGGTCCTCTGACGTGGCGTTCATCTGGCTGCCGGTGCCGCCGGGGCTGCGGACGTACGTGCTGGCCACGGAGGGCAGAGGGGTGGCCATGCCGGACGGCCATCCGCTCGCGGAGCTGGCGGAGATCCCGTTCGAGGCGCTGCGCGAGGAGCCGTTCATCGCCCTGCCGCCGGAGGCGGGGCCGCTGCGGGACTTCTGGCTCGCGCGGGACGCCCGCGACGACGAGCCGGTCGTCGGGTTCACCGCGAACACGCCGGAGGAGGTGTTCGAGGCCGTGACCAGCGGGCTCGGGGTGGTGCTGGTCGCCGAGGGGAACGCCGCGCTCTACAACCGGCCCGGGATGGCCTACCGCCCGGTGACCGGGCTGGCTCCCGGGCAGCTCGCCATCGCCTGGCGAGAAGGGGATGTGAGCCCACAAGTCATGGCATTCGTCGACGCGCTACGACGGGTCGCCACTAAGGTCTGACGCGACATCCATTCACGTGGAAGGGTGACCCCCATGAGCGATTACGCCATCACCTTCGACCTCATCGACGCCGACAACGACGGCCGCATCTCCGCCGTCGAGCTCGTGAAGCTGATGGAGGTGCTCGGCCAGCCGGTGACCCTGGAGGCCGCCCAGGAAGGCGTGCTGAAGCTCGACAAGGACGGCGACGGCCTGATCGACCTGGAGGAGTTCGCAGCTTTCCTCCAGAAGTGACAAAAACAAGCTCTTGCTACACATTCTCCTGTTGCCTGGGTCACAATGGCGACGGGAGGGACGATGGTCATCACGAGTGAAATCCCCGTGCAGGCGCTCAGGGCGGGCATCGGCAGGGTCTCGGCAGAGGTGATCGAGGAGATCCAGACCCGGATCCCCGAGTACGCCAGGCCATCGGACGAGCTCTACATCAAGGTCGTCAGGATGGCGGCCGAGCAGGCCATCGAGGGCTTCCTCGACCGCGTCGAGAACCCGGGCGCCCCCTGGGACCCCGAGCCGTTCCGCATGATCGGCAGGGGCGAGGCGGCCGAGGGCCGCAACCTCGAGCCGCTGCAGACCGCGATGCGGCTCGGCGCCCGGGTCTGCTGGCGGCGGCTCACCGAGCTCGCCGAGCCGCTGCGGCTGTCTCCGCAGACCCTGTACGACCTGGGCGAGGCCATCTTCGTCTACCTCGACCAGCTCGCCGACGCGGCGGCCGAGGGCTTCGAGGAGGCCAGGGCGCACGCCGCGGGCGAGACCGAACGCCGCCGCGGCCGCCTGCTCGACCTGCTGCTCAGCCGCCCGCCCGCCAGCGCCGAGGCCATCGCCGAGCTGGCCAAGGCCGCCGGGTGGCGGCAGCCCAGGACCGTCGCCTGCGTGGCGTTCGACGACCGGCACGGCGCCTACCGCGCCCCCGCGCTGCCGCCCGACGTGCTCACCGGGCTGGACAGGCCCGTGCCCTGCCTGCTCGCGCCCGACCCCACCGGTCCCGGCCAGGCCCAGCTGCTCGACCAGGCGTTGCGCGGACGCCAGGCCGCGATCGGCCCCGCCGTGCCCCTCTCGGCCGCCGCGACCTCGCTGCGCTGGGCCGGAGAGGCCCTGGAGCTGTCGCGGCGCGGCATCCTGCCCCGGGGGCCGCTGCGGTGCGCGGACCACATGGCGACGCTGGTGGTGTTCAAGGACGAGGAGCTGGTCGGCACGCTGGCGGAGGCGCGGCTGGCGCCCCTGGCCGACCTGCGGCCCGCCCAGCAGGACCGGCTCGCGGAGACGCTGCTGGCCTGGCTGCGGCACGGCCGGGGCGCGGGCGAGGTGGCCGCCACGCTGCACGTGCACCCGCAGACCGTGCGCTACCGGCTGCGGCAGCTGGAGGAGCTGTTCGGCGACCAGCTCGCCGATCCGGACATCCGCTTCGAGCTGGAGATCGCGCTGCGGGCCAGGCAGGCCGTCCAGGAGAGCACCCGTACCTGAACCTCCCGGGAATCCGGCGGCTCCCGGAGGACGCCTCGGTCAAGGCCCGCTGACCCGGGGACGGGTCAGTGGGAGAGGAGGGCGTCCGTGGTGTCCACCAGCTCGCAGTCCGCGATGGGGCCCTCGCCGACGGCTGCCCAGATGCCCGCCACGACGCCGCCCCCGACCTCCGCGACGCTGAACTCCAGCACCCCCGTCTGGCCGGGCCCGATGACCTTCGGGTCGATGACGAAACCCGGCTCCATGTCCTCGGTCGGCTCCCAGCCCTTCGGGGCCGGGAACACCGACAGCGGCGCCTCCTCCTTGCTGAGGAAGTGGCTGCTGCGCGGCTGCGGGCTGCACTTCTTGCCATGGGGGATGTAGTCCACCACCACGTTCGCCCCCATGGCCCGCAGGTCCTCCTGGAGCCTCTTCGGGTCCTTGGCCTCGTTGATGGTGATGCGGATGAAGCCGTCGGGCCCCTTGGTCACGGCGTACGCCGGAGCCCCGCCGAGCAGCAGCGGGACCGCCACCGCGGCGGCGGCCGCCAGCCCGGCGACGGGGGCCAGAAGGGCCGGGAACCGCCTGCGGGCGGGCCTGCGGTCGATCTCGGTCATCACGAACTCCTTGAGCAGTCGGTGACGGCCCTCGGGAAGATCGCGTTCGGTCGGCCAATTCATCGGATCTCCTCCTTCTCGGGGCCGGGTTCACCTACTACCTGTCGGGTCGCCGGCGGCGGTTCCCCGGCGGCCGCGAGTTTCTTCCTGGCCCGCGACAGCCGGGAGCGCACGGTGCCGACGGGGATGCCGAGCGCCTCGGCCGCCTGGGCGTAGTCGAGTCCGGCCCAGACGCACAGCGCGAACACGTCCTGCTCGTGGCGGCGCAGCCGCCCGTACGCCTGCCGCACCGCCGCCAGCCGCCCGGCGTCGTCGATGCGGCCCACGACCTCGTCGGCGAAGTCGGGCACCTGCTCGCCCCTGGGCAGCCTGGCCAGCGCGTCGTCGTGCCTGCGGGCGGCCCGGCGCACGTTGCGGGCCACGTTGGTGGCGATGCCGAGCAGCCAGGGGCGCAGCGAGCCGCCCTCGGGGTCGATCCGGCCCCGTAACCGCCAGGCTTCGAGGAACGTCAGCGCCATCACGTCCTCGGCCGTGGACCAGTTGGCGGTCAGGCGGAAGGCGTGGTTGTAGACGGATTTCGCGCAGTCGTCGAAGAGCTCGCCGAACGCCGCCTGGTCCCCGTCGCGTATGCGGGCACGCATCGACATATCCACATCTGTCTACTGTCCGCGCGACGCGCCGGGTTCCCGCGGGATCAGCTCTGGCCGTTGTCGAAGTACGCGGCCAGCTCCGCGTCAAGGGGCGGCACGTCGTACGGCATGCCCCCGTCGCGCAGCGACATCGTGGCCATGTAGCCCGCCGCCACGCTCATCCTGGCCGCCACCGGCGAGGTGTCCGTCGCGCCGCCGTCCCGGACGAACCGGCAGAACTCCGCCACGATCTGCGCGTCCGCTCCCCCGTGCGAGCCCTCCGCCGGAGGCACCTTGTACGCGATGTCGCAGTCGTCCCGGTAGGCCGTGGGACCCCGGTTCCAGACCTTGACCGTGTCCCCGGGCTCGTCGCCGAAGTTCTCCAGGCGGCCCTCCGTGCCGATGACCGTGTAGTTGCGCACGTAGTCGGGCGTGAAGTGGCACTGCTGGTAGGCGGCGATGACGCCGTTGTCGAGCCGCATGTTCATCACCGACACGTCCTCGACGTCCACGACGTGGTGCAGGCCGGTGCGCGACGTCGGCGGCCACTCGTACTCCTCGAGCCACCCGTCGGGCCGCGGCGTGCCGGGCTCGCGGCGCGGCAGGTCGCCGTAGACCATGAGGTCGCCGAACGCGTTCACCCTGGTCGTGTAGCCGCCGGCGAGCCAGTGGATGACGTCGAGGTCGTGGGCCGCCTTCTGCAGCAGCAGGCCCGTGGTGCGGGTGCGGTCGGCGTGCCAGTCCTTGAAGTAGTAGTCGCCGCCGTAGGAGACGAAGTGGCGCACCCAGACGGTCTTCGGCTCGCCGATGTCGCCCTTGCGGATGATGTCGCGCATGAGCCGGACCACGCCCATGTGCCGCATGTTGTGGCCCACGTACAGGCGGGTGCCGGTATCGCGGGCGGCGCGCAGGACGTTGTCGCAGCCCTCGACGGTGATCGCCATCGGCTTCTCCAGGTAGACGGCCTTGCCGGCCTGGAGGCAGTCGATGGCGATGCGCTCGTGGGTGTCGTCGGGGGTGTTGACGATGATCGCGTCTAGGTCGGGCCGGTCGAGCAGCTCGCGGTAGTCCCCGGTCAGGAACTCCGCCTCGAACCGCCCCGCCTGGCTCTTGAGCACCGCCGGGTCGGAGTCGCACAGCGCCGTCACGACCGCGCCCCTGCCCGGCCGGTGCGCGTGCAGGGAGAGGCTCGTCCGCAGCCCGAGGCCGATGACTCCGATACGCAGGTCTTCCACTGATGTCCCTTCCCGAATCAGCCGCAGCAGACGCCAGGCTAGTACTCATTTGTGCAGATAAACAGCTTGAATCATGCAGCTCTGAGCAATTTGGAGGATCGGCGAGTCCGCGCGCCACGCCTTTGCTGGGGCGTGAAGCGGAGCTGTGGGGGCACTTAAGAAAGCCTCGATGGACATCCCGGGAGGGGAGAGGGCACAGTGCGTTAGGTTCGGACTGGGGGGAATGGAGCCATGAAAGCGCTGGTCAAACAGAAGGCCGAGGCCGGCCTCTGGCTTGTGGACGTGCCCGAGCCCGAGGTGGGTCCCGGCGAGGTGAAGATCCGGGTTCTGCGGACCGGCATCTGCGGCACCGACCTGCATATCCGGAAATTTGATGACTGGGCGCGGCATACCCTGAAGCTCCCGCTGATCGTCGGGCACGAGTTCTCCGGCCACGTGGTCGAGGTGGCGCCGGGCGTCGAGGACGTCGCCGTCGGCGACCTCGTCAGCGGCGAGGGCCACCTCGTGTGCGGCAAGTGCCGCAACTGCATGGCGGGCCGCAGGCACCTGTGCCGCAACACGGTGGGCCTCGGCGTCAACAGGGACGGCGCCTTCGCCGAATACGTCACACTGCCCGCCTCCAACGTCTGGGTGCACCGGGCCCCCGTCCACCCCGATGTGGCGGCCATCTTCGACCCGTTCGGGAACGCCGTACACACCGCACTGTCCTTCCCCCTGGTCGGCGAGGACGTGCTGATCACCGGGGCGGGCCCCATCGGGCTGATGGCCGCGGCCGTGGCCACGCACGTCGGCGCGCGCAACGTGATGATCACCGACGTCAGCGACGAGCGGCTCGCCCTGGCCGGCAAGCTCGGCGTCTCCCTCGCCCTGAACGTCTCCAGGACCTCGATCACCGATGGCATGCGCCAGCTCCACATGCGCGAGGGCTTCGACGTGGGGCTGGAGATGTCCGGCAACCCGCAGGCCATGCGCGACATGATCGCGAACATGACCCACGGCGGGAAGATCGCCATGCTCGGGCTGCCCGCCGAGGAGTTCGCCGTCGACTGGGCGACCGTCGTGACCTCCATGATCACGATCAAGGGGGTGTACGGGCGGGAGATGTTCGAGACCTGGTACAACATGTCGGTCCTGTTGGAGAAGGGCCTCGACCTCACCCCCGTCATCACCGACCGGTTCCCGTACCAGGACTTCGACGCCGCCTTCGACACGGCCGCGAGCGGCCGCACGGGCAAGGTCATTCTCGATTGGAGCGGAGGAGCTCGGCCGGAGAGCGCGAGGGACGAGCCAACGGAGGCCGAAGCGGCCGCGACCATGAACAGGAGCGCTTGATGTTCACGAACGTGCGGGAGCAGCTGCGTACGACGCTCAACGAGATCACCGAGGCCGGGCTGCTCAAGCCCGAGCGCGTGATCGGCTCCCCGCAGAGCTCGTCGGTGAGCGTCGCCGGGCGCGAGGTCCTGAACTTCTGCGCCAACAACTACCTCGGCCTGGCCGACAACCCCACCGTGATCAAGGCCGCCAAGGAGGCGCTGGACCGGTGGGGGTTCGGCATGGCGTCCGTACGATTCATCTGCGGCACCCAGGAGGTGCACAAGGAGCTCGAGGCCCGCCTGTCGGACTTCCTCGGCATGGAGGACACCGTCCTCTACAGCTCGTGCTTCGACGCGAACGGCGGCGTGTTCGAGACCCTGCTCGACGCCCAGGACGCGGTGATCTCCGACGCGCTCAACCACGCCAGCATCATCGACGGCATCAGGCTCTCCAAGGCCCAGCGCTTCCGCTACGCCAACCGCGACATGGCCGAGCTGGAGGCCCGCCTCAAGGAGGCGTCGGAGGCGCGGCGGCGGCTGATCGTGACCGACGGCGTGTTCTCCATGGACGGATATCTCGCGCCGTTGCGGGAGATCTGCGACCTGGCCGATCGGTACGACGCCATGGTGATGGTCGACGACTCCCACGCCGTCGGCTTCGTCGGGCCGACCGGCCGCGGCACGCCGGAGCTGCACGGCGTCACCGACCGGATCGACATCATCACCGGCACCCTGGGCAAGGCGCTCGGCGGCGCCAGCGGCGGCTACGTCTCGGCCCGCAAGGAGATCTGCGAGCTGCTGCGCCAGCGCTCACGCCCGTACCTGTTCTCCAACTCGCTCGCCCCCGTCATCGCCTCCGCGTCGCTGCGCATCCTCGACCTGCTGGAGACCTCGAACGAGGCCCGCGAGCAGCTCCGCTCCAACACGGCGCGCTTCCGGGGGGAGATGGCCGAGGCCGGGTTCGACATCCTGCCCGGCGACCACCCGATCGTGCCCGTGATGATCGGCGATGCCTCCGAGGCCGCGGCGATGGCCGAACGCCTGCTCGACCTCGGCATCTACGTCATCGGCTTCTCGTACCCGGTCGTGCCGCACGGCCAGGCCAGGATCCGCGTCCAGCTCTCCGCCGCCCACTCCGCGGAGGACGTCGACCGCGCCGTCCAGGCGTTCATCCAGGCCCGCGGCTGACACCCCGCCCGGAAGGGCGGCCGACCGCCGGGGCCCTGAGCGCCGCAGAGCCCCGGCCGTCCCGCCCCTGCCGTCCCGGCCCGCCGCCCTGACCGACCGCCCGCGCCCGGCCGTCCTGACCCGGTCGTGCGTGGTCATGACCGGCGGGTGAGTATTCTCGCTGCGACGGATCCCAGCGATCGGGCGCGCCTCACGGAGTGAGGCCAAGGAGCACGGTTGATAGACACGCGGCGGTTGCGCACGCTGCGGGCGGTGGCCGACCACGGCACGGTGACCGCCGCGGCGGCCGCGCTGCACCTCACCCCCTCCGCGGTGTCCCAGCAGCTCGTCGCGCTGGAGCACGAGGTGGGCCACCGGCTGTTCACCCGCGACGGCCGCGGCGTCCACCTCACCGCCGTCGGCAAGATCATGCTGGGCCACGCGAACGAGGTGCTCTCCCAGCTCGAACGCGCCAAGGCCGAGGTGGCCGCGTACGCCACGGGCGAGGCCGGCGAGGTCACCGTGGCCTGCTTCGCCACCGCGATCGGCGCCGTGCTCTCCCCCGCCATCGCCGCCCTGCGCGCCACCTCCCCCGGGCTGCACGTACGCGTGCTGGACGCCGAGGGCGACCACAGCCTGGCCATGCTGCTGGACGGCGAGGCCGACCTGGCCGTCACGGTCGAGTACCGGGGCGCCCCCGACGCGGCCGACCGGCGCCTGTCCCGGCTGCCCCTCTACGCCGAGCCGTTCGACCTGGTGCTCCCCCACGACCACCCCTTGGCGTCGGAGGCGACCTTGACCTCGCTCGCCTCCGAGACCTGGATCGGCCCTTACCCGGGCAACCCGGTGCACGACGTGATCACGTTCGCCTGCCAGCAGGCGGGTTTCACGCCGAACCTCGCCCACTGCTCCGACGACTTCCGCGCCGTCGTCGCCCTGGTCGGAGCGGGGGCGGGGGTGGCCCTGGTGCCGCGGCTGGCCCTGCGCGACATGGCGCTGACGGGGGTGGCGGTCCGGCGGACGCCGGGGCCCGAACGCCGCGTCTTCGCCGCCGTACGCCGCGGCTCCGACGCCCATCCCCTCCTGCGCCCGCTCCTGTCGGCGCTGCGCACGATCGGCCGCTCTCTCGACGCGGGGTGAAACAACCCCGGTTTATCCGGACATCTCCTCAGGTGTGTTCGCCGATTGGAAGGACCGCCGCATGGGGCCACCCGAGCCCGAACAACGCTTTGAGGAGCTCTATCTGGCGCACTATCCCGCCATCGCCACATATGTCAGGCGGCGCTCCGGCTCGCCCGACGACATCGCGGACGTGATCGCCGAGACGTTCACGACCGCCTGGCGCCGCCTCAACGACGTCCCCGAGGGCGACGGGGCCAGGCTCTGGCTGTACGGCGTCGCCAGGCGCACGCTCGCGAACCACTTCCGCGGCGAGGAACGCCGAGCCGCCCTGGCCGTACGGCTGCGCGAGGAGATCACGACTTGGGTGAACCCCGTCACCGGTGCCGAATCCGCGTACGAGGCGTTCAAACGGCTCTCGGACGACGACCGGGAACTGCTCGCGCTGGTCGCGTGGGAGGGACTCGGCGGGGCCGAGATCGCGAAAGTGCTCGGCTGCTCGCGCGGAGCCGCCAGGCTCCGGCTGCACCGCGCCCGCAAGCGCCTCGCCAAAGAGCTGACCCGCCTCGACCCCGACCTCACCCGATCCGGACAGCGTGCCGCCGTCCCCGCGAAAGGCCGATCATGACCCAGGACATCGACCAGATCGTCGCCCGGTTCGCGGCCCCGCCGGTGACGGAGGTCAGCGAGGGCGCCCGGGAGCTGATCCACGAGATCACGGCCGGATCGCCCGCCCCCGCGCCCGCCCGGCGCGGCAGGCGGCTGAGCCCGCGCGTGGCGATCCCCGTGGGCGGGCTGCTGACCGCCGGCGTCGTGGCGCTGACCTGGCTGCAGCCGGGCACCTCCGCCTCGGCCCTGAACATCAGGCAGGAGGGCGGCTACTACGTCATCGAGATCAAGGACCTTTACGCCAACCCGAAGATGTACGAGGAGCAACTGCGTCGCTACGGGCTCGACGTCTCTCTCAAGGTGCGTCCCGCCACGGCGGCGTTCGAGCGCCAGGTGTTCCCCACCGCCCCGGACAACAGCTTCGTGAACGAGATCCAGGGCATCAACCCGCCGGGCCCGTGCGACATGGTGGGGGACGCCTGCGCGATCGGGATGAAGATCCCCGTCGGCTTCAAGGGCACGGCCCTGGTCGAGGTCAGCAGGAAGGCCAGGCCCGGCGAGAAGTACGACATCACGACCCCGTGGAGCATCAAGGGCGAGCCCATGCACTGCGTCCCCTTCGCCAACAAGACGGTCGCCGAGGTGCGGGCCATGCTGACGGAACGTGGCGTGCGCATCAGCGGGTTCGCCGTTCGCGACCCCACCGCCGACAAGAAGGCCGGTGGTGTCCGCGAGCAGGCCTCCGTGCCGGACTCCTGGCTGGTGAGCGGCGGGTTCCTCACCGAGCCCGGAGTGGCCATGGTGATGGCGCAGCCGACCCCGCTGTCGCAGCGGGTCATCGACACCCGCAACAAGGCAGAGGGCTGCGCGGTGTCCTGATCTTCGGGATAGCGTGCGGCCCATGGGAGGCCCGCGTCATCGAACCCTGCTCGGCCTGCCCGGTGTGCCCGCGCAGGCCGTGCTCGGCGTGGGGGGTGCGCTGGGGTCGGGGGTGGCCGGAGTGGCGGGGGAACGATTAGGGGCCTCGGCGCCCTTCCTGGCGGCCTCCGGCCTCGCGCTGGCGGGCGCGACCCTGGCACCCGTCCTCCTCCGGCGCGACGGCACGCGCTGAGCCGCGCTGCTCCCGGCGCGGTGGCACCCGCTGAGCCGTACCTCTCCCGGCGCGATGGCATCGGCTGAGCGGTACTGCTCCCGGCGCGACGGCATCGCGCGTTCCGGGTGAGCCGGGCGGGTTCAGGCGCGGGCTCGGGTGAGTGCCTCGGTGAAGCGGGCGTACCGGTCAAGCTCCGCCCGCACGGGGGCCAGCACGAGATCGTCGCCGACCCGGCCCACGGCCGTGCGAAGAGCTCTGGCCGTACGCCGGGCCCGTCGCCTGCCGCCCGCCCAGGCGGCCAGCCGGGACAGCAGCGCGATCAGCACACCCGCCAGCGCCCCGCCCACCAGCAGCACCGTCGGCCACGGCACCACGCCCACGGTCGGGAGCGGCGGCTGGGGCAGGCGCAGATAGTCCATCCCGAACAGCCCGCCCAGCCACAGGGCACCGGCCAGCATGGCCGCGAACACCAGCCACTGCAGGACGTTCACGGCCCGCCACCACCTGGGCCGCCGCGTCGCGCCGGCGGACGTCGTGGCCACCACCCGGTCCACCGCGTCGGTCAGCTCCTGGGAGCGGGACCGCGCCGCCTGCCGCACCGCCGCCGCCCACGGGCCGGGCAGGTCCGCCGCGGCCGCCTCGCCGACGTCCCTGATCGCCGTCTCGACCCTGGCCCTCTGTACGGCCGAAGCCGCCGGGACGGACGTACGGCCGACGACCTCGGCCCCAGGCCCCTGCCCCGAAGACCCGGCCGACCTCCCCGAAGACCCACCCGCGGGCAGCTCGCCCGCCGGGGTCATGGCGCCGATGCGGAGCCTGCGGAGCGGGTCGGGCCTGAGCTTGCGGATCCAGCGGGTGACGGGCCAGCCGGTGGCGACGACGGCACGGTGCCGGTGCCCCTTGGCCACCGCCTCCACGACCAGCGGCACCCCGGCCGCCTCGCAGAGCGCGGCCGTGAGCGCCCGGTCCATCGCCCGACCCGCCGGGGCCTCCTCCGGCGCGCCGAGGCGGGCGGCGGCGGCGGTGATGTCGGCCGCCAGGCGGGTGGACCAGGACTTGCGCTCCGCGACGCGGTCGTTCAGGAGCGCGCGGAGCTCCGCGAGGCCGGCGCCGGTTCGGGCGGAGACGGCCAGGACCGGCACGCCCGCCAGGCCGTCCTCGTCCAGGAGGCGGCGCAGGTCCCGGAGACAGCGGTCGACGGCGCTCTCCGGCAGGCGGTCGACCTGGTTGAGCACCACCAGCATGACGTCCCGGTGGGCGGCCAGCCGGCGCAGGTAGCGGTCGTGGAGGGCGGCGTCGGCGTACTTCTGCGGATCCACCACCCAGACCAGGAGGTCCACCAGCTCCACCAGCCGGTCCACCTCCAGGCGGTGGGACACCTGGATGGAGTCGTGGTCGGGCAGGTCGAGGAGGACGAGTCCGGACAGGTCGGAGGCGGAGGCCGCGGGGTGGCGCCGCGGGATGTCCAGCCAGTCCAGCAGCGGGCCGGAGCCCTCCCCGTCCCACAGCGCCGCCTGGGCGGCCGAGGTGGTGGGCCGTACGACGCCCACCGCCGCCAGGTCCGTGCCGGCGAGTGCGTTGTAGAGCGACGACTTGCCGCTGCCCGTCGCGCCCGCCAGCGCGGCCACGGTGTGGTCGATCGAGAGGGTACGGCGCACGCCGGCCCGTTCGGCGACCGTCCGCGCGCCGGACACCGCCTCCTCCGGCAGCCGCTCTTCGGCCAGCTCGGCGGCCTCCAGCAGGGCGGCCAGGCGTGAGTCGAGGGACGGGCCCTCCTTGCGGCGCAGCAGCTTCACGGCGTGTCCCCCGCGTCCTGTCCATCCCCGGTCGCGCCTTCTCCGCCCACGGTCGCGTCCTCTCCGCCCGCCGCCGTCGCCGGGAGCTCCGCGCGGTGGGCGTGGATGCGCTCGGCCGCGCCGCGCAGCGCGTTCGCCGTCCCCCGGGGCGGCTCCATCGCCTCCAGCTGGGCCGTGAACCGGTACGACTCCTCCTCCAGCAGCAGCCGCACCCGATCCCGCAGGTCGTCCCGCGCCCGCACGGTCAGCGTCCGCACGGCCTGGTCGCCGAAGACGGCCTCCAGCAGCTTCTGCGACAGCAGGCTCGTGCCGCCCGCGATCCCCACCTCGATCCCGGTCAGCCCGCCCGTGGAGGCGAACACGCCCAGCATGAGCAGCAGCCCCGCCCCGTTCACCCCGAACGAGGCCACGCGGGCGGCCGTCCGCCGTTCGCGCCCTTCCTCGCGTACGAGGTCCAGGACGAACTCCTGCCACCCCCGGACCGTCGCCTCCGCGCGCTTGCCCACGTCGGGAGCGGCGCGGCCGAGGCGGGCGGACTCCATCGGGCCGAGCCGCTCCAGCACGCCGGGCCCGCCGGGAGCGGCCGACCAGCCTTCCAGGGCGCGTTCGGCGGACCCGTCGGCGGCGCCCCTGATGAGCGCCCCCACCCCGCTCTCCAGGGCGTCCCGGAGCTGGCCCTCCGGCATCTGTCCGGTGAAGAAGCCGACGATCCTGTCGCGCAGCCACCCGACCCGGCTCTCCAGGGAGCGCATGAGGTCGCCGGTGCCGATGAAGTCCTGCCAGCGGGCCAGCACCTCGCCCCGCAGCAGCGACCCGTCACGCATGCCCGCGTCGAAGTCGGCGATGCCGCCCGCGTAGGCGCCCGCCACGACGGAGCGCAGGGTGTCGAAGGCGGCCTGCTGGCGTTCGACGGCCACGGCCAGCGCGGGCACCCGGGTGGCCAGGCTGTCGAGCGCCCCGGACAGCGTCTGGCGTACGACGCGGGACCGCTCCGCCGCGTCGGTGGCCAGCCCCGTGAGCCAGGAGGAGATGGGCCGCACGGTCTCCTCCGGCAGCCTGGCCTTCTCGGAGGGCAGCGCCGCCTCGGGGACGGTGAACAGCAGCGTGCCGTCGAGGCCGTTCTCGGCGAGGAGGCGGGTCAGGTCGCGCGAGATGGGCTCGACCGCGTCCGGGGGCACCCGGTCGAGTACGAGGGCCAGGGCGGTGCTGCGTTCGCGGGCGGAGCGCAGGAAGCTCCACGGCACCTCGTCCGCGTAACGGGCGGCGGTCGTGACGAACAGCCACAGGTCGGCGGCGGCCAGCAGCTGGGCGGCGAGCTCCCGGTTCGCGACCACCACGGAGTCGATGTCGGGCGCGTCGAGCAGCGCGAGGCCGGCGCCCAGCGCGTCGGAGGTGACCACCCGCAGGGCCCCCGGACCGGTGCCGGTGGCGCGGGACAGGCCGGGCAGCACGTTCTGGCCCATGAACCAGGTCTGGTCGGCCGGGCTGACCACGAGCGTGGGAACGAGCGTGGTGGGCCGCAGCACGCCCGGCTCGCTCACGTCGGCCCCGACCAGCGAGTTGACCAGCGTGGACTTGCCCGCCCCCGTGGACCCGCCGACGACGGCCAGCAGCGGCGCGTCGAGCGCGCGCAGCCGGGGCAGCAGGTAGTCGTCGAGCTGCCCGGCCAGCTCGCGCAGCGCGCGCCGATCTCGCGCCGCCTCACCGACCGCCAGCGGGAACAGCTCGCGATCCAGCGGCCGGCGCAGCGCCTCCAACGCGGCCAGCAGATCCATACGGCCCACGCTAGTCTCCGGCGCGGCCAGCGGCTCCATACGACCCACGCTACGGTGAGCCGCGTCCGGCGGTCCACCGCAGGTGGCGAGGTGTCGCGCCTAGCCGGGCGGCTCCCGCAGCACGTAGCCGACGCTGCGGAGGGTGTGGATGAGGCGCGGCTCGACGTCGTCCACCTTGCGCCTGAGGTAGGACACGTACGACTCGACGACGCCCGCGTCACCGCCGAAGTCGTAGTTCCAGACGTGGTCGAGGATCTGGGCCTTCGACAGGACCCGCCCCGCGTTGACCATGAAGTAGTGCAGCAGCTTGAACTCCGTCGGCGACAGCCGCACCTGCCGGCCGGCCCGCCACACCTCGCGGGCGTCCTCGTCCAGCTCCAGGTCGGCCACCTTGAGCTTGCTCGCCGGCGCGCCCTCCCCGCGCGTGCGCCGCAGCACCGCCCGGATCCTGGCCTGCACCTCTTCCAGGCTGAACGGCTTGGTCACGTAGTCGTCGCCCACCCGCAGGCCCGCGATCTTGTCCTCGGTGTCGCCGCGCGCGGTCAGGAACAGCACGGGGGCGTCGATCCGCTTGGCCACCTCGAACCCGTCGAGGTCCGGCAGCATCACGTCGAGCACCACGAGGTCGGGCGAGGCCCGGTCGGCCACCTCCACGGCTTCCTGCCCGTCGGCGGCGGTCAGCACCTCGAACCCGGAGAAGCGCAGGCTGGCGGACAGGAGGTCCCTGATGCTGGGCTCGTCGTCCACCACCATGATCAGCGCCTCGGGTTTCGTCACCTACTTAGAGTGACCCAGCGACCTGAGGGTTAGCTGAAGGCTCACTCCAAGGCGAGTGGGAGTTCGACCCGGAAGGTGGAGCCGGCCTCCGGCGAGCTGTCCAGCGTGACCGTGCCGCCGTGGGCCTGGACGAGCGCCCGCACGATGGCCAGGCCGAGCCCGCTGCCCCGGTCCTCGCCGGAACGGCGGCGCGATCTTGCGGAGTCGGCGCGGTAGAAGCGTTCGAAGACGTGCTCGACCTGCTCGGGCGTGAGTCCGGGGCCGTTGTCGACGACCTCGAGGAACAGCGTCTCCGAGCCCGCCCCGATGCGCACGATGATCGGCGAGCCGGGCTCGGTGTGGATGATCGCGTTGGTGACGAGGTTGCTGATGACCTGGCGCAGGCGTACCTCGTCGCCCGAGACGATCAGGGCCGCGCCGCCGACCACGTCCAGCTTGATGATCCGGTCGGGCGCGAGGATCCTGGCGTCCTGCACGGCGTCCGCGGCCAGCGCCAGCATGTCCACCGGGCGCATCTTCAGCGGCCGCTGCTGGTCCACCCTGGCCAGTAAAAGCAGGTCGTCCACCAGCAGGCTCATCCGGCCCGCGGCCTTCTCCACGCGCTGCATCAGCTCGGCGGGGTCGGCGCCGGGGTTCTGCCTGGCGTACTCGGCGAAGCCGCGGATGGAGGTCAGCGGGGTGCGCAGCTCGTGGGAGGCGTCGCCGACGAACTGGCGCATGCGGTCCTCGGAGCGGCGGGCCGCCGCCTCCGACGCCGACCGCGCCGCGAAGGCGGCCTCGATCTGGGCGAGCATCCCGTTCAGCGAGTTGGCCAGGCTCCCGACCTCGGTACGCGGGTCGGCGTCCGGCACCCGGCGGCCCAGCTCACCGCCGGCGATGGCCTCGGCCGTGCGCTCGATCTGGCCGAGCGGACGCATGCTCCGCCGCACGATCGTGATGCCCGCGACGGTCAGGAGGAGCAGTATGCCACCGCCGCCCAGCAGCTCGATGAGCACGAGCCGCCTGGTGATCGCGTCGACCTCCTCCAGGTCCACCGCGACCACGAGCGTCTGCCGCTGGACCACGCGCTCCAGCACCCGCCACTCGCCGTCCCCCTTGATCGCCGGCGCCGTGTACGCCTCCGTGCCCGGCGAGGGCGACAGCACCGGCTTGGGCTTCAGGTCCACGTCGCGGTCGGTGAGCATCGGCAGGAAATCGCCGCCCGGCTCCTTGACCAGGACGATCGCGTCGGACTCGATGATGATCGGCCGCTCGGAGGTCTCCCTGTCCTTGCGCCAGTCGCTCACGACCTTCTTGTGCATGCGGGCGTTGAGCAGGCCGAGCTGGCTGTCCACCCGGTCGATGAGGTAGCCGTGCAGCACCGAGACGCTCACCAGGCCGATGAAGGTCATGCCGAACCCCAGCAGGGCCAGCATCGACGCGATGAGCTTGATCCGGAGCGGCAGGCCGCGCATCAGGGACTCGGTGGCAGGCGTAGGACGTATCCGACACCGCGCAGGGTGTGGATGAGCCGGGGGCTGCGGTTGTCGATCTTCCGGCGGAGCACGGACACGTACGACTCGACGATGCCCACCTCGCCCCGGAAGTCGTAGTCCCACACGTGGTCGAGGATCTGCGGCTTGGACAGGACGCGGCCGGCGTTCGTCATGAAGTAGCGCAGCAGCTTGAACTCGGTCGGCGACAGCGCCACCGCGTTGCCCCCGCGCCACACCTCGTGGCTCTCCTCGTCCAGCTCGATGTCGGCGAACGTCAGCCGCGGCGGGGCGGCCGGGAGGTCGCCGTTCGTACGGCGCAGGACCGCGTGGATCCTGGCGACCACCTCCTCCAGGCTGAACGGCTTGGTCACGTAGTCGTCGCCGCCGATCGTGAGCCCGCGGATCTTGTCCTCGGTCTCGTCACGGGCGGTCAGGAACACCACGGGCGTGTGCAGCCCGCCGCCGCGCAGCCGCCGGACGATCTCGAATCCGTCCAGGTCGGGCAGCATGACGTCGAGCACGACGAGGTCGGGCCGGTGCCGTTGCACGGCGGCGACGGCGTCGTGGCCGCTCTTCGCGGTGGTCACGTCGAAACCCGCGAACCTCAGACTCGCGGCCAGGAGCTCGAGGATGTTGGGATCGTCCTCGACGATCAGCAGGCGTGATTCCATCACATCCAAGGATGCCCTCATCGGACGAGTGCTGGGACAATTCCGGCAATGTGCCGGGCAATCGCCAGGCTGGAGGTGGCGGCGGGCGAGGGCGCGTTGCGCACCAGGACGATGTTGCCGTGCACGTCCACCACGAAGTCGTCGACCAGGCGGCCGTCCCTGGCGACGGCCTGGGCTCGTACGCCGCCGGGGGCCCGTACGAGGTCGGCGGCGGTGAGCTCGGGGACGTAGCGGCGGGCGCCCCGGACGAACGCGCCTTTGACGAGGGACCCGTAGACCTCCTTGATCCCCGTGCGCCAGTGGCTCCTGGCCATGCGCAGCGTCCCCGGCCAGCCAAGAATTTGACCGAAATTTCGGATATTTCGCCAGGTGTAGCCTTCGTAGGCCAGGGCGAGCACCGCGTTCGGCCCCACCAGCACCCCGCCGTCGATCTGGCGCGTCAGATGCACCCCCAGGAACGGGTAGCGCGGATCCGGCACCGGATAGATCAGCCCGCGGACGAGATCCTTGGCCGCACCCTGGAGCGCGTAGAACTCCCCTCGGAACGGGACGATCCGCACATCCCCTGGATGCCCCGCCATCCCGGCCACCGTGTCGGTGCCCAGGCCGCCGCAGACCACCAGCCGGTCGAAGGTGAACTTCCGCTTGGCCGCGAGCACGTCCACGCCCCCGGACCGCTCCCTGATCGCCCTGACCGGATGCGAGAGCCGTACGGACCCGCCCATCTCCTCAACGTCGAGCGCGAGCCGCCGCGCGACCGCGGGGAAGTCGCAGATCGCGGTGTGCGGCGAGTGGATCGCGCCGACGCCGACCGCGTGCGGCTCGATCTCGCGCAGCGCCAGCCCGTCGAGCTCGGCGATGCCCGGCACGCCGTTGGCGCGCGCCCGCTCGGCCAGCGCGCTCAGCAGCGGCCGCTCGGCACGGGTGCTCGCGACGACCAGCTTGCCGACCTCGTCGTACGGCAGCGCGTTGGCGGCGCAGTACTCCTTGAGCAGCGCCACGCCCTCGCGGCACAGCCGGGCTTTGAGCGAGCCCGGCGGGTAGTAGATGCCCGCGTGGACGACGCCGCTGTTGTGGCCGGTCTGGTGGGCGCCGACGTGCGGCTCCTTGTCCAGCACGGTCACCTCGGCGCCCCTGGCCTTGGCCAGCTCGCGCGCCACGGCCAGGCCGACTATGCCCGCCCCCACGACTCCGATCTTCTCCGTCACACGACGATTTTCCGGCTAACCGGCCGTCCCCGCTATATCCGGGCGATCCAGCACTTGAGCCGGTGAGCACAGCGGGCCTTTCCAGGACATTCAGTCGAACATGAGTACGATGGCGGCATGTATCTTCCGCCGGAGTGGCCACCCGAGGTCCGGCCACCCAGCGTCCCCGACTGGGAGTTGTCCGCCACGACCTGGCTCCTGGACGCGCTCCCGCCGGACTACCGGCAGCACGAGGTTCTCCGGCGCCATCCGATCGCGCTGGTCAGCATGGCGCGCTATCACGTCAACGCCGCCGTCGAGGCGGCCAGGACCGGCTACCGGAAGGCCGCCGTCGACCTGAAGGGGCACCTGCCGCCGCACGCGATCGAGGCCGTGCTCGACGTCTACCGGCACGAGGGCCCGCGCCTGGTCCGGCTGGCCCGCTCGATCGAGGTGGTCGGGCAGGCCCTGCGCGGGGAGTTCTTCACCGCGACCATGCGCGGGCAGGGGCGGCGGACGGGCCCCTCGCCGTCCTGACGCAGGTCAGGGCCGGGGGACGGCGACGGCGTTGAGCCGGTTCCGCACCGCGTACAACGTCCGGCCGCGCAGATCGCGTCACTTGGCGCCTCCGGTCGGGGTGAACGCTGCGGCGTGGTCGCGGGCGAAGTCGGCGATGTCGCGCGGAGGGCGGCCGAGGAGGGCGGCGACCGTGTCGGTGGTGAAGTCGCCCCAGCCGGAGGCGTACGCCTGCGCGTACTCCTCCAGCATGTCGACGATCCAGGTCGGGACGCCGTAGCCGAGCAGCGTCTCGCGCTTGGCGTCGTCGCCGACCGGCAGGTACGTGACGGACCTGCCGAGAGCGAGCCTCAACTGATCGGCGACCTCGTCGAACGTCAGCGAGCGCGGGCCGGTGAGCGTGTACGTCTCGCCGTGGTGACGGTCCGGGTCGTCGAGGAGCACGCGGGCGGCGCACCCGGCGATGTCGCGTACGTCGATCATGCCGATCCGTGCCGAGGCCAGGTTCAGCGAGAACGTGCCGGTGGCGGCGATGTCGCCCGCCTCGTTCAGCAGGTTCTGCATGAACCAGTGCGGGCGCAGGATCGTCCAGCGCATGCCCTGCCGTTCGAGCTCCTGGTCGGACAGCGCGTGCAGCCTGCCGCTGCGGTTCGGCGCGTCGTGCGCCGCGCCGACGACGGACAGGCGGACGACGCGCTCCACCCCCGCCCGGCGGGCGGCCCACCCGGCGTTCATGCTGTGCTCCGGGGCGCGCGGGCCGTTCGGGGTGAGCAGCCACACGTCCTGCACGCCCTCGAAGGCGGGTGGCAGCGACCGGGCGTCGTCGAGGTCACCGACGAAGACCTCGGCTCCCCGCTCGGACAGGCCGTCCACGCTGGATTTGTCGCGGACGAGAGCGCGGAGGCCGACCTCGGTTCCTTTCAGCGCGTCGATCAGCGCGGTGGACACGGTTCCGGTGGCCCCGGTGATCAGTACGGTGCGTGACACGTTCATTCTCCTTTGGCGGTGGCGGGGGTACGGAGCACGGTCTTCGGGGATTCGCCCGCCGACCGCTTGACGGTGATGCGTTCCAGGGCCCAGAGCACGACGGTCCCGGCCGAAAGGACGGCGCCCAGGACGAACACGCCGGTCCAGCCCCCGTGCACCCAGACCACGGACGCCAGCGCGGACCCCACCGCTCCCCCGGCGAAGAAGACGGTGAGGAAGGCCGAGTTGATCCGGTTACGGGCCTCGGGCCGCAGCGCGAACAGGACGTTCTGGCTGCTGTTGAGCACCGCCTGATGCGCCAGGTCCAGCACGACCACGCCGGCGAGCAACCAAAGCAGGGACCGCGCCCCCGCCGCGAGCGCCAGCCAGGACGCCACCAGCAGCACCGTCCCCGCGCCGGTCACGACCTGCACGTATCCGCGGTCGGCCAGCCGGCCCGCCACCGTGGCGGTCAGCGCGCCCACGACGCCGACCAGCCCGAACAGGCCGATGGCCGACTCCGGCCAGTCGTACGGCGACCCCGACAGCAGGAAGGTCAGCGCCGTCCACAGCACGCTGAATGAGGCGAGGCTCAACGCGCCGATCCCCGCCCGCCACCGCAGCAGCGGTTCATACCGGAACATCGCCACCGTCGAGCGCAGCAGGCCGAGGTAGGTCAGGCGGCCGCCGTCCCCGCCGATCCGGGGCAGGAACGTACGCAGCAGCACGGCCATCAGCACCATCAGGGCCGCGTTCACCCAGTAGACCGTCCGCCACCCGCCCAGCTCCGACAGGGCGCCGGACGCGGTGCGCGCCAGCAGCAGCCCGAGCATCAGCCCGGTCATCACGGTGCCGACCACCCGGCCGCGCTCGGCCGGGTCCGCCAGCGTCGCCGCGAACGGCACCACGACCTGCGCTCCCACCGAGGTCAGCGCGGTCAGGGCGGTACCGGCCAGGAGCACCGTGCCGTTGGGGGCGGTGGCCGACACCAGCAGGAACACCGCGGTCGCCGCGTAGAGCGCCACCGCCAGCCGCCGCCGCTCCACCAGATCGCCGAGCGGCACCAGCAGGATCAGCCCCAGCGCGTACCCGCCCTGCGCGGCCGTCACCACCAGCGCCGCCTGCGACGGCCCGACGCCGAGCTCCCGGCCGATCAGGTCGAGCAGCGGCTGCGCGAAGTAGTTTCCGGCGACCGCCAACCCGGTCGCCACTGACATGAGCAGGAGCAGCCCGCGCGACAGGCGGCCGTCCGTTCGAGGTCTTATCGCCGTCATGCGGACAGCCTGGGCGATGGAGCATCTATGAGTCCAACGCATGTTTTTCATCGGAACGATCGCGTTTCACGATCGATCATTCCGAACGGCGTACGAGGGCCGGATGGGGTGAGGTCAGCGGGTGCGGCGGGCGATGAAGGTGATGGTGCCCAGGGCGGTCGCGGCGGCGGCGATCCAGATCAGGATGTCCTTGGCCGTTAAGCCGGTCGCGCCCGCGTCGACGGCCGCCTGGGAGGTCGTGCCCGCGTCCTTCGCGGGGGCCTGCCGCGCGGCCGCGGTCGGGCTGGGGGTGGCGGCGGCGGTGGCGGGGCGGGCGGCGTCGGGGATCGTGACGCGGTAGACGGGGCTTCGGGGCCCCTCCGTGCCCGTGAGCAGGGACTTGCCGTCCGCCGTGTACGTGATCGACTCCGCCTGCTTCAGCTCCGGCATTGACACCCTGGTGATCATCTCGCCCGACGGGCGGTAGAGGGTGGCGGAGAAGTACGTGCGGATGACGTACGAGGAGCCGTCGGGGGCATAGGCGGCGTCCGTGGCCATGAGGGGCGCGGTGGCCACCTTGCGCAGGACGTTCGTCCTGTCGGTACGGAGCTTCTTCGGCGCGGCGTAGACGGACCCCGAGAACTCCTTGGACACCACGTAGAGGCGCCCCGTCTTGGGGTTGATCATGATGCCTTCCGCGTTGCGGCCGCCGTCGGCGTAGCGGAAGCGGTAGCGGGTCGCGGGCAGGGTGGCGTCCTTGATGGTCTGGGGCTCCACCACGCGGTAGATGGAGACGTCCGGCCAGGCCCCGTTGAGGTTGTCGCCGATGTCCGCGAACCACAGCGTGGCCTGCCCCGTGGCCGGGTCCTTGGTCGCGGCCATGGCCTCCCAGTCTCTCGCCTGGGCGCCCTTCACCTGGAAGGTGGCCCGCGTCCGGCCCTTGCCGTCCACGGCGTAGAAGGTGGGGCTGGCAGAGCTGTCGTTGTGCGTGTAGTAGGTGTCCGGGTGCGTCGGCGAGACGGCCAGGCCGCTGGACTCCGTGATCTTGGGGTCCTTGAAGGTGAAAAGCTTCTCCATCCCCTCGTCCGCCACCGCCGCACGGGCGGGAACGGTGAACAGCACACACGTGGCCATCGCCACAGCCCCCGCGGCGGCCAGCGCCCGCATCACTCCATCCCCCACTCCGACATCATGCCCCACGAGTCGCCGCCCAAGACCGACCTCCAACGCCGCCGCTCGTGTCCGCGTTGATAGCGGGTGAAAGGAGACGCATGGACCCATATGAGGGCTTCAGGGAGTTCGTCCGCGGACGCCAGCACGCGCTGATGCGTACCGCGTACCTGCTCACCGGCGACGCCCAGCAGGCCGAGGACCTGCTGCAGACCGTTCTGATGCGGACGGCCAGGCACTGGCGGAAGCTGATGAAAGACGGCAATCCGGAGGCGTACGTCCGCAGGGGGCTCGTCAACGAGCACATCTCCTGGCGGCGGCGCAGGCGTGCCAAGGAGACGCTCACCGCGTACCCGCCGGAGATCGTGCACGGGGCCGGCCCCGAGGACGCGAGCCTGCACCGCATGGCGCTGCAGCGGGCTCTCCTGCGCCTGACGCCACGGCAGCGGGCCGTGCTGGTGCTGCGGTACTACGAGGACCGCAGCGTCGACGAGACCGCCGACCTGCTCGGCTGCTCGCCCGGCACGGTCAAGAGCCAGACCAGCCACGCGCTCGGCCGCTTACGCGACCTCGCCCCCGAGCTGGCCGAACTGCTTCACGACGTCGATCCCGAGGAGGTCTACCGATGACCCGGTTCCGTGACGAGCTCGAGCTGATCGCCGCCCAGGCGCCCGAGGTCGACCTGGCCGAGCGGGCGGTGCGGGGGGCGCGCAGGTGGAAGGTGGCGACGTTCGGCTCGGGGCTGGCGTCGCTGGTCGCGGCCGCGGTCACGGCCAGCGTCCTGGTCACCGCCCCGGGCGGGGCCACGTTCAGCGGCGAGATCGCGGACGCGCTGCCCGCCTCCGGCGTGGAACCGGCCGCGTACGCGTACTACGACTTCTGCGGCAAGGAGTGGACCCCGAAGAACACCCCGGACTTCGGCACGGAATGCGCCCAGTGGCGGCTGGTGACCAGCACCGGCGGGAGCTTCCGGATGCCCGAGGCGCTCAGCGTGTACACCGAGCAGGTCCCCGACAACTACATGAACACCGCCGCCCCCCTGACGATCTCCTCGGACGGCAGGCGGGTCGCGTACTACAGCGAGAAGGACCAGAAGTTCGCGGTCCGGGACCTGACCGACGGCCGGATCCGGCTCTCTCCGCAGACCGTCACGCGGGAGACGATGGTGAAGGACGGGATGGTGCTGGTGCTCTCCCCCGACGGGCGTTTCCTCGGCCTGCTGGCCCGGAAGAGCTCCATGGTGGACATGGAGACGGGCCAGGTGACCGAGATCCCCGAGGGGTGGCGCGTGCGCCGGATCGGCAACGGCGGGAGCCCGGTCGTGGTCACTGACGGCAAGGACCGGCTGGGGCTGTTCGACGACGGGAAGGTGACGCCGTTGAACCAGACTTCGTCGCAGGTCAGCGAGCTGTCCGCGGACGGGCGCACGCTGGCCTACCTCGACGGCCAGGAGGTCAAGGACCACACCGTGACCCGCGACTTCGACGCGATCGTCACCCTCGACGTCACCACCGGCAAGGTTCTGTCCAGGGCCGAGTTCACCGACATCCCGGAGGGCTTCCGTTTCCCGCGGATCGGCGGCTGGCGCAGCCCCACGGAAGTGGTGCTCAGCGACGTGCTGCGCGACATGTCCTGGGGAGGCAAGAAGGACGGCATGCCCACGCTCGGCGACGCCACGTACGCGATCGACGTCGGCACCGGCCGGATCCGCAAGCTCGACGAGTACACGTACAAGGCCTGGGCCGGCGACCTCATCCTGCCGGGTTTCTAACCGACGAGGACCCGACCCACCCTGGCGCTGTGGCGGTGGAAACCGGTGCCCTGGAGCACCACCAGGAGCCCGTTGGCCACCGCCATGGCCACCCAGAGGCCGGTGATCCCCCAGGCCCTGGCCACGGGTACGGCGGCCACGACCAGCAGCCCGTACCCGATCGCGAAGTAGGACAGGCTGGCGGCGGAGCGTTTGAGCGCGGTGAGGCCGAAGCCCTGCACCGCCTGGGCCGCGTCCAGCAGCGACGCCAGCAGCATCAGCGGCAGCAGCCCCAGCACGCGCTCCCGCACCGCCGCGTCGTCGCTGAACAGCGTCAGCAGGTGCTCCCCGAGCCCGAGCAGCAGGCCCGCCCCGGTGAGCGTCCCCATGACGGCGAGCAGGGCCGCGGTGCGGTTGGCCCGGCGCGCACCCGCCGGGTCGGGGGCGCGGGCCACGTCCGGCATCGCGGCCTGGGCGACGGAGAGCGAGGCCATCATGATGAAGCCGGTGAGGGTGGTCAGCACCGCGTGGGCGGCGGTGTCGCGCGTGCTGGTGGTGCCGGCCGCGAAGGTGACGACCCCGAGCACGCCGAACTTGATGAGCACGGTCCCGGCCAGCGGAATGCTGACCTTCGCCAGGGCGACGATCTCGCCGGTCCTGGGCCGGGCCTGCCCGACGGGCCGCCCGAGCGCGCGCCGCACGCCGTAGGTCGCCACGAGCGCCGCCGCCGTGCCCGAGATCAGCCAGGCCAGGCCCACGCCGGTGAGCCCGAGCGGCGGCACCAGCACGACGGTGAGCCCGCCCAGCACCACGCCGGAGACCAGGGTCGGCCAGAGCACGCTGCGGGTGTGCCCGAGCGCGATCAGGATGGTGCTCGAACCTCCGGTGGAGGCGAAGACCAGCAGGGACACCGCGAGGAAGTACGGCAGCAGGCCCATCTCGCGCACCACCTCGCCGGGCACCCCGGTGGCGCTCGCGATCAGCGGCACGCAGATCACGGCGAGCGCGCCGACCAGGCCGGTGGCCAGGCTGAGCCAGCGCGCGTCCCGCACGATCGGCACGGCCGCCGCCGGATCGTCCCGGTACGGGGCCACGAACGGCCCGAGCCCGCGCAGCGCGCCCTGCACCGCGGCGCCGGCGGGGTTGAGGACGGCGGTCACGACCGCGAACGCGGCCAGCGTCACTGTGTCATGCTTGCCGAGCACCGAGGTGACCACCAGGGAGCCGACCATGCCCGCGACCATCGCCAGGAACAACGGCACGGCGGCGCGGAGTAAAGCGATCATGAAGCGCGGAGGTCCGTCAGCGCTCCATGGGAGATCATGGACCTAGTGTATGGCCTGGAGTGCGCTCCAGGTCTTTAGGGTTGAAGTCATGGATTACGTCAACCTCGGACGCAGTGGCCTGCAGGTGAGCCCGCTCTGCCTCGGCACCATGAACTTCGGCCCCCTGACCACGGAGGAAGACTCCTTCGCGATCATGGACCGGGCGTTGGAGCTGGGGATCAACTTCTTCGACACAGCCAATGTCTACGGCTGGAAGCTGGGCGAGGGCATCACCGAGCAGATCGTCGGCCGGTGGTTCGCCCAGGGCGGCGGGCGCCGGGAGAAGACCGTCATCGCGACCAAGCTCAACGGCAAGATGAGCGACTGGCCCAACGACCAGAAGCTGTCCGCCCTCAACATCCGCAGGGCCTGCGACGCCTCGCTGAAGCGGCTGCAGACCGACTACATCGACATCTACCAGGCACACCACGTCGACCGGGACACCCCGTACGAGGAGTTCTGGGAGGCGATGGACGTCCTGCGCCAGCAGGGCAAGATCATCTACGTGGGGTCGTCCAACTTCGCCGGCTGGCACATCGCCAAGGCCCAGGAGGCGGCCGCCCGGCGTAACGTCAACGGCCTCATCAGCGAGCAGTCCCACTACAACCTGCTCACCCGCGCGGTCGAGCTGGAGGTCCTGCCCGCGTGCGAGGACTACGGGCTCGGTGTGATCCCGTGGAGCCCGCTGGCCGGCGGCCTGCTCGGCGGCGTGCTGCGCAAGATCGACAAGGGCCGCTCGGCCTCCGAGCACATGGTCAAGCAGCTCGAGAAGCACCGCGACAAGATCGAGCAGTACGAGAAGCTCTGCGACGAGCTGGGCGAGGACCCGGCGTACGTGGCCCTGGCCTGGCTGCTCAAGCAGCGGGCGGTGGTCGCGCCGATCATCGGCCCGCGCACCCTGGAGCAGCTCGAGGGCAGCCTGCGCACCCTGGAGATCGACCTTGACGAGGCCACGCTGGCCCGTCTCGACGAGATCTTCCCCGGGCACCGCACGGCTCCCGAGGACTACGCCTGGTAGATCAGCTCACCAGGGCGCCGACGACGACGATGAGCAGGAGCAGGCCGAGCACAATCGGCAGCAGCCACATGCGAGGACGATCCACGGTCTGGAGCCTAGCTCTGCCCGGAGGGTGCGAGCGCCCATTCGGCGAGTGACTCGTACCTCACCTGGGGCCCAGTGAGACTGCCCGCGTGACTGCGGACGAGACGGACCTGCTGGGCCCGCCACGGCGAGCCGCTGAACCCGGACAGCGACTCGACCAGCGGGCGCAGGTCCGTCTCCGTCTTGGCGCGGGCCAGCGTGAGGTGCGGGTGGAACCGTTTCTCATCGGTCTGTACGGCCCCGGCCCGCCGGGCGCCCGCCTTGACCGAGTCCGCCAGCCTCGTCATGGAGTCACCCGTGACGCCCACCCAGAAGACCCTGGCCCGGCGGGCGGAGGAGAAGGCGCCGAAGCCGGTGAAGGCCAGGTCGAGGACGCTGTAGCGGTGTACGGCGCGGGCCAGGCGCTCCTCCAGCTCGGGCAGCACCTGCTCGGGCACCTCGCCGAAGAAGCCCAGCGTGATGTGCCAGGTGGCACGGTCGGGCCAGCGCAGCCCCGGCACCTGCCCGACGTGCGGCGCGATGGCGCGCGAGATCTCGTCCAGGATCTCGTCGGGCGGCACCAGCGCCGCGAACAGCCTCATACCACCTGATTGTCTCTTGCCCACCTGCCGCCTGGGCCCCAGGGGTGGGGGCTCAGGCGACGGCGAGCGCCGGCTTCGCGACGCGGGCGGTGATCAGGCGCGTCACCAGCATCGCCAGCCCGGTGCCGACCAGCACCAGCACGCCGGACAGGATCACGCCCGCCCGCGGCCCGCCCAGCTCCGACAGCCAGCCGATCAGCGGCGCGCCCACGGGAGCCCCGCCGGTGAACACCAGCATGTAGATCCCCATGACCCGGCCCCGCATGTCCGGGGACGTGGCGATCTGGACGCTGGCGTTGGCGGCCGTGTTGATGGTGATCAGCGCGATCCCGGTCGGGATCAGCAGCAGCAGGTAGACGGGGTAGAACGGGGCCAGCCCGGTGGCGATCTGGAAGAGCCCGAACCCGAGCGCCCCGGCCATCAGCACCTTGCGTGACAGTCGCGCCCGGCGCGCCGCGAGCAGCGCGCCCCCGAGCGCCCCCACCGCGAACATGCTGGAGGCCAGCCCGAACGAGGACGCCCCGGCCTTGAACACCTCACGCGCCATGAGCGCGATCGACATCGAGAACGACTGCGAGAACATCGACACGAACCCGATCAGCAGCACCGGCATGAGCAGCTCTTCGCGCTCGATCACGTACCGGAGCCCCTCGCGGAGCTGGCCCTTGGCCCTGGGCACGGGCGCGGCGGGGTTCAGCTCGGACCTGCGCATGAAGACCAGGCTGGAGATCACCGCGCCGAAGGTCGTCGCGTTGATCAGGAAGATGGGCCCCGTGCCGCCGAGCACGTAGATCAGCACACCGGCGAGCGCCGGGCCGACCACGCGGGCGAGGTTGAAGATGGAGCTGTTCAGCGCGATGGCGTTGGACAGGTCCTGCCGGCCGACCATCTCGACCACGAACGCCTGCCGCGTGGGCACCTCGACGCAGGAGATCAGGCCGAGCAGGAACGCCATCACGTACACGTGCCAGACCTGGGCCGAGCCCGTCATGGTGAGCACGCCGATGGTCAGTGCCAGGGTGGCCATGAGCGACTGGGCGGCGATGAGGATGGGCCGCTTGGGGTAGCGGTCGGCGAGCACGCCGCCGAACATCCCGAAGATCAGCATCGGCAGGAACTGCAGCGCGGTCGCCGTTCCGAGCGCCGCCGCGCTGCCGTGGGTGAGGTCGAGCACCAGCCAGTCCTGGGCGGTGCGCTGCAGCCAGGTGCCGACGTTGGAGACGATGCCACCTGCCGCGAACATGCGGTAGTTGGGAATCCTGAGCGACCGGAACATCCCGGTCTTGGGTTCTTCAGGCTCTATATCCTGCTGAGCTTCTCCAGAATCGGCGCCGCCTGCCGCAGCACCGCCCGCTCCTCCGGCGAGAGCTCCTTCAGCCGCTGCGTCAGCCACGCCTCCTTGCGGCGCCGCTCCTCCTTCAGCAGCTTCTCGGCGGCCTCGGTGATCGTCACGGTCACCTGTCGCCGGTCGGTCGGATGCGGGCTGCGCGAGACCAGGCCGCGCTCCTCTAGGGCGGCGATCACGCGCGTCATCGAGGGTGGCTGAACCTTCTCGAGCTCGGCCAATTCGCCGGGGGTTATCCCGGAATGCCGTTCCACCGCGGCGAGCGTCGCGAACTGTGTGGGAGTCAGCGAGTGGGCTGCCGCCTGTCGTCGTAGGCGCCTGGTCAGCCTTGCCATTGAGACGCGCAGGGCTGAAGCCAGGCCTGCGTCGCTGCGCAGGTCCGTCTTGGGCTGGGGTTTGGTTAGCATGTGTCATTACCTTTGCTAACTATACGGCATGTCGAGAAATTTCCGAAAGCAAATATCTGGTACCTCCTTGGTACCTCGAAGCCGCCCCGCATGCGCGAGGCGGCTTCGGGGGGCGTGCTCAGACTCCGAAGAGCACCCGGATCGGCCCGATCGCGAAGTACAGGACGAACAGCGCCGTGACCCCCCACAGCAGCGGGTGGATCTCGCGCGCCTTGCCCCGTACGGCCTTGATCAGCACGTAGCTGATGAAGCCGGCGCCGATGCCGTTGGAGATCGAGTACGTGAACGGCATGATCACGACGGTGAGGAACGCCGGGATCGCGACCTCGTAGTCGTTCCAGTCGATGTCGCGGATCGAGGTCATCATCAGGAAGCCGACCACGATCAGCGCGGGCGCGGCGGCCTCGTACGGGACGACCGTGACGAGCGGCGCGAAGAAGATCGCCACGAGGAACAGCAACCCGGTGACCACGCTGGCCAGACCGGTGCGGGCGCCCTCGCCGACTCCGGCGGCCGACTCGATGTAGGTGGTGTTGGAGGAGACGGACCCGGCGCCGCCGGCCGCCGCGCCGATCGAGTCGACGAGCAGGATCTCCCTGGTACGCGGCAGCGTCCCGTCCTCCTGTACCAGGCCCGCCTGGCGGCCGACGCCCACGATGGTGCCCATGGTGTCGAAGAAGTCCGTGATGAGCAGGGTGAAGACGAACAGCACGGCCAGCAGCACGGAGATCCTGCTGAACGCGCCGAACGGGTCGAACTCCGTGAACAGCGTGAGCGGGTTGTGGAAGCCGAAGATCTGGTCGGGGACCGTCGGGACGTTCAGCTGCCAGCCGCCGGGGTTCTTGGCCGAGAACTGGCCGGACTTGGTGATCAGCTCCACGACGATGGCCAGCACGGTGGTGCCGACGATGCCGATCAGGATGGCGCCCTTGACCTTGCGCGCCACCATCACGGCCGTGACGAGCAGGCCGATCACGAACACGAAGATCGGCCACGAGGTCAGGTTGCCCCCGATGCCCATCTCCAGCGGCGGTCCGGCGGGCACGCGCCGCACAAAGCCGGCGTCCACGAAGCCGATCAACGCGATGAACAGGCCGATGCCCACGCTGATGGCGGTCTTGAGCTGGGCCGGGATGGCGTGGAAGACCGCCGTCCGAAGCCCGGTCAGCACCAGGATCGCGATGATGACGCCTTCGAGGAAGACCAGGCCCATGGCCTCTTCCCAGGTCATCACCGAGGCGATGTTGAAGGTGACGAAGGCGTTCAGGCCCAGGCCCGCCGCCATCGCGAAGGGCACCCGGCCGACGACGCCCATGAGGATCGTCAGCACGCCCGCCACGAAGGCCGTCCCGGCGGCGACGAGCGCCACGTTGGGCGTCGTGCCGTCGCCGATGACCTGCTTCTGCACGTCTGTGCCGTTGGCAATGATGATGGGGTTCAGCACCACGATGTAGGCCATGGTGAAGAACGTGGCCAGGCCGCCCCGCACCTCACGGGAGACGGTCGAGCCTCGTTGGGAGATTTGGAAGAAACGGTCGATAGCGTTACGAGTGTCGCTCACGACGCGAACAGTGACAGGCAGGATGAGCTGCGGAAAGAGTCGGTAATGAGATCGAGACCCTATTGCAAGCTAGGCTGGACAACGTGAAGCAGTGGCATCCCGATCCGGAGCCGATCAAGACCAACGACACGGCCGCCGTCGCCGTCGGCACCGCGGTCTGGGCCGTCGTGCTGGTCGCCCTGTTGATCTTCCGTCCCGCCCCCGAGAACACCTGGTGGATCTGGACCTGCGTGACCGGGATCGGCTTCGGGCTCTTCGGCATGTGGTTCGTACGCCGGCGGCAGCGAAACTGACATTCGTCATCTCCAGCGCTTCGCTGAAGTCATCCGGATGTGGTGTTTTCACCCACTACCTCGGCTTATCCCGGCTTCAGCATGCTTGTCAGCATGAAGAAGGCCATAGGGACAGTCCTCCTGAGCGCGGTGGTGCTCGCCGGTTGCGGCACGGCCGACCGGCCCGCCCAGGAGCCGGGTACGGTCGCGTGGAGCACCTGCACCGACCTCATGGGCCCGGACGGCAATCCGGCGCCCCCCGCCCCCGGCGTCGAGTGCGGCAAGCTCCAGGTCCCGCTCGACCACGCCAGACCGGACGGTGACAAGATCGGCCTCGCGCTCATCCGCGTCAAGGCCACCGGCGACCGCCTCGGCTCGCTGGTCTTCAACTTCGGCGGCCCCGGCGCCTCCGGCGTGGACACGATGGCGCAGGCCGCCAGGGCGTTCGGGAGCCTGGGCACCCGCTACGACCTGGTCAGCTTCGACCCGCGCGGCGTCGACCGCAGCTCCGGCGTCAGGTGCGGCGGCCAGATCGCCAAGCTGCTCGCGTCGACGACCGAGGCCGACGGGGACCGGCTGGCCGGGGAGTTCGCGGCGGCGTGCCGGCAGGACTCGGGCAAGCTCCTGCCGTACGTCGGCACCGTGAACGCCGCCAAGGACCTCGACCTGCTCAGGACCGCGCTCGGCGACAAGCAGCTCAACTATTTCGGCCTCTCGTACGGCACGCACCTCGGCGCCGTGTACGCCACCCAGTTCCCCAAGAACGTCGGCCGCTTCGTCCTGGACAGCGCCTTCGACCCCACGGTCACGTGGGAGCAGCGGGCGGTGACGCAGGCGGAGGGCTTCGACCACGCGTTCCAGGCGTTCGCCGAGGACTGCGTGGCGCAGAGCTGCGAGCTGGGCGCCGACCCCGCCGCCGTCGAGAAGGCGGTCGTGGGCCTGCTCGACGGGCTCAAGGACAAACCGCTCAAGGTGGGGGACCGGGAGCTCACGTACGGGCTGGGCCAGCTCGGCGTCATCACCCCGCTCTACTCCAAGGCGACCTGGCAGGTGCTGGAGCAGGCCGCCGCGGCGGCGATCAAGGGCAACGGCACGGCGCTGCTCATGCTGGCGGACGCGTACACGGGGCGTAGGGCCGACGGGACGTACACGACGATGATGACGAGCCTGCAGGCGATCAGCTGCGCCGACACCGCCGAGCGGCCCACCGCCGCCGACGTCGCCAAGGTCAACGACCGGGTGGAGAAGATCTTCCCGGTCCTGTCGGTGGAGGGCTCGGGCGCTCCCTGCGCCCACTGGCCGGTGCCGGGCGACGACGCGGCCAAGCGCATCGACGCGACCGGCTCCGGGCCCATCGTGGTCATCGGCGGCAAGGGCGACCCGGCCACGCCCTACCAGTGGGCCACCCGGCTCACGGACCAGCTCAAGACGGGCGTCCTGGTCACGTACGAGGGTGAGGGCCACGGGGCCTACCTGACGGGCAACGCGTGCGTCATGCGGACGGTGGACGCGTACGTGCTGGAGGGCAAGGTGCCCGCCAGGTCCACCGCCTGCGCGGCCTGACGCTCCGGGGAGGCACCACGGGGGCGCCTCCCCACCGAGCCGGTCAGGACAGGTCGGACTCGGCGAGCAGGAGGGGCACCGACTTCGGGTCACGCAGCAGCGCGGCCACCGCCAGCCGGTCGTTCCACTGGCCCGTCGCCCAGGCCAGGCCGCGGGCCAGCCCGTCGAGACCGGTGCAGTGGACCATGCCCTCGAAGAAGCGCCACGTGCACTCCACCCCGTCCACCAGCAGCTTCTCGTGCTCCACGTAGCTGGTGGGCGCCGTCGGCAGCAGCGCCCGCACCTCCGGGGGCACCGGGCGCACCTGGCCCTGCGAGGTGACCTCCCCGGAGGTCAGCTCCCCGGCCAGCGGCAGGTCGAGCAGCTCGGACAGGGACTCCGCCAGGTCGTACGGGGCCAGCACCAGCGGCCGGTCCACCACGAGCTGCAGCAGGTCGGGCGCCTCCACCACCACAACGTCCTCCGCGGCGGCCACCACGATGGAGCCCGCCAGGACCGCGCGGACCCGGGACGGCGGAGCCACCCGCGACGGGTCCACGCCCGCCAGCGCGACCCACAGGGCCCGCAGCTGCGCCCGGTCCACCTCGACGGCCGGGTCGGCCATCAGGTCAAGAAGCTCCTCGGGGCCTCCGTGGGAGGCGAGCAGCTCGGACAGCGTCGTGCGCACCCCGAGCATCGACAGCGCGGCCTCGTCGAGCCCCGCGGGCGCGTCCGCATAGAGGCCCTGGAGCAGCGGGTCGGCCCCGGGCAGCCGCAGCTCCAGCGGCTTGCGCCCGTCGAGCACCGGGTGGTTGGCCAGCCACCACGCCGTGTAGGACGGCACCTCCACGCCGGCCACCCGCAGCGGGTGGAGGGCGGCCCGCAGCGGCGGGCGGCTCAGCAGCGCGAGGGCGGCCGGCCAGTCGGCCACCAGCTCCAGGTCGCGCACCGCCAGGAACTCCGGCACCATCGGCGGCACGCCCAGCTCGGGCAGCAGGTCGAGCACGTGGTCGAGCCAGTCGTCCTCGCCGTCGAGGTCGTGGTCGCAGTCGTCCTGGTCGAGCAGCACGTCCGCCTCGTGGACGGTCGCGAACCCGTCGAGCACCCCGGCCGCGGCGAGCACCCGCGCGCCGTACTCCTCCTCCAGCTCGGAGGCGGCCACCCCGAGGTGCGTGCCGGGCTCCAGGAGCCCCGCCAGCGCCCCGTCGGCCAGCATGAGCTCACCTGCGGGGTAGAGCTCGCCGTCGGTGCCGCGCAGGGCCAGCTCGGCCAGCCACGGCGCCTCGCCGGGCGCCAGCGCCGAGGCCTCCACCAGCGACAGCACGGCCCGCGCCACCGGCTCCGGGTCGGGGTTGTCGAGCGACTGCGCGACGGCGGCCTTGGTCAGCGGGTCTTCGAGGATCGTGCGCGGCGTGGCCTCGGCCGCGCCCAGCCTGAGCAGCGCGGGGTGGGCCGCCTCGGGGTGCACGATGCGCAGCCCCAGCGGGCTGAGGTCCAGCTCGGCCCCGCCGTCGGTGAGGATCAGCGTGCCGCGCGGCCCGCGCACCAGCCGGCCGTCGGTCAGCGGCACCGGCAGGGCGCCCAGCGACTCGGGATCGTCGGCGGGCAGCACCTCGTAGAGCGAGCGCCACCACGACGGCTCGCGCGCCTCCACGGCCTCGCCCGACAGCAGATCGATCACGTCGGCCAGCTCGACCCTGCGCACGCCCAGCGCGGCCATGGCCGGATGCCTGGCGGGCCATCCGGCGGGCAGCAGGCCCGGCACGAAGTCCGCGACCGTCGCGAGCAGCTCGGCGGAACCGGCGGCCACCACGGCGGCCTCCTGGCCCGCGACCACCCATCCGTCGTCCCCGGGCTCACGGGCGGGGTGCTCGACCTGCCACTGCGCGTCGGGCTCGTAGACCTCCGCGTCGGCGAAGGACGGGGTCTGCACGGCGGGCGCGGGCGCGGACAGCGCCGGCAGCAGCGGCGTCGAGGGCAGCCTGGCCAGCACGGCCCGGCGGATCCTGGCGTCCAGCTCACCCTTGCCCATCAGCGACGGCACCAGGTCGAGCAGCTTGGGCGTGCGCGGCAGCTCCTGGAGCAGGCGGACGTAGGCGTCGGCCACCCGCTCGACCAGGAAGTCGGCCAGCGGCCCCTTGGCGAAGTGGCGCCGGTCGGTGGCCATCGGGAACGACGCGATCAGCAGCGCGGGCAGGTCGAGCGGCTCGTCGCTGGGCGTCGGCGCGTGCACCACCGGCGGCACCGCGGCGGGCAGCGGCCCGGGCTCGCCGGTGCCGGTGAGTGGCCCAATGATTGGCACCGCCCAGCGCAGCGACCAGTAGGGGCGGGCGCGCTCCTCGGTGGGCCGGTCGGCGAAGAGCCGGCTCACCTCCTCGGCCGTGAACTCCCCCGACTCCGAGACCACGTGCCAGCCGTCGGCGGCCACGGTGCGGACCGACCCGTCGAGGTCGATCTCGATGGCCTCCAGCGCCGGCATGCCGAGCAGCAGCGCCGGGCTGGTCTCGGCGAGCATGACCCGGACCGCGTCCACGCAGACCGGGTCGCGCAGCGGCAGGCGTACGACGGTGTCGAAACCCTCGGGCACGTCGAGCGGCGGCGCGTCGAACGGCAGCCTGAGCAGCGGAACGTGCCCCGAACGGCCAGCCAGCTCGCCCGCGAGCGCGGGGATCTCCGCCACCGCGGCCGTGGTCTCCGAACGCGACCAGCGGACCGCGCCGCTGCCGCGCGAGCAGATGGCGGGCTCGTCGCAGACCGAGACCACCGCGGCGAACCCGACGCCGAATCGCCCGGCCGCGCCCACCTCGTCGCGTTTGCCGGAGACGCGCAGCGTCGACAGACCCTCGACACCGGTCGCGTCGAGCGGGGCGCCGGTGTTGGCGGCCGTCAGCACGTCGCCCCTGAGCGTCAGCCGCAGCACCCCCGGCACACCCGCGCGCAAGGCCGCGTCGGCGGCGTTCTGGGCGAGCTCGACGATCAGCCGGTCCCGGTAGCCGCCGAGCGCGAAGTCCTCTTCGGCGTTGGCGTCTTCGCGGAACCTCGCGGGCGAGGCCGTCCACGCGGAGAGGACGGCGGCTCGCATCCGGTCAGTGCCATAGGTGTCGGTCATCGATCACGATCCTGGTAGAGGGGTAACGGCCACGCGTAGGTTAGCGGCCTGCTCTGTCAGGAATGGCCGAGTTCTTCGGAGGCCGACTCGTCGACCGAGCCCGCCTCCTCCTCCATCAGGTCATAGCCCAGGTCGTCGAGGATCGGCGTGGCCTGCTCGACGGTCGGCGGCAGGACGGCGGCCTCGGAGTGGGCGCCGCAGCCGTGGTCGGCGGCGACGACCTTGCCGTCGTCAGGAGCGTACTCATTGGCGCAGACCCCGAACGTCTGCCGCAAGCCACCCGCCAGCGGCCAGTAGAAGCCGCAGGTGGAGCATTGCGCGGGAGCGGCGTGTGCGATCGGCGTGTGCGGCCCGTGCTCGCCCGAGTGCCAGCGTCTGGCCGCCAGGTCCTTGCCGATGGCCGAGAGCACACGTGCCCGGCCCAGGCCGTACTCGAAAACCGCCTGATGGTCGCCGCTGTCGTCGTCGGTCTCGGTGAAGCCCGGCGCGAGCCTGTCGTCGTCTTCAGAGGTCGGCAGCAGGTCGCCCACGCCGAGGTCGCCGGGGCGCAGGCGCTCGCTCCACGGCAGCCACTCGGGCGCGAGCAGCGCGCCCGCGCCGGGCAGCAGGACGGCCTCGCTGACCGTGACCTTCTTGGCCCGCGAGGCACGCGTGACGGTGACGGCCCAGCGCCAGCCGCGGTATGCCCGGTCGAGGCAGGCGAAGTAGTGGGTGACGATCCGGTCGCCCTCGCCCTCGAACCCGAGGTGCTCGCCGGGCTCGCCCGGCCGCGCGAGCTCCTCGGCCGCGCTGCGCGCCAGATCGACCGCGGCGACACAGGCCTGGTCAGGAGCGGAGACGCGGGCCCTGGTGCGGCTCATCGGGGGCCCTCCGCCGAAAGGTGCTGTTCGCTCACACTTCATTCTCACCCATGGGCGGACCTGAGAGTCCCACAACGGGGGATCCCGCACCGAGATCGCGGACGAATCAGGTAAGACTGGTATGCGTGGAGGGAGGCTGGGGCCGGGCACGCGACATCTCGCGGCGGGTGGCACGCGGGGCCGCCGACGCGGGACGCGCCACCGTGCGCGCGGGCAGGGCCACGGCCGGCGGCACGGCCAGGGCGGGCAAAGCCACGGCAAAAGGCGCGCGAAAAGTCGGAAAGGCCACCCGGCGCCTCACGTACGCCAACGGCGCCGGCCGCACCGGGCTCGGCCGCCTGATCGAGCTGTCGGCGGGCAACAGCGCAAGTGACGCGCTGGTCACGGTGGCACTGGCGAGCACGGTGTTCTTCGGCGTGCCCGTGGGCGAGGCCCGCGGCTCGGTGGCCCTCTACCTGGTCATCACGATGCTGCCGTTCGGGCTGCTGGCGCCGTTCGTGGGGCCGATCCTCGACCGGTTCAGGTCGGGGCGGCGCTACGTGATGGCGGGCACGCTGTTCGGGCGGGGGCTGCTCTGCTTCGCGATGGCGGCCGCGGTGGGCCCCGGCGACCTGCCCACGCTGTTCATCGGGGCGCTGGGCGTGCTGGTGCTGTCGAAGGCGTACAACGTGTCGCGGGCCGCGATCATGCCGAGCGTGCTGCCCGCGGACATCACGCTGGTGTCGGCTAATGCGCGGGTGGCGCTGTTCACGTTAGTCTCCGCGGGGGTCGCGGTGCCGCTCGGCGCCGGGCTGACCGCCTGGCTGGGCAGCGCGCTGGTGCTGCGCGTCGCGATGGTGGCCTTCCTGCTGCTGGGAGTCGCCGCCGTACGCCTGCCGCGCCACATCGACTCGCCCGACCTGGAGGAGGAGGGAGCCGCGCCGCGCTGGCGCACCCTGCTCAAGGTGGGCCCCGCGGTGGCCGAGGCCGTCTGGGCCAACGTGGCGCTGCGCGTCTTCTCCGGGTTCCTGCTGTTCTTCCTGCTGTTCCTGGTGCAGGACAAGGCGGTGCCCTGGCTCGCGGCCGGGCAGTTGCAGGATCCGTTCTTCGACATCCCCAAGACGATCGCGCTGCTGGCGGCCGCGGCCGGGCTGGGGGGCCTGGCCGGCGCCGCCGTGGCCAACTGGACGCGTAATCACTCGCCGCAGCTGATCGTGCTGGTCACGCTGGCCGTGACCGTCGTGACCAGCATCGCGACCGCGATCTTCTTCGGCCTGTGGACCGCGCTGGCCATCTCGCTGGTCACGGCCTTCGCGCAGGAGCTGGGCAAGCTCGCGCTCGACGCGATCGTGCAGCGGGAGATCGGCGAGGAGGTGCGCTCGTCCACGTTCGGCGTGGTCGAGGCGATGCTCCAGCTCGCCTGGGTGTTCGGCGGCCTGGTCGGGCTGGTGCTGTCGCTGTCGGAGAGCAGCGTGGCCGGGCTGGTCACGCTGGCCGTCGCGCTGACGGCCACGCTCGGCTGGCTGCTGATCGCCAGGCGTCGGCGCGTGCGGGCGACCGACGACAAGCTGCGCAGGCAGCGGGCCGAGGCGGGCGGTCAGGAGCTCCAGCTGACCGACACGCTCGACCCGACCAAACCCCTCACCAATCCGAACACCTGACGCCGGGGGTCTCAGGCGTCGAGGTCGTCGGCGACGGCCCTGAGCACCTGCGCGATCTTCTTGGCGTGGGCCGCCTCCGGGTGCTTGCCCCGCTGGTAGGACGTCGAGACGTCGTCGAGCAGCTTGATCAGGTCCTCGACGATGACGACCATCTCATCCGGCTTCTTCCGCTTGGCCTTGGGCTTGGGCTTAGCCAGCGTCGGCGGCTGCTCGAGAATCCGCACCGAAAGCGCCTGCTGGCCGCGGCGCCCTTCGGCCACGCCGAACTCGACCTTCTGGCCGGGCTTGAGCGGGGCCGCACCTGTGGGAAGCGCGGAGGAATGCACGAAGACCTCACCGCCGTCGTCGCGGGTGAGGAAGCCGAAACCCTTGTCGGCGTCGTACCACTTGACCTTGCCACTCGGCACAGGAGGACCTCGTTCAAACAGTCGAAAAGATGGATGGATGTAGGTTATGCCCCGGAGCGCGCCAGGGCGACCGGGTAAATCCCGGGCAATTACCGGAGTTCATCATGCTTGCGCCAACCTGCGAACCAGGTGGCGAATTCGGTCAGGTTGGCCAGCGCCACATCGGCTCCGTGTTCACGCAGCTCTCCTGCCGTGTATGGACCGGTCGCGACCGCCACGCTCACGGCGCCGCCCGCGCGCGCCGCCTCGATGTCCGCGACATGGTCACCAACATAAGCCGCCGCGCCGAACCGCGCGAGTGCCGATCCCTTCGCGGCTCCGAAAACGGAACCGACCACTTCGTCCACGGCGAGACCGAGCACCTTGACCGTGCCGATGGCGTCACGCAGGTTCTTGCCGGTCACCACGATCACCCGGCCGCCGCCTGCGCGTACGGCCTCGATGGCGTCGTACGCGCCTGCCATGGCCGTGTGCACCGGCACCCCTATTTGCGGATATATCTCCCTATAAAGGTCGGCGGCCGCGGCGACCTCCTCGGCGGGCAGCCAGTTGGCCAGCTCCACCTCCAGCGGCGGCCCCAGCCGGGTCACCACCGCGGCCGAGTCAATGGGCACGCCCAAACGCACGGACAGCTCGTCGTAAACGGCCGCGATGCCCTCTCGCGTGTCCGCCAATGTCATGTCAAGGTCGAATCCAACGGAAGTCGTCACATGTGCAGGATGCCAAACGCCGTCCAACGACCCGTAACGGCCTCTTGTTGTGGGACCGTGGGAATGGGAAGAAAGGAATTACTTATCGGAGAGGAGCGGCCGTGACCAACGCCCCCCAACCGCCGCACGCCGGAGACCGGCTCGTCGCCTCCTCCGACCCGCCGCGCCCGCACAGACCCGCCCGGCCCGGCGGCCCGACCGTGACGGTCTGGAGCCGGACCGTGTCGGCCCTGGCCTATCTGGTCAAGGTCGCCTCGCGGATGGCGGCGCTGGTCGTGATCCTGTACGCGGTCTTCACGGTGTTCAAGGCCAACCCGGCCAACGTCTGGTACCAGTTCGTCGAGTCGCTCGCCGCCTGGCTGTCGCTGGGCCTGGCCAACCTGTTCCAGCTCGCCGACCCGCGCTGGACCGCGCTGGTCAACTACGGCCTGGCCGCGATCGTCTGGCTGATCATCGGCTCGGCGCTGGCGGGCCTGATCCGGCGCGCCGCTCCGTAAGTGCGGTCCCCGCCACACACTGCGACTACTCTCAAGGCGGAGGTAACAGGATAGATATGACCAGATCGACCCGTGCGCGGATCATCGATGAGGCCCTGCGGCTGTTCGCGGAGCGGGGCTACTCCGCCACCTCCGTGGCGGAGATCGAGGCCGCCTCAGGGCTCTCGCCCGGAGCCGGCGGACTCTACCGGCACTTCAAGTCCAAGTACGAAGTGCTCGCCGCGGCGATCAACGAGCACGCCACCCGCACCAGGAGCCAGGTGGCGGAGAGCCTGGCCGAGCTGAGCAGCATGGAGGCGTCGGCGGCGCTGGAGGATCGCCTGTCCCACCTGTGCCGCGCCGGGCTGGCCAAGGTCCGCGAGGAGTCCGAGCTGACGCGGGTGTTCTTCCGCGACCTGAGCCAGTTCCCCGAGCTGGTCGCCGTGGTCAGGGAAGGGCTGCTGCAGCCCATGTTCGACGCGATCGTCACCTGGTTCAGGGCGCAGCCCGAGTACAAGGACGTCGAGGTCGACTGGGCCGGCATCTCCGTGGTGCTGGGCGGCTCGGTGGTGCACTACCGGCTGTTCCAGGAGACGGTGGGCGAGCTGCCGGGCTACGCGGACAAGGACCAGTTCGTCGCCGGGTGGGTGCGCCTGGCGGTCGGCCTGCTGCCCAGCCCCGCGCCGGTCAGCTGACGTCGAGCAGCCGGTAGGCCAGCCACACCACGCCCAGCCCCGTACCGATCATGAACATGGTGCCGCTGACGCTGTAGAACTGCGCGAAGAACGCCTGCAACCCCGGCTCGCTCCCCACCCGCAGGCCACCGACGAGCACGCCGCCCGCCGAGTAGCCGAGCAGCGGCGCCCCGATCCCGAGCAGCTTGTCGCGCAGGCTCCAGCTCTCGCTGAACAGCACGAGCACCGCCCCGGCCGCCCACACCAGCACGGGGATCTCGAAGATCGCCAGCGGCGGCAGGTCGAACGGCAGCAGCAGCGCGGCCACCACGAGGACGACCATCGCGCCGGCGTCGCGCGGATGCTCCTTGACCAGGGTCCTGGCGTCCCTGCCGCCGGTCGTCATGGGGTTCGCGCTGGACATGGCCATCCTGCGCAGCCCGGCGAACGGCAGGCCCCGGCCCCTGTCGAGGCTCTCCCTGGCGATCCTCCGGTACGTCTGGACGCCAGGGGGCGCGTCGGCGTCGTCCACGATCGTGGGGAAGCGCCGCGTGGAGCCCTGATCCCCGGTGCTTTGGGCCCCGGAGGGCTGCGCCGGCGGACCTTCCTCGGCGGCGCGCATGGCGGGAACGCCCGCCTCGGCGCGCATGGTGGGGACGCCCGCCTCGGCGAGCCGGCGCGCCTCGCGCTCCACCAGCGCCACCGGGTCGCCGAACCTGGCCAGCACCTTCGACACCTCGCGCGCGTTCTGGCTGCCGCGCCGCTCCTCCTCGATCCTGGCGCGCAGTCGTTTGGCGAAGTCGAGCCGCTGGTCGGCCCTGAGCACGCCGTGGGCGGCATCGGCCGCCTTGGAGACGTAGTTCAGGACGAGCTGGTCCGCGCGCTCTATCACGTCAAGCAATGCTGCCCCAATCAGGTGGGACATACCATGGCAACGATGGAGTTCACGGAGTGGATCAGGGGGCGCACCGACGAACAGCTGCGGGCGCTCGTCTCCGCGCGGCCCGAGCTGATCACTCCGGTGCCCGCGCATCTGGAAGGCCTGGCGTCGCGGGCGGGCAGCCCGTCGGCGATCGCCAGGGTGCTCGACCGGCTCGACCGTTTCACGCTGGCCGTCGTCGAGACGCTGGCCGTACGGGACGGGCCGATGCCCAGGGAGCGGCTGCGCGAGCTCGTGGCCGCGGCCCTGGCGGGCGATGCGGCGGAGAGCGGGGCGCGCGACGCCAAGAGCGGGGCGCGCGGCACGGGGAGCGGGGCGCGCGGCACGGGGAGCGGGGCGCGCGGCGCCGAGCCCGCGCTGTCGGCCGCGCTGGACCGGCTGTTCGAGCTGGCGCTGGTCTACGGGCCCGACGACGCGCTCGACCTGGGGCCCGGCGTGCGCAAGGTGCTCGAGGACCCGGCCGGGCTCGGACCGAAGGCGGTCGACGCGTTCCGGCATCACGCGCCCGAACAGCTCGACGAGATGGCCGACGAGGTCGCGCCGGGCACCGAGGGCTCGGGCAAGGAACGGCTGGCGGCCGCGCTGGCGGAGCCCGCCGCCCTGGTCGGGTCCGTCTCACCCGAGGCCAGGGGCGCGCTCGACCAGCTCGCCTGGGGGCCGCCGACCGGGCGCGTGCCCAACGCCAGGCGTGAGGTGAGCGTGGCCTCCGCCCGTTCGCCCATCGAGGAGCTGCTGGCCAGAGGGCTGCTGGCGGCCACCGGCGAGGAGAGCGTGACCCTGCCCCGCGAGGTCGGCCTCTACCTGCGTGGCGGACGGGTGCACCGCGGCCTGCTGGCCCTCCCGCCGCCGCTCGAAGGGACGGCGCGCGACCGGAAGCTGGCCGATCGTACGGCGGCCGGGCAGGCGTTCGCGTTCGTCAGGTCGGTCGAGGAGCTGTGCGAGCGGTGGAGCGTCGAGCCGCCCGGCGTGCTGCGTACCGGCGGCCTGGGCGTGCGCGACCTCAAGCGCGCCACGAGCGAGCTGGACCTGCCCGAGTGGGCTGCGGCGCTGGTCATCGAGGTGGCGCACGCGGCCGGGCTGATCGCGGCGGGCGGCGGCGTGGACGGCGAGTGGCTGCCGACCTCCGGCTACGACCTCTGGCGGGTCAGGGCGACCGCCGACCGGTGGGTCACCCTCGCGCTCACCTGGCTGCACATGGACCGCGTGCCCGGCCTGGTCGGTGACCGGGACGATCGGGACAGGCCGTTCAACGCCCTGCACACCGACCTGCGCCGCTCCTCCGCGCCCGGGGTCAGGGCGGCCACGCTGGGCGTGCTCGCGGCCGCGCCCGGCCTCGCACCTTCGCGCGACTCGGTCCTCGAACGCCTGGCGTGGGAGCAGCCGCGCCGCCGGGGGCCGCTGCGCGAGCAGCTCACCGAGTTCGCGCTGCGGGAGGCCGAGCAGGTCGGCGTGACGGGACTGGGCGCGCTGTCGGCCCATGGGCGGGCGCTGCTCGAAGGCGGCGAGCCCGCGGAGGTGCTCGCGCCGCTGCTGCCGGAGCCCGTCGATCACGTGCTGCTCCAGGCCGACCTCACCGCCGTCGCGCCGGGGCCGCTGACGAGCGAGCTCAACCGCTGGATGACGCTCACCGCCGACGTGGAGTCGAAGGGTGGGGCCACCGTCTACCGGTTCAGCGAGAGCTCGATCCGGCGGGCGCTCGACGCGGGGCACGGGGGCGAGGAGCTGGTGTCGATGTTGACCCGCCACTCGGCCACGCCGGTGCCGCAGGCGCTGTCGTACCTGGTGACCGACGTGGCCAGGCGCCACGGGCGCATCCGGGTGGGCACGGCCAGCGCGTACATCCGGTGCGACGACCCGGCGCTGCTCGACCAGATCACCGCCGACCGGCGCTCCACCGCGCTGCGGCTGCGCAGGCTGGCCCCCACCGTGATCGCCTCCCGCTCGTCCAGGGCGGCGCTGGTCGACTCGCTGCGTGCCATGGGGTACGCGCCCGTCGCCGAGTCGCTCGACGGCGACGTGATCATCTCGCAGCTCGACAGCCGCCGTACCGAGGGGCTGGCCCCCGTCCGCGCCGTGGCGTCGCCCAACGGCCTGGACCCGGGGGTGGCGACGGCGGCCGTGCGCGCGCTGCGGGCCGGTGACGCGGCGCACCTGGCGCGGCGCGAGCCCGTGGACGCGCCGGGCGGGCAGGTGCCGCGCGGGCCCGCGACGGCCACGATCTCGGCCCTGCAGGAGGCGATCAAGCAGGGGGTACGCGTGTGGATCGGGTACCTCGACTCGCAGGGGAACGCGACCTCGCGCATCCTGGAGCCGGCTCGGATGGAGGGCGGCTACCTGACCGCCTACGACGAGACCCGGGCCGCCGTCCACCGCTTCGCCCTCCACCGCATCACCGGCGTCGCCGGCCTCTGACCCCCACCCTCCGCCGCGCGCCGAGGTCCCGGCGCGCGGGGGTCTCCGGAGCGTTGAGGTCTCGATGCGCGGGGTTCCGGTGTGCGGGGGCTCGCCGGGGTCCCGCGGCCCCGGCGAGCGTCATCGGGGCGGGGTCAGGCGTCCGTGGCGAGGGGCGCGGACAGCGCGGTGACCGTCCGGGCCCGGGCGTCGTGGCACCGGCCCGCGTGCTCGGCCAGCAGCGCCGACGCCCGTCCCGCCACACCCGCCGAGGGCCCGCCGCCGGATTCCAGCCGCCGCAACCGCCGCACCGCGTCGGCCGGATACCGCATGGACAGCCCGCCGCCCAGCGCCACGGCCGCCGCCGTGGCCCGCGGGTCCAGCGGATCGGCCGTCCAGGCGAGCGCGATCCTGAGCGCCTCGGTGGCGAGCGTGTCGTCGGCGCACATGTACGACAGCGCGTCCCCCGCCGCCAGCCGCTCCGCGTTCCCGCCCCGCGCCCACACGTCCAGGAACTCCAGCTGCGCGTCCTTCAGCGAGTACGCCGCCAGCAACGCCACCCCCTCCGCGGCCCGCGTCCGGACGTCGGCCCCCTCCCAGGCCAGCGACCGCACCCACTCGCGCAGCGGCTGCCACAGCCAGAACCCATACCGCCCGACCAGCTCCGCGAGCACCTGCCCACGGTGGTGCGGCACCCGGAACTCGACGCGGCCCTCCTCATGGGCGACCAGCGGATGGGACACGCGCGGCACCCGCCGCTCCTGCGCCTGGCAGATCCTCTCAAGCCTGGCGAACTGCCGCTCGAACACCGGCCCGCCCACCCCATGCAGGAACGCGAGCGCGGCCACCTCCCGCACCTCGTGCAGCAGCGGCTTGGTGTCGAACCAGGCCGCCACGTCCTCCCCCGAGGGCTCGTCGTCCCCCACCAGCCGCCCGGCCAGGCGCACGACCTCGGCCGGCGTCGGCAGGGTCAGCGCCAGGTCACGGGCCCGGGTGAGCTCCTCGGGGCTGTGGCCCGCGCGCAGTCCGTACGCCCTGAGGCACAGGTCGAACAGCTCCCCCGGCTCCGGCACGCCCCACGGCTGCTCCACCTCGGCCGCCTGGGAGGGGACGCCGTTCCGGGTGATGACCAGGTACGAGCCCAGCTCGGCCAGCTTGCGCGCCAGGTTGAGCAGCTCGATCCTGTCGGTGCTCTCGGCGATCCAGTCGTGCAGCAGGTACGCCCGCCCCGGCTCGTACTCGGTCCTGGACAGCAGGTCGGCGGCACTGCCGGCGGGCGACAGCACGGTGATCGTGCTCTCGGCCAGGGACATCCGGGAGAGCAGGGCGATGGCGCCCAGTCGCTTGCCCGTCTCCTCCTCGCCCACGAGGACGAGCAGGTGGCGGACGCTGAGCCGGCGTACGGCCTCGGGGAAGCAGCCGGGCTCCAGGTAGGAGCGCAGGAGCGCGTCGGCGTCCCGTCGCTTCAGGTCCCTGGTGACCGGCGCGGCGAACGGCCGCAGGTGCTCGTACACCGTTAAGAAGCTCTGGCCGAGCGTTATGTCATCGAGGTCGATCTCGCCCGATTCAGGCGTTTCGGTCACGAATTCACCTCAGGGTTGACTGGAAAGTTTTCTACAGAAAATAACTACGCCTAACAAGTTTCTTCTTTTACTACGAAGAGCTCGCAGAGCGTCACCAAAGCCACCCTGACCTGGCCTTTCGCGTGACGTTCGCGTTCGGGGCCGCTTGACGTGGACATGTCGATCATGACTTCCCTTGCCTCGGCAGGCCCCATGGCCCCTAGATCTTCCACCATTACACGATCTAGGCCCACAAGAAAACACGAACGACTATAGAGGGAGATATGTTGTCATTTACCGGTCAACTCGGCCCCGCCCACCATGACTAGTCAAGGGTTGACGGCGTGACCACGATCGCATCAGGTTGGGCATGTGACCGAGCAAACGCTGGGCCAGTTGGCCGAGGAGTCCTGGGGCCGCTTCGACGATCACGACGCGACGTTCTACGAGGGCGTCTGGCACCGCAGCCACACGCTCGCCGAACGGGCGCGCCGGATGTGCGGCGGGTTCGCCGAGGGCGGGATCGGGCCCGGCGACCGGGTGGTCGTGATGATGGCGAACTCCCCCGAGGTGCCGCTGATCTACCAGGCGCTGTGGGCGGCGGGCGCGGTGGTCACTCCGGCCGTGTTCCTGGTGGGCGCCGACGAGCTGCGGCACATCCTGCTCGACAGCGGCGCGTCCGCGATCGTCACCTCGCCCGAACTGGTGGATACCGTACGGGCACCGCCGTCGATATCCCTATTTTTGTGGACACGGCCGAGCTGGAACGGGCTCCCGAACGCGGCCCGGTGACCAGGGACCCCGGCGATCTGGCCGCTCTGATGTACACCGGCGGCACCACGGGCCGGGCCAAGGGCGTCATGCTGAGCCACGGCGGCCTCTGGCGGGTGGCCAAGGACGTCTGGGACATGTCCCACCAAGAAGGGAAAAATCGTGCTTTGGTGCCGGTGCCGCTCTCGCACGCGTACGGGCTGATCATCTCGATCGCCTCGATGCACGCGACGGAGCCGCAGCAGGCGGTGCTGATGCGCTGGTTCGAGCCGAAGACGTTCCTCGCGCTGGCCGCCGAGCAGCACGTCCAGTACGGCACCGTCGTACCCTCCATGATCCAGCTGCTCCTCGCCGAACCGCTGGAGTCGCACCCGCTGCCCGACCTGTCCTTCCTCACCTGCGGCGCGGCGCCGCTCGGCAGGGACGTGCTGGAGGAGTTCGAGCGCAGGGTGCCGGGCGTGCAGATCCTCGAGGGGTACGGACTGACCGAGACCAGCGCGGTCACCACGTTCAACCCGCCGGGCAGGCGCAAGGCCGGCAGCGTCGGCCTCCCGCTGCCCGGCTACACGATCGCCATCCGCGACGGCGAGGGCGAGGAGCTGGAGGCCGGGGACGTCGGCGAGATCTGCGTCTCGGGCGAGGCGCTGATGCTCGGCTACTGGGGCGAGCACGAGCCCGACCCCGAGGGCACCGCGCTGATCGGAAGGGAACTGTGCACCGGCGACATCGGCTGCGTGGACGACGACGGCTACCTCTACGTCGTGGACAGGAAGAAGGACCTGATCATCCGGGGCGGCTTCAACGTGTTCCCCCGCGACGTCGAGGACGCCCTCAACCGCCACCCCGACGTGGTGGTCTCGGGCGTCGTGGGCCGCCCGGAGCCGCGGATCGGCGAGGAGGTCGTGGCGTTCGTCCAGCTCAGGCAGGACGCGACGGTGACGGCCGAGGAGCTGATCGAGTGGGCCCGCGAGCGCGTGGGGCGGGTGAAGTACCCGCGCGAGGTGAGGTTCGTGGACTCGGTGCCGGTGACGAGCGTGCTCAAGCTCGATCGCAAGGCACTGCGGGCCCGCCTCGACTGACCGCCTTCGGCCCGGCGATCCATGGTGGGATCTCACAGCGCGGTCAGACGCGCCTCCTTTCCGTGATAAGTGTTGACGTGTCTGGAGGTGAACATGAGCCAGGAAGATCCGTCGGGCTACCCGTACCAGCCTTATGGCGCCCCCTACGGCGAGCAGCAGCCGCCGCCGTACGGCTACGGTTATCCCCCGCCGCGGCGCGACGACGGGCCCAGCGCCAACGCGATCGTCTCCCTCGTGCTCAACCTCCTCGCGCTCGTCGGGTGCTGCAACCTCCTCGGCCTGCCCGGCGCGATCCTGGCCGGCCTGGCGCTCGGCAAGGGCCGCACGGAGCCGCAGACCGCCCGCACGATGGTGATCTGGAGCTGGATCATGTTCGGGCTCGGCTTCGTGCTCAGCGCCGGCATCATCCTTTTCCTGGGCCTGTCCGGCTATCTCGACGACTGACCGCCGCGGCTCTTGGCCCGCCCGAGGACTAATCCGGGCGCGCGGGTTGTTGGAGTCTCGGAGCGGGAGAGCCAGGATCGGGAGACGATGGTCCTGTTGCGCGAGGCCCCGTACGGAACCCCACGGAGAAAAGCCAGTGAGCGATGGACCGCTGATCGTCCAGTCGGACAAGACACTGCTGCTCGAGGTCGACCACGAACGAGCGAACGACTGCCGTAAGGCGATCGCGCCGTTCGCCGAGCTCGAACGAGCTCCCGAACACGTGCACACCTACCGCGTCACCCCCCTGGCCCTGTGGAACGCCCGCGCCGCCGGACACGACGCCGAGCAGGTCATCGACGCGCTGATCGGCTTCAGCCGCTACCCCGTGCCGCACGCCCTGCTCGTGGACATCGCCGAGACGATGGCCAGGTACGGCCGGCTGCGGCTGGAGAAGGACCCGGTCAACGGCCTGGTCCTGACCTCCACCGACCGGGCGGTGCTGGAGGAGGTGCTGCGCTCCAAGAAGATCCAGCCGATGCTGGGCGAGCGGCTCGGCGCCGACTCGGTCATCGTCCACCCGAGCGACCGCGGCAACGTCAAGCAGGCCCTGCTCAAGCTGGGCTGGCCGGCGGAGGACCTGGCCGGCTACGTGGACGGCGAGCACCACCCGATCGAGCTGCTGCAGGAGGGCTGGGCGCTGCGGCCGTACCAGCAGGAGGCGGCGGACGCGTTCTGGCACGGCGGCTCCGGTGTGGTCGTGCTGCCGTGTGGCGCGGGCAAGACCATCGTCGGCGCGGCCGCCATGGCCCACGCGCAGGCCACCACGCTCATCCTCGTCACGAACACGGTCTCGGCCCACCAGTGGAAGACCGAGCTGATCAAGCGCACGTCGCTGACCGAGGACGAGATCGGCGAATACTCCGGCTCGAAGAAGGAGATCCGCCCGGTCACCATCGCCACGTACCAGGTGATGACCACCAGGCGGAAGGGCGTCTACTCGCACCTGGAGCTGTTCGACGCCCGCGACTGGGGCCTGATCGTCTACGACGAGGTGCACCTGCTGCCCGCGCCGATCTTCCGGATGACCGCCGACCTCCAGGCCCGCCGGCGGGTGGGGCTGACCGCGACGCTGGTGCGCGAGGACGGGCGCGAGGGCGACGTGTTCTCGCTGATCGGTCCCAAGCGGTACGACGCGCCCTGGAAGGAGATGGAGAACCAGGGCTGGATCGCCCCCGCCGACTGCGTGGAGGTACGCGTCACGCTGACGGACGAGGAGCGGCTGGCGTACGCGATGGCCGAGTCCGAGGAGCGCTACCGCTTCTGCGCCACCACGCCGTCCAAGACCCACGTCACCGAGGCGCTGGTCCGCCGCCATCTGGGCGAGCAGGTGCTGGTCATCGGCCAGTACATCGACCAGCTCGACGAGCTCGGCGAGCACCTCAACGCGCCGGTCATCAAGGGCGAGACCAGGGTCAAGGAGCGGGAGCGGCTCTACCAGGCCTTCCGCGACAAGGAGATCCAGGTGCTGGTGGTGTCCAAGGTGGCGAACTTCTCCATCGACCTGCCGGAGGCCGCGATCGCGATCCAGGTGTCGGGCACGTTCGGCTCACGCCAGGAGGAGGCCCAGCGGCTCGGCCGGGTGCTGCGGCCCAAGGCCGACGGCGGGGGCGCCCGGTTCTACACGGTGGTCAGCAGGGACACGGTGGACCAGGAGTTCGCCGCGCACCGGCAGCGGTTCCTGGCCGAGCAGGGGTACGCGTACCAGATCATCGACGCCGACGACGTGCACGGCGAGGTGTGACGCCCGGCCGCTCGTCTCGAGCGGCCAGGCATGTTCAGCGTGCTGTCACGTCCACGAAACTCCGCGGGCCGAAGACAATCGAACCACCCCCCTCACCTGCGTACTATCACGCCGCCTCCGACATACCCCCATGATCCGACAAACGCACCTGATATGCCCGAATTTTTCGGTATTTCCCGGTTGTTACCGATAAGAAGCTTCGAGGCGGCGGGGGCGTCCTACCGCGCCATCAGGCCGCCGAGGAACAACACACCCTCCGCGACGACCCAGGCGCCCACTCCCGCGCCCATGACCCGCCCGAACGTGCGCGGGTCCTGCCTGGACCACGGGATGAGCCAGGCGGCCGCCGTGCAGCAGGCGGCGAGCGCGGCGAACAGCCCAGACACCGTGGAGACCGTACCAAGACGCTGGGAGCAGGTCGAAGCGGACTCGCCGCCTTGGCAGAACGCCTCCGACCCCCAGCCCGCGAAGACGGACAACGCCCAGAGGGCGGCGAGCAGGAAACTGGCGATCGTGGGAATGATCGGCGAAAAACGCAGCTGAATCCGCGCCATCACCTGTCCCTACCCCTCCCCGCAGACCGCTACTCGCCCCGATCATCACCCCACTGCCGCCGTCACCCTCCGATCATCACCCCACCGCTGCGCTTGCCCGGCGCAGCGCGACGCCGTTCCGCCCCACCGGGCATCCCTCCCCCGCCGCGCCGGTTGCCGACCCGGGCCGGGTGAGCAGACGCGACGCTCATCGGCCCCGCCCCTCACCCTCATGACCGCCCGCCCGACCCGCCGCCGCGCCGACCCCCGAGGGGCCGCGCCGACGACGGCGGGTGGACGCCGAGGCTGAGAGCAGCGGCGGGCGACCGACGGGGACGACAAGCCGACCGCGCGGGGACGGCGGGCGACCGACGAGGACGGTGGGTGGCTGGGTGGAGCCGGTGGGCGGGGGCGGCGCGTAGGTGGTCGGCGGGGTAAATGCTTTGGAGGCCGCCCCGCGTCGCCATTAGACTGGCCGATTCGCTGCCTTACCACCTTCGTTTCCGACCCAGGGAGGCGCTTTCGCATGCCCGGACACCAATTGGCCCCCGACATACCCTCCGACGTACTGGCCTCCGAGCAGGCTCACCTGGCCGAGTCCAGGGCCGCGCTCAAGGCGATGCGCGCCCACGCCCAGTCGCTGTCCGCGGACGCGGCGGGTGACTGGGTGTCGCAGCAGATCCTCCAGTCCCTCCTCGACCAGCGCGTGGCCGCGCTGGCCGACCACCCCGACACCCCGTTGTTCTTCGGCCGCCTCGACCGGCAGGCGGGTGACGACCTCCCCGGCACGATCTACGTGGGCCGCCGCCACGTGCACGACGGCGGCAGCAAGCCCCTGGTCATCGACTGGCGCGCGCCGGTGTCCCAGGCGTTCTACCAGGCCAGCCCCGCCGACCCCATGGGAGTCGTACGGAGGCGCCGCTTCGGATACCACGGCGGCGCGCTGACCGCGTTCGAGGACGAGCCGCTGGGCGAGGGCGGCGAGATCGGCCCGTCGCAGATCCTCACCGACGAGATCGAGCGCCCGCGCACCGGCCCGATGCGTGACATCGTCGCCACCATCCAGCCGGACCAGGACGAGATCGTCCGATCCACCCTGGCCCAGACGGTGTGCGTCCAGGGTGCCCCCGGCACCGGGAAGACCGCCGTGGGCCTGCACCGGGCCGCGTATCTCCTGTACACGCACCGCGAGCGGCTCGCCAGGGCGGGCGTGATGATCGTCGGCCCGAACCGCGCCTTCCTGTCGTACATCTCCTCGGTGCTCCCCGCGCTCGGCGAGGTCAAGGTCGACCAGACCACGGTGGGCGGGCTGCTCGGCGAGTACGCCGCCGAAGAGGACCCGATGGTGGCGGCGCTGAAGGGCGACGCCAGGATGGCGGCGGTGCTCGAACGCGCGCTCTGGCTGCACATCGTCAAGCCCGAGGACGGCGTGGTCTTCTCCAAGGGCGCCTACCGCTACCGGGTGGCGGACTACGAGGTACGCGAGATCGTGGCCTCCTTGCGCGGCACCACGCGCTACAACCCCGGCCGGGCGGCACTCGCGCAGCGACTGGCCCACATGGTGCTCGTACGAATGGAGCAGCGCGGCGAATCGCCCGACGACCGGGTGCAGGACGCCGTCGCCAGGTCGAAACCGGTGAAACAGCTCGTTGATACGGTCTGGCCCAAACTAACGCCGGAGCAAGTCCTTTATCGCCTCCTCTCCGACCCAGAATTCCTGACAAAGGCCGCTAAATCCGATTTGTCGCCGGATGAGCTGGAAATGCTTATATGGCGGAAGCCGTACCGGAGCTGGAAGTCCGCGAAATGGTCCGCCGCGGACGCCGCGCTCCTGGACGAGCTGCGCGACTTCATGGAGCGCACCCCGTCCCTGGGCCACCTCGTGGTGGATGAGGCCCAGGACCTCTCCGAGATGCAGCTGCGAGCGCTCGGCCGCCGCTGCCGCAACGGCTCGGCCACCGTCCTCGGCGACCTGGCCCAGGGCACGACCCCGTGGTCGACCAGCTCGTGGGAGTCGGTGCTCCAGCACCTGGGCCAGCGCGAAGGCGAGGTGACGGAGCTGACGCTCGGCTTCCGCGTGCCGCGGGAGGTCCTCGACTACGCCGCCCGGCTGCTCCCCTCCATCGCCCCCGACCTGGCCGCGCCGCGGTCGCTGCGCCCCGGCCTCGGCTCGCTCGCGGTACGCCCCGGCGGCTCGCTCGCGGAGGCCGCCGCGGAGGTCCTCACCAGGGAGGGCTCCATCGGCGTCATCGTCCCGGACGCCCTGGTCGCCGACGTCTCCCGCGCGCTGGCCGACCTCTCCCACGCCGTGCTCGGCCCCGACTCGGACGAGGAGCACCGCCTCCTGATCGTGCCCGCGACCCTGGCCAAGGGTCTGGAGTACGACCACGTCATCGTCGTGGAGCCCGCGGACATCGTCGCGGCCGAACCCAGGGGCCTGGCCAGGCTGTACGTGGTGCTGACCCGTGCGGTGACGTCCCTGACGGTCCTGCACGACAAGCCGCTGCCGGCCGAGCTGACGGGCTGATCGTCGGCGGGCACGGCCGCTTCTAGGATGGCTGGGCAAGGAGCTCTCAACCTAGGAGGATGCCGTGCCAGCACCGCTTCCACATGAACACCTGCCGTCGGTTCCCGCGCTCGTGGTCGAGAGCGACGACATCCAGGACGGCGAGCGGCTGAACGACCTCCACGTCTTCAACGACTGGGGCATGAAGGGCGGTAACCAGTCGCCGCACCTCCGCTGGTCCGGCGCGCCCGCCGGGACCCGCAGCTACGCCGTCACCTGCTATGACCCCGACGCCCCCACGGGCAGCGGCTTCTGGCACTGGGTGCTGTTCGACCTCCCGGCCTCGGTGACGGAGCTGCCGGCGGGCGCGGGCACCGGCCCGGAGTTCAAGGGCCTGCCCGCGGGGGCGGTCCACGCCCGCAACGACTACGGCACCAAGGAGTTCGGCGGCGCGGCCCCGCCCCCCGGCACCCCGCACCGCTACGTCTTCACGGTGCACGCCCTCGGGGTCGACAAGCTGGGCGTGGACGGCGACGCCAGCCCGGCGGTGGTGGGCTTCAACATCACCGCCAACACCCTGGCCCGCGGCCACGTCGTCCCGACCTACAGCACCTGACCGCGCCCACGGCCGCACCGCCCTCCGGAGGGCGGTGCGGCAGGCGCGAAAGAGGGAGACGGCCCGCGGGCCGGAAAAAGGGAGACGCCCCACCGCGAAGGGCAGGGCGTCCGAGAGACCGAGAGCGCGGCAGGCGTCAGGCGAACACTGCGCAAGAGGCCCCGAGCTGCGGCAGCAGCTCCTCGACGAGCGGGACTCCCAGCTTGGAGTCGCCGGCCAGCGTCCCCGTGGTCAGGCAGAGCGGCGCCTGCACCACCTTCATGAGCGCACCGGTGATGACCGGGGTGCTGGACGCATGGGCAGGGACGGCGAAGGCGGCCGCGGCGGCCGCGCTCAGAATGGCGATGCCGAAAATACGCTTGCTGCGGGAAAGCATCCTCTACTCCTTCGTTGAGGTGTGTGATCACCACCTTTCCTCACTCGGAGTAGCGGATCAATTATGAAACGTAATGGCTGATAAACGAAAACAAGAGCGACCCGGAAAACCGGGCCGCCCTTGTTATGAACAGCGAAGAAAAGACCTAGAAGTCCATGTCGCCGCCGCCCGGCATGGCCGGAGCAGCAGCGTTCTTCTCGGGCTTCTCGGCGATGACGGCCTCGGTGGTGAGGAAGAGCGCCGCGATGGAGGCGGCGTTCTGCAGCGCCGAGCGCGTCACCTTGGCCGGGTCGAGGATGCCCGCCTCGAACATGTTGACGTACTCGCCGGAAGCGGCGTTCAGGCCCTCACCCGGGGTGAGGTTGCGAACGCGCTCCACCACGACGCCGCCCTCGAGGCCGGCGTTGACCGCGATCTGCTTCAGCGGCTCCTCCAGAGCCTTGCGCACGATCGCCGCACCCGTGGC